>NZ_CP025030.1:5201824-5507814 GCF_002812705.1 Achromobacter spanius | reverse complement strand
TGCTGTTCAACCGCAATGCCTGGCTCGGCTTGAGCGACGGCTGGGGCAGCGTTCAGCTGGGTCATCAGCCGGACTTCATGTTTGACGTCATCGGCAAGTACAGCAATGGCTTTCAACTGACCAATTTTTTCCTGTTCCATCCTGGCAACCTCGACAACCTGGCCAACACGTTCCAGGCAAACAACGCCATCAAGCTGATGAGTCCGGCAGCGCGGCCCTGGCAAGTGGGCGTGCAATATGGATTTGCGTCGATGACCCCGAAGGCAGGGGGGGGGCGCAGCACCACCACGCTCAGCACCTTCACGCGCTATCAGGAAGACGGCTTCTCGGGCGCGCTGGCCTTCACCCTGATCAAGGACCGCGCGCATGTAGATCTGCCGCGCCGCACCGGCGTGGCCCAGCTGTTCGGGCAGACATTGACGTCGGGCCTGCCCATCGTGCTGGACCGCCAGCGCATCTGGGGGGCGGGCGCCGGCTATCGCTTCGACAGCCTGCCATTACGCGTAAACGCCACGTACACCGGTGTGCAACTGGAATATCGGGGGCGCGACGAAGCCATGCGCAGCGCCGACCTGGGCGCCGCCTGGACCTATCGGCCCAGCAAGGTGCTGAACCTGGGCTATTCGCGCAGCGCGTTCGCGGGTGGCCATTGGGACCTGTTCAGCCTGAGCCACGTGCACCAGTTTTCAAAGCGCACCGAGTGGTTCGCGCTGGCCGTATACCAGCGCGCCGGTAGCGGCCTGGCACACGCGGCGATCAATGGCGTGGGTGTGTCTTCCACGCGCAATCAGACGGTGCTGACCAGCGGCATCCATCACTCCTTCTAAGGCGGGCAGGGCGGGGCCAGGCGTCGCGCGCCTGCCTCCGCTCGGCCTGAATTCCTGACATCTCCGAGGTCACCATGCAAACCACTTCCAATCGATGGTTGGGCGTTGTCGCGATCTTCCTGATCGTGACCATCTCTTATGTGGACCGGATCAACCTGTCCGTGTTGATCACGCAACCAGACTTTCTGAAGCAGATAGGCCTGACCGCCGTCGACAAAGGCGCGCAAGGCATGTTGGCAACCGTGTTCATGGTGGGCTACGGCCTGTCGTCCATCATTCTGACGCCGTTCTGCGTGGCGATGCTGGGCGTGCGGCGTAGCCTGATCTATGGCTTGTGTCTGTGGGGTGTCATCACGATGACCTCGCCGCTGTATCAAAGCTATGGGCTGCTGCTGTTCTCGCGCCTGATGCTGGGCTTGTCCGAAGGGCCGCTGTTTGCCCTGGCGTCTTGCTACATCAAGGCCAGGTTCGAGGGCCATGAAAACGGCAAGCCGAATTCGCTGGTCAACAGCGGCACGGGCATGGGCTTTGCGCTGGGCTATCCCTTTGTGGCGATGCTGGTGCTGCATCTGGACTGGCAGGCGTCGTTCTATGTGCTGGGCCTGGTCAACCTGCTGGTCGGCATTCCCGTGGTGTTGCTGTGCATCCATATGCCCGTGGGCAGCGAGCCGCAGCGCGGCGCCGCCAGGCTGTCGCTGCGCGAGGTGTTGGGGCGACGCGTGCCCGCCATGGTGCGCGGCGCGATGCAGACGCGCCACGTGATCCTGATCACCGTGCTGACCTCCAGCTTTCTGGCTTATATGTGGGGCGTGGGCAACTGGCTGCCCGGCTACCTGAAAGAAGCGCGCGGCTTTGACCTGCGCGCCATGGGCTGGCTGGCGTCGATGCCGCAATGGTCAACCATTGCGGCGGTGCTGCTGGGCGGGCTGCTCATCGACCGCATCAGCCGCGAACGGGTGCCGCTGATTTTCGTGGGCGGCAGCCTGGGTGTGGTGCTGGCGGTATCGCTGGCGCTGGTCGTCGACGATCGCTACCACGCCATCTACTGCCTGACCGCGGCGGGGTTTTTCTGGGGCCTGCAAAGCCCGGCCATCCCCAGCACCATGCAGTTCTACGCGCGGCCTGAACACATCGGCAGCGCTTTTGGCGTGGTCAACGGCGTGGGCAGCATCGTGGGCGGGATGATGCCGGCGATGATGGGCGCGGCCATATCGATGTCGGCCAGCCAAAGCACGCCGGGGTCGGCTGCATACTCGGCGGGCTTTTATCTCTTGGTGGGATCGCAGTTGATGACCCTGGCGTGCGGCCTGTTGTTGTGGCTGCGTGTGCGCCCGCAGGCCGGGGTAAGCGCAGTGCCGGCGGGGGGCCTTAACTAGCCTGCATCCGACATGTGCTTGTCGCAGTTAGACAAGGGTGCTGCGATGCTTGCGCGTCGCAGCAATATTCTCGAAAAGTGCTGCTCAGCACGTGTTAAGTGCGGTTTGCAATGCAGCAATACAGTTAGTGCCGAAGACTCGTCTTTGGCGCGAAATATCAGATTTATAAGAGCGCCAATTAAGCATCCTCCTAGTTAATTCTTCGCGCGCAAATCGTATCGTTCAGGGGCTCGCAATGATCCAAACGCATGTCGTTTTTCGGGTCATTCGAGCACGCTTAGCAAGGCACGGAAGTGCCATCGCCATTCTTATCCCTGAAAGAGGAAATCGCATGAAGCGCAGTATCCTGACATCCCTGGCCGCCTCCGGCTTGCTAGTGGCAGTGTTGGCCCCGGGGGCGAGTTTCGCCGCGGGTGGTACCGTCTACTTCTCCGGCACAATCAGCGACGTGACCTGCGACGTTGCTGGCAGCTCGGGCGGCGCCGCCGGTAACCCCGATGTGCCTTCGTTTGGCACCGTCAACCCTGAAGACATCGTGAGCGGATCGGCGCCTGAACGAAACTTCGAAATCAAGGTGCATGGCTCGGCTGATTGCGTGAACGACACCAAGGTACGGTTGCAGTTCGATGCCCACCATCAGAACATCGATAAGGTCACGGGTAACCTGAAACTAGTGGGCGGCGGCGACCCAGCCGCCGGCGTGCAGATCCAGATCCGCAACAACCGCACCGAAGCTCCCGCCAACACCGATCCCATCCGCCTGGGCATCACCGATACCAACCCGCAAGTGGCCGTAGTCCAGAACAACCAGGCGGTGCTGTACTACGCGGCGAAGTACGTACCTGAAGATCCGACCGCCACCACGGTGGGCACCGGTGACGGCAATTCGTACGTGACCTACACGCTGCGCTACAACTAAGCGCGACACTGCCATGACGACGATCACCGGGGCATTTGCCCGTCATGCGTTCGCGCACGTGCTATCGCTCGCCTTGGTCCTGTGCGCCTGGGTGGTTCCCGCCCAGGCTGCACTGGTGCTGCAAGGCACGCGCCTGGTCATCAAGTCCGACGCACGCGATTCCATCATGATCATCCGCAACAACGGCAGCACGCCCGTGCTTGCGCAAAACTGGATTGACGACGGCAAGGAAGGCGCGCAGCCCGCCGAGATCCGTGTGCCGTTCGTGCTGACGCCGCCCATCATGCGGATTGAACCGAACAGCGCCTCCAATATTCGCATCACCTACACCAAAGAGTCGCTTCCCTCTGACCGGGAAAGCCTTTTTTATTTGAACGTCGTTGAAACGCCGCCGCGCGATCCGTCCGCCGTGAATGTGCTGCTGTTTTCGTTTCACACACGTATCAAGATTTTCTTCCGGCCCGCATCCATACCGGACGAGGCGGCCACCGCGCCCGACAAGCTGACCTGGAAACTGGTGCGCACGACCGGCGGAAAGCGTCAGCTTGAAGTCACCAACCCCACGCCGTTTCATGTGTCGTTCGCGCGTATCGCACTGGTGTCGGGCAAACGAAGCATCGCGGCGGACAACGGCATGGTCGCCCCGTTTGGAACCTCGAACTTCGCGCTGGTCTCGGATGCGGCCGGCTTGCAAGCAGCTCAACCCACCGTCCAGTACGAAGCCATCAACGACTTCGGCGGACGGCGCACCCTCAACATGGGCTTGCTTGATTGAGCCTTCCTCTGGGCCCTAGTCGGTGGAGCTTTTCCGGTTTGATGAACATTAGACTTGCGCGGACTTCGGTTCGCCATTCCGCTTGCGCGCGTTTTCGAACGCGGCGCCGTGTCCGGGTGACCGCCCGCGCCGGGAGCTGCCTGCTGGCGGCTGCCTGCGCCATGGCCGCCGCCAACGCGTGGGCGCAAGACGAGGTCGCTATTTTCGACTCCTACATGCTGATGCAGGAAGTCGGTGGCCCCACCATCGACACCCGCCGCTTTCAACGCGCGAACTTCGCCGATCCGGGCATGCACCGGCTGGACCTCTACTTCAACGGGCAATGGCGCGGCGCTGACGACATTGAATTTCGCAACGTGCCCGGCCAGGACAGCGCCGTGCCTTGCTACGACGCCGCCATGCTCGAACGTGGCGGGCTGGACCTGGGCAAGGTGTCGCGCGCCGACGGCGTCGAACCCTTGCCCCGCGAGCTGTCCTGTGATGACCTGTCGCGCTACGTACCTGGTGCGAAAATCCGCGTCGACATGGCTCAGCTTGGTTTGTACGTGACGTACCCGGAATACCTGCAACGCTTGGCGGTGTCGAACCGCTGGGTGGACCCCTCGCAATGGGATAGCGGCATCACCGCCGCGCGGCTGAACTACAACTCGAACATCTTCACGACCGAAAGCCAGGGCCGGCGCATGACGCGCGGCTATGCGGGCATCAACGCGGGCGTGAACCTGGGCGCGCTGCGGCTGCGCCATACCGGTTCGGCGTTCTGGTCGCAAACCAACGGCGCGCAGTACCAAGCCAGTTCCTATTACCTGCAGACCGACATCCCCACCTGGCAATCGCAGTTGCTGCTGGGCGAAAGCTCCACCAGCGGTGAACTGTTCGACGCCGTGTCGTTCAGGGGTGTGCGGTTATCCAGCGACGACCGCATGCTGCCCGAAACCCTGCGCTACTACGCGCCCATCGTCCGGGGCACGGCCAACAGCAATGCCAAGGTCTCGGTCTATCAACGTGGGTTTCTCATCTATGAAACCACCGTTGCCCCCGGCCCTTTCGCCATTGAGGACGTGCGCGCCGCCAGCTATGGCGGCGACCTGGACGTGCAGGTGACGGAAGCCGACGGCAGCACGCGCAGCTTCGTCGTGCCGTTCGCGACCATCGTGCAACTGCTGCGGCCCGGCGTAACCCAGTACAGCCTGACGGCCGGCCGGGCTGCTGACCGGGGCCTGCGCGGCCCCTCGCCGTATGTGCTGCAAGGCACGCTCAAACGTGGCATGGGCGATTCCGTTACCGGCTACGGTGGCCTGGCGTTCACCGACCACTATGGCTCGGTGTTGCTGGGCGCGGCGATGAGCACCACCCTGGGCGCCTTTGCCGCCGACGTGACGGCCGCCCGCGCGGAGGTGCCGCTTGAAGGCAAGCGCGCCGGCGCCAGCTACCGGCTTACCTACAGCAAAGACCTGCCCAACAGCGGTACGAACTTCTCGCTCCTGGCCTACCGCTATTCCACCAGCGGCTACCTGGGCCTGCGCGACGCGGTGGCGCTGGGCAATGTGTCGCGCAACTACCGCTACCAGGGCGATGGCCGCATGCGCAGCCGTTTCGATCTGAACGTCAGCCAGAACCTGGGCGCAAGCCTGGGCAGCATGTATGCGTCGGCGTCCACCGCCAACTACTGGTCGCGGGCCGGCAGCGACGTCAACTACTCGGTTGGCTACAACAACGATTGGAGAGACGTGTCGTATTCCATCGCGCTGCAACGGGTCCATAGCGCTGGCATGGGTAGCTATTGGGGCGGAGGGGGCAGCGCGAAAAGCACGCAGGTGACGCTTAGCGTCGCCATCCCGCTGGGTCGCCGGGACATGACTTCCCGCGCGCCACGCCTGAGCGCGGTCTACACCGGTGACAGCCGTGACGGCGCGCGCTTGTCGTCCAGCGTCAGCGGCGCGTTGGACGATCGCGGCGCCGGTACGTATTCCGTCTCGGCCGCCCACAATGGCCGCAGCAACGCCAATTCCGCGGACGCTGGCGTGGGCTACAACTTCCCGCAGGGCTCGGTGTCGGCCAGCGTGGGGCAGGGCCGGGGGTATCGGCAAGCGTCCCTGAGCGCAAACGGCGCCATGCTCGTGCATGGCGGCGGCGTAACGCTGGCGCAGACCATGGGTGAAACGGTGGCGCTGGTCCAGGCCAAGGACGCAGAGGGCATGCGCGTGGGCTATGGGGGCAACCGCGTGGACGGCAGCGGCTACGCGGTGGTGGGCAGCCTGAGCCCCTACCGCTTGAACTCGGTTGACGTGGACCCGGCCGACCTGCCCGTGGACATTGAGCTCAAGACCAGCTCGTTGAATATCGCGCCCCGCGCGGGCGCCATCATCAAGCTGGTCTACCCTACGCTGCGCGCGCGCCAGGTGTTGATCCTTAGCAAGTTGGCCGATGGGTCGCCCTTGCCATTCGGCGCCGAAGCCATCGACCCACGAACCAGCATGGCCGTGGGCGCGGTGGGGCAGGGCAGCCGTATCGTCATGCGCGCCGAAAGCGACCAAGGAAGCGTGCGTATTGAATGGGGGCCTGGCCAGGGCGAAAGCTGTCACATCGACTACGAATTGCCCGCTCGCCACACGCGCGGCGACAGCGCCTACGACATCCTGGAACTGGAATGCGTTCAAGACCAGCCAGCCCCGGCACAGCAAGGCGGCGTCGGGCCGCTGTCCCTGCGATGAGCGCGGGCGTGCTTGCCGGGTGGCGTGGGGTGTTGATGCTGGCGATGGCGGCGGGGTGCGTGATTGCGCCCGTTCGCTCCGCGCAGGCGGATTTGGTCGTGACCGGCACGCGTTTCATCTATCCGGCGGGGCAAAAGTCGCTGACGCTACGCACCGGTAACGTCGGGCAGCATCCCATCCTGGTGCAAAGCTGGCTGGATTCCGGCGATTTCACCGCCGACCCCAGCCGCGAAACCGTGCCATTCCTGCTGACGCCACCCGTGTTTCGGCTGGACCCGGCAGGGCGCATGAGCCTGCTGCTGCGGCATACGGGGGAAGCCATGCCGAAAGATCGGGAATCCGTGTTCTGGATCAACTTCCTTGAAGTGCCGGCGCGCGATCCGTCGCAGAAGAACTTGCTGCAGCTTGCGTATCGGTTGCGGATGAAAGTGCTGTATCGGCCCGAAGGCCTGCCGGGTTCCGCCAGTGAGGCCATTGGGAAGGTGACATGGACGTATCACGCGGCCGAAGGCGAAATCGAGGCGCATAACGAGACGCCGTATGTTGTGTCGTTGGCTCGGGTGGAGTTGGAGGGGGAGCGCGCTGCCGGCAAGTTCATCACTGGCTCGTTCATCACCTTAAGCGGGCTGACCGTCGCGCCGCTGGGCCGCACGCGGTTCCAGCTTCCCAGCGGGCCGGCGCCTCGCTGGGGCAAGGATGCACTGCGGTATCAAGCCGCCAACGACGACGGCGACATCATCGAAGGCCGGGCGTCACTACGCTTCCATCACAAGCACTGAAGGCGGACAACACGACTAGTACTGCGCGTGGCATGTCGGCCAAGGAGATCAATATGGGCAAGAGACGAATGCGTCATCCAAAGGGATGGGGGGCTGGCGTGGTGATGCTGGTGATGCTGGCGGCGCCGCAATGGGCGTCGGCCGCGGATGATGTCTTCGCGGCGGCCGATTGTGAGGAGTTTCCAGCGTTGGCAGGCTCTGGATGGTCCGAGGTCGAACCTTTGACAACGCAGTCTCAAGTGGGGCAGGTGCTGTTCGAAAGGCAGGCGCCGATCACGATCCGGTTCAAGCCGGTGAAGCTGCCAGGTGCGCAAGAGAAGCACAAATTATTTGGCACGGCCGCGTGGCGCAATCCCGTCAACATGGTGAACAACATCGTCAACACCAACGTCGATGGCATAGGCTTGAAAATCCTGTTTCAGGATGCCGAGGTTTCCTCGCCTTCGTCGAATCTGGTCATGGATGCGCAAGACATTATTCCTCGGCCTGGCGCGTTGATGCAGTTTGCGTACTTTGCCTACGTGCAGCAGTTGGTTTTGATGGCAAAGCCCGAAGATCTTCCGCGCAATCTGAACGTGACGGGGGTACCGCCCAACACGGCGATGGTGCTTGGGTTTTTCACCGAACGCGCCGGATTAACGGCGCCGGGGCAGATTGGCATTGGCATTCCATCCTGGCAGAATCCACCGCTGACGGACCCGCCGGGGGCGAAGCTCTGCGGTATGACTTCTGTCTATCAGGGTAGCAAGATCTTCAGCATGGGAACCAACTCGGGCGCGCAAAGTATCACCATCAAGCACCAGTGCGATGCCGGCGCGCACCAGAATATTCCGGTGCACATGCTGCCGGCCTTTGTCGCGGATTTTCCCGCTGAGGGCGCGATGTCAGCACCCAGGCCCTTCAACATCCGATTGAACCAATGCAGCGCGCTTGCGCGGCCGCAGGTCAAGTTCAGGGCCAAGAGTGGCCTGGTTGCCGGCACGGACACTGTCCTGGCCTTGTATGGCCGGAATGCCAACGGCGAAATCCCGGCCCGGGGAATCGGCGTCATCGTGGTTGACGAGCAGGACCAGCGCGTGCGCTTCGGACCCGTGGGTGGCGCCTATGGGCCCAATTATGCGATGACCCCGCTGGACGGCGGCGCGCAATTGTCCTTGGCGGCTCGTTATATCCGCACGGCAGTGGGTCGCGACGACCTGGAAGGCGGCGTGGCCAATGCCGCCGCGGAGTTCACGTTCGAGTTTCCCTAGGCGCTGCGACGCGACATCGGCGACGCCGCGTCGGCAACTCCGCATCGGCCGCCCACGCGAAGGTGGCGCAATCCGAACGGACTGCGCCACCTTTGTCTTGATGTCAGGGCGTTATGTCGCCACAGCGCCTTACCAGACGGTGCCTGTGTTGCGCCCCACGACGGCGCCGCGGGTTTGCAGCAGCCACTGGCCCCACCAGTAATTGACGCTATTACGCGCATGCGACTGATGGATCAGCCCTTCGTTCACGCCCACCAGCCCGCCCATCGTCGTGTGCAGTCCGCCACTGATGTTGCCCTGTGCGGTGCCGCCCTGGATTTCCGCGGTGACCAGGTTTCTGCCGACCAGACCGCCGATGCGGCTCTTGTATTCACCGCGAACAGTGCCGCGCGACACGGCTTGGTGGATCGTCCCGCGGTTCACGCCCACCAGGCCCCCCACGTCGCCCCGATCCCGGCCGGAAACGTTGCCGTTGGCCTCGGTGTTGGTAAGCCTGCCGTTGTTGTAACCCACCAGCCCACCGACCGCGCTGTGATGGCCCCCGCTGACGTGGCCGCTAGCGGCGGTTTGGTCGATCACCCCGCCGTTGTAACCGGCCACCCCGCCCACGGAGAAGGCCGAGCCGCTGCTCACCTGCACCCGGCCATAGGCGGCGGACTTCGCGATGATGGCCTCGTTTGCGCCGACCAGGCCGCCGAAATGGCCGTTGCCGGATTCACCTTTGTGTGTGACCGAGCCTCGTGCCTTGACGTTGTATAGCGTGCCGCCCGCGCGGTTATAGCCGGCAAAGCCGCCAGCGTGGACGTTGCCGGATACTTGCACGGTGGCCTCGGATAGCGAGTCGCTGACAAAGCCCCCGTTGTTGTCGCCGATCAGGCCGCCAACACGCCCGCCCCGGGCTTGCAGCGTGGAGTTGGTGACGCTTGAACGCTCGATCACCCCCCCGTTGCCACGACCCACCAGGCCCCCCACCGCGCCCATGCCCCCCGCCAGGTCGTTCATGCGCGTGTCCGTCGCATGGACGTTGGTGATGGTTCCGGAATTGGTGCCTACCAGCGCGCCGGCGGCTTTGTCCGCCGATCGCGCGTGTTGAGCGGTTGTGACCGAGGTAGAGGACAGGTTCAGGTTGCGGATATTGCCCGATGACTGGGCAAACAGACCCGCATGGTTGCCGCCGGTGACCTCGAACTTGCTCAGGGTGTTGCCCAGGCCCTCGAATTCGCCGGTGAAGATGGCGCTGTCATTGCCGATCGTGGCGACCCGGCCCGCCTGAAGGCTCTTGCCCAGCGCATACCGGCCGTTCAGGTCCTTGTTCATGGTTTCCCACTGGCTGACGTCGTTGATGACCGTATAGCGGCCATCGCGGGTTTCGTAGGTGCTGCCCTTGCCGCTCAGTTCAATGGACACGCCATGGCGTAGTTCAAAGTCGGACTTTGCGATCAAGGCCAGCGCCGCGTTGTCGCCCGCCAGGGTCATGCGGGCATTGATGCGCAGGTCTCCGTCCAGCGCCTTCACCGCGATGGCCGCGCCATTGCCGTGGGCGGTTATCGGGGCGTTGAAGTCCACGTGCCGCGCGGCCTGCAAGGTCAGTGACGTGCTTGCATCCCATTCGACCGGGGCGTTGACCGCGATGTGGCCGACCGTGCTGACGAGCGAGACGTTGGTGGTTGCAAGGCTCTTGCCAAGCGTGCTCGCGGCCAGCGTAACGTCGTTCGTGATGGCGTCTGGGGAAATTTTGATGTGATGCGCGGTGATCGACCACGTGCCGGTTTGCCCCGCCGCGCCGCGCGTGTCGATGTCGATATCGGGCTGGATGAACACGGCTTTGCCCTTTAAGGTCACCGTGCCGCCGGCCATCGTGGCCCCTCCTGTGGCGGTCAGCTTTCCGCCGGCGTTGATGCTGGCGAAGTCGCCGCCGTCCAGAATGATGGAGCCCGTTTTGCCGTCAAGCGAATTGGCCTCGATAATGCCACGGTTGTTGACGACCAGGGACGGCATGACGTTCGTGGAACGTCCCTTCATCATGACTGTTCCGCCATGGGCGCGCAGCGTTCCGTCATTTTCCAGAATGGACTCCAACTCGGCCCGGTCAATCTGCAGGTGCAACAGCGTATTGCCGTCCAGAGTCAGGGTGAACGCCCCGCCGGATGCCATCGCGACGCTACCTCTGTCCGCCTGGATGACGCCGGCGTTGATTAAATTTTTGCTTAGCAGGGCGACACTGCCGCCATCGGCGCTGATCACTCCTTCATTGACGATACCTGCATTCGATGGACCGCTGAAGCGCATCGTCTCCCCGTCCAGAAAACCGTCCTGATTGACCTGCTTGGTCGAGGCGACCAAGCTGCCCACGCTTACGCGAGACGACGTCCCAAACGAAATGCCGTTCGGGTTGATCAGGAATACACGGCCGTTGGCGGTGATGTCGCCTCGGATGTCGCTGTAGTGTTGCCCAAGTACCTTGTTAAGCACCGCGGAGGTTCGCCCGGGTTGGTTGAAGATCACCTGCTTACCCGCGCCGACGTCAAACCGTTGCCAGTCGATGATCAGCTTGTCCGTCTTCTGGTTGACCCGCATGGTTTTCTGGTCCGCGTCGATAGCGATATCACCGGTTCCATGCTTGATCACCCCTTCCTTCGGAAAATCCTGTGCATGGGCCGCGCCAACACCCCCCATCAACGCCAGCGCAACAACGGTCATCCGTAGCCCCCCCGACGATTTTCCGCGTCGACGCGCGCATTCGCTGGCGGCAACCCAGCCGCCCCGTGCTTCGCTCCAAACCAATGCAAAAGTCTTGTTCATGCTTTCCTCCTGGGAAAATGCCGCGCCCGCACGCTTACCGGGCGCGGGCGCAGCGGGTGGGTAAGACTCAGAAGTAGCGGGTGGCCTGCACCCAGAACTGGGGTTGTCTGTCGTTCTTCGCGGTCTCTTTGCCTTGGCGCAAGGGCCAGGCAGCGCTGACGTTGACCACGTGTTGGGCACCGCCATGCGCGATGCCCACGCCGAATGCGCTTAAGGATTGGTGGTTGCGTTCGGATGTCCAGGCGCGTTTGTTCACCTGCACGGACCCCGTATCGACGAAGGCCGAGAATTGCAGGCCGGGCAGCGGCAGGTAACGCAGTTCGCCCGTGGCTTGCCAGCCTTGGTCGCCACTGGCGGCGCCCGATGCGTAGGCGCGCACGCCATAGGGGCCGCCCAGGCTGAACTTTTCAGCGCTGTCCAGGTTCTTGTTGGCCCATTGCGAGCGCACCCGTCCGTAAAGCTGCACGGGGCCGGCCACGCGCTGCAAGCGGCTCAAACTGAGGTTGACCACGCCGAAGCCGCCGGCCGCCTGCTTGGCAAACTTGTCGTCGCTCCGCTGCGTTTCGTCGCCAAAGCGCAGATTGCCCCGCGAAACCCCCAGGTAAACGCTGTTGCTGGCCCCGCCCCACAGCGAGTCGCGGGCGCTGGCGTTGATCGCGGCGGTCCATAGGCCGATACGTTGGGCACGTGTCAGGTTGAAGTAGTCGTAGCTATCCCGCAGGCGCTTGTGTTCGTACTGCAACGAGGCCTGGACATTGATGTCGCGGCTGCGCAGCAGGTTTTGCCGTACATAAAGGTGCGAGGTCTGCGCGCTGCCGTGGGCTTGCAGCACGGCAAACTCGCGGCCCAATTCATAGCGCATGTTGGACGCACCCATGCCGACGCGGGTCGACCATAAGCCAAGGGGAAGCTGGTAGTCCAACTGGTAATAGCGCTGTTCGCGGTCGCTGGACAGCAGGCGCGCGTCCAGTTGGTCGCCCAGGGCCAAGGGGCTGTTGAGGCTGGCCGCCAGGCTCAGGCGGTATTCGCCCGTGTAGGCCCCGCCAAAGTTGTCGGCGTCGATGCTGCCGGCAATCCAGGGCCCGGGCTCGGCGTTGACGACCAGGTCGGTTGTGCCCGCCTCGGCGCCCGCCCGTAACGTACCGGTCGCGACCACGCCGGGCAAGTCGTTCAGCAGCAGCAACGCCTGGTCCAGGCTACGGCCGTGTACCGCATCACCCGGATGCAAGGGTTCGAGCACGGGCGCAAGCACGCCATCGCGCGCGCGCGATGTGTTGTTCAGCACGACCTGGCCGTATGCCCCTTCCACGATGCGGATGCGAACCAGGCCGCCCTGGATTTCCTGCGCGGGCAGGTATGCACGCGCCAGCAGGTAGCCGTCATGCCGATAGTGTTCCGATAGTCGTTGCGCGGCGGCGCGCAAGCCGTTCAGGTCTTGCTCCGACCCAAGCAGATCGGCCAACAGGGCCTGTAGCGTGGCCTCGTCGTAAACCTGGTTGCCGTGCAATAGAAAGCCGTTGACCAAGACCCGGCTGTTTCTGGCGGCATCGGTTTCCGGGGTGTCCGCAGGGGCGCGTTGGGCCGGAACGTTCAGCGCCGGCGCCTCTGGAGCGGGGGGCGGCGCAGGGATCGTCGATTCCAGGTCGCGAAAGAAGCGGCCCGCGTCAGGGCGCCCCGCGTTAGGGCGGCCCGCGTCAGGGCGGCCCGCGTCATGGCGATTCGCGTTAGGGATTTGCGCCCAGGCTGGCTGAGCGCAAAGCAATAGCGCGCAAACGGAAAAGTGGCGAGCAGTCCGGTGAGCGATTCGGGGTGCGAGAAAGAAACGAGAAATTGCAAGCGCCGCAAAGCACCCGCGCGTATCGGGTTGCCGCGTATTCATTCTTATCATTCGATGTTGCCGGTGTGTTGTTGCCCGACACGACTGGCGCAGGCACTAGCTTCTGGCCGGTCACGGGCATAATCGAACGACTATACGGAGCGCAAAGTGGGCAAGCTCTATGAGGACTCTGAAAGTCCTATATGACGATTACGAATCGCGCATCGTCGTGGCACCTGGGCACGGCAGTGCCGCCGATGCTGCTATGGCGAACCTACGTCGTCAGCCATCTGCCGGCAGGAATCGCCGAACTCTTGCAGCGCCAGGTCTAGCTGCGCCACGATGGCGTCCAACGACAAGTCGTGGTTGTCCGGGTCCATGCAGGCGCCGCTCAACACCGAGCAGAGTCTGCTCAATTGCGCATCGCCCGTCATCTGGGCCGCCCCTTTGATGCGGTGTGCCAAGTGGCGCAGGGCGGCACGGTCGTCGTGGGCATGAAGCAGGCGCAGGCGTTGCAGGTCGACGTCATTGGCCTTGATGAAGGCGTTGGCCAAGGTACGGATGCGTGCGGGGTCCGCGCCGGTCAACTCGGTAACGGTGCGTGTGCGGCGTTCGTGTCGCAGGACGGGGGTATTGAGAGCGGCAAGTGCGGGGACTTCGTTATCACGGAGGAAAGCGCTGCGCTGGGGGGCGCCATGGGCGGTTTCTTCGGGGGCTTTTTTCTTCATGGGCTTGCTGACATGGCCTGTTGCGGGTACGCGTGTGTTGACGATAGTCGCGAAAGCAGGCTGGGCGTGAGAGGGATACGTCTGACTCGCGCCTGCGAAAGTTGCGCATGGGGTACTTTCGTAGTATTCCTATTCTCTTATTGGCCCTGGCGCAGCACTATATCGGTCTATCGATATAGTGGCTTCATAATAGCGAAATGCCCATGCAACCCATCCGATGAACAAAACAACTTGCTTGCAGCGGGCGCTATCTCCGGCATGCGAGGCAACGTGTTGCCCGGTGGGTCCCGATGTGGAAGAGGGAAATGCAACAATGTCATCACGATACATCCGCGTGATCGTCGCGGACGACCACCCCGCCGTGGCGCTTGGGGTCAGCTATGAACTAGGGCTGGACCCCGCCATCGATGTGATCGGATGCGCGGAGAACTCCACTGACTTGGTCGCGCGGCTGGAAACCCAGCACTGCGACGTCGTGGTGTCCGACTACACCATGCCCGGCGGTAAGTACGGAGACGGCCTGGGGCTGATCGCGCTGTTGCGGCGGCGGTATCCCGCGTTGCGCGTCGCGGTGTTGACCATGATCGACAACCCCACGCTGATCCGCGCCTTGCTGGCTTACGAAAACCTGTGCGTGCTCAGCAAGTCGGATTCAACCAGCCACATCATCAACGCCGTGCACGCCATGTACCAGGGCAAGACTTACTACTCGCCCACCATCAAGGACATGATCGTCAACCAGGCGTTCGTGCTGGGGCGTGGCCGGCTGACCAAGCGTGAAGCGGAAATCGTGCGCTTGTTCTGTGCAGGCGCCACAGTGACCGAAATATCCCAGATGTCGCACCGCAGCGTCCAGACGGTCAGCTCGCAGAAACGCAGCGCCATGAGAAAGCTGGGCATTGAACGCGACGCCGACTTGATCAAGTACGGCGCCGACGCGGTGCAAAGCCAATTGGGCGAAGGCGGCTTCCCGGCACTTCAGCGGCCGGACAAGACTGCCTGGAGCTTGGCCTGAAACGTTGACCTGAACCCCGGGTCTGAATCTCAGACCCGGACTTCAGAACCGGACTTCAGACCCGGACTTCGGGCCTGCCGCCACCCCGGCTTAAAACCCCACGGCCTGACCGTCGCGCCGTGAATCCGATGCCGCCACGTACCCACCCTGGGGCAGGCGGCATATCAATTGCGCCGAGCCGAATTCCAGGCTGTCGGCGGGTGCCACGGCCACGTTGTGGCCGCGATCGCGCAGCGTTTGCACCACGTCTTCCGGCAGGTGCGATTCCACATTCACCACCGGGCCCTTCTCCACACGGAAGCGGGGCGCGTCGCTCATGGCCTGCGGATTCTGGCCGAACGCGGCCAGGCGCGTGACCATCTGCAGATGCCCTTGCGCCTGCATGGAACCGCCCATCACTCCGAACGACATCAAGGGCTGTCCACCGCGCGTGACGAACGCGGGAATGATCGTATGCATGGGCTTCTTGCGCGGCGCCACCTGGTTGGCGTGACCCGGCGTCAGCACGAAGTTCAGGCCGCGGTTGTGCAGGCTGATACCCGTGCCGGGCACCACCACGCCGGAGCCGAAGCCGTGGTAGTTGGATTGGATGAACGACACCATGGTGCCGTTGGCATCGGCTGTGGTCAGATAGACGGTGCCGCCGGTGGCGGGCGTGCCGGCCGTGGGGATGCTGGCGCGGTCCATGGAAATCAGGCGCGCGCGCTCTGCCAGATAGGCGCGGTCCAGCAGCGCTTTCGCGTCCGTGCGCATGTGGCGCGGGTCGGCCACATGATGATGCAGGTCGGCGAACGCCAGCTTCATCGCTTCGATGCTGACGTGGTAGTAGTCGGCGCTGTCCACGCCCATGCCTTCCAGATCAAACTGTTCCAGCATGCCCAGCGCCATCAGTGCCGAAATGCCCTGGCCATTCGGCGGGATCTCGTGCAATTCAACGTCGCGGAACGATTGCGAAATGGGCGCGACCCATTCGGGGCGGTGTTCGGCCAGGTCGGCAGCGCTGAGCGCGCCGCCCGTCTGGCTGGCGAAGTCGGTGATCTTGCGCGCGAGCTCGCCCAGGTAGAAGCTGTCGCCGCCGCTTTCGGCAATGTCGCGCAGGGTCTTGCCCTGAGCGGGAAAACGCCACCATTCGCCCGCTTGAGGCGCGCGGCCTTCCGGTAGGAATGCCTCGGCAAAGCCGGGCTCGTGCGCCAGCTTGGGCGCTTGCGTCGCCCATTGCCGTGCGATGGTGGGCGATACGGGGAAGCCTTCTTCGGCATAGGCAATGGCGGGTTCGAACAGCTTGGCGAAGGGCAGCTTGCCAAAGCGTTCGGACAGCGCTTTCCAGCCGGCCACCTGGCCGGGCACGGTCACCGTGCCCCAGCCTGTGCCGGGCATGGCGTCGCGGCCATTGAAGTACTCGGGCGTCCAGGCGGCCGGCGCGCAGCCGCTGGAGTTCAAGCCATGCAGGCGCCCGTCGTGCCAGACCAGCGCGAACATGTCGCCGCCGATGCCGTTCATGACGGGTTCGACAACGGTCAAGGCAATGGCGGTGGCAATGGCGCTGTCAACGGCATTGCCACCGGCCAGCAGCATGCGTAGCCCCGCCTGCGCGGCCAGCGGTTGGCTGGTCGCGACCGCGTTGGCGGCCAGGACCGGCATTTTTCGGGAAGCGTACGGAAAAGACCAATCGAAGGAGGGGGACATGGATGCTGGGACTCGTGGAAAGGATTACTGCGCGGTGATGCCGGCTTGGTCGATCAACTGCTTGGTGCGCGGGATCTCGGCCTTGATGAAGGCCGCGAATTCCTCGCGGCTGCCGCCACGCGGCTCCGCGCCGGCTTCCGCCAGCTTACCGCGCAATGCCGGGTCGGCCAGCACCTTGTTCACGGCGCGGTTGAGCTTGTCGAGGATGGGCGCGGGCGTGCCTTCGGGCGCCACCAGGCCATACCAGGGGGCGATGTCGTAGCCGGCATACCCTTGTTCCGCGATGGTGGGAATGTCCGGCGCCAGCGCTGAACGCTGCGAATTCGACATGCCCAGCGCCAGCAGTGCGCCGCTCTTGGCTTGGGGCAGGCCCGTCATGATGGTGTCGAAGTACATGGACACCTGGCCCGAGAGCAGGGCGGGGATGGCTTCGCCCGCGCCCTTGTAGGGCACGTGCAGGATATCGATGCCGGCAACGGACTTCAGCATCTCACCCGCCAGGTGCGAGGTGGTGCCGGTGCCAAACGACGCATAGGTCAGCTTGCCCGGATTGGCGCGCGCATAGGCGACCATTTCCGGCAGGGTCTTGAACGGCTGTTGCGGATTGGCCAGCAGGATGTTCGGGGTGTAGGCCACCAGGGACACCAGTTCGAAAGCGTCCGGGTCATAGGCCAGGCGCTTTTGCAGGAAGCGGTTGGTGACGACGGCGGCCGGGCCGCCCATCAGCAAGGTGTAGCCGTCGGGCGCCGAGCGTGCCACCGAGGCGCTGCCGATGGCCGCCGCGGCGCCCGGGCGGGCTTCCACGACGAAGGGTTGGCCCAGTTCATTGGACAACGCGGCGCCCAGTTGGCGCGTGATCAGGTCCGTGGCGGAGCCGGCCTGGAAAGGCACGACGATGCGCACGGGGTGTTGCGGCCAATCAGTGGCCGGAGCGGCGGCGGGTGCCGCGGCTTGTGCACCGGCTTGGGCGGTAACCGCCGCGGCGGCCAAGCCGGCCAGCGTCCGGATGAGACGAAATTTCATGGATTCCCCTTGATCGCGTGTTGAAAGTGACATGCCGCCGGGCGGGTCTGTGCCCGTTCCGGCGCGGACAGCCCGTAACGATGCCGTCCGGAGGCAATTAGACGGGAGCCGGCGCGCATGGACCATTAGTGTTTGCATCCATGGATCACTGGATCCAGTTTGTGTTATTTTTGCGTTTATCTATCATGGCGGCTTTCCAAGCCCGGGGACGACGATGCTGCAGTTTCAGAAGACAGCGATCAGCGCCGAAGACGAGGCGTACCTGCATTTGCAGCGCGAGATCCGCCTGGGCCGTTACGCGCCTGGCCAGCGCCTGGTGCCTGATGTCGTCGCCACTGAAATCGGTACAAGCCGCATGCCGGTTCGCGGTGCGTTGCGGCGGCTGGCCTCTGAAGGCCTGGTTGAAATCCGCGCCAATCGCGGCGCGGTGGTGCGCGGGCTGAACCAGCAGGAAATGCTGGAAGTGTTTGAAATGCGCTCGGTGCTTGAAGGGCTGGCCATGCGCAACGCCGTGCTGCACATGAACGCCGAACACGTGCGCCGCCTGACCAATATGCTGGAACAACTGGACCAAGGGTCCGGCGACTATCTGGACTGGACCACCGCCCACCGGGAATTCCACGAATACCTGTGCAGCTTCTGTCAGCAGCCGCGTTTACTGGGGCAGATCTCGGAGTTGCACTCCGTGGTGGAACCCTATATGCGCCTGTGGACGGCGCAACCGGGGCGTGTGCTGCGAGTGCGTGAATCGCATCAAGAACTGATCGATGCCTTGCAAACGCGCGACCCGGCGCGTTGCGAGGCGGCGATGCGCCAGCACGTGTTGAATACCGTGCCGGCCTTGCAGGCGTTTTTGGAAAAGAAGGCGTGATCGCGCGGTCGGCGCGAAACTCGCATCCATCGGGCACGACGCTGCCCGCTCACCGAACCGTTTTTCTGGCCGCGCGTCATTCCCGCTTATAGCCGGGAGTAATATGTCGCGTCCGGCCGGCCTATGGCCGCCGGCAAGAACACGCCCATTCGCGCTCCGTCCTTCTCCACCCCCGTGTCGACAGCGGATATTCGTCCGCGCCTCCCCTGCGGTGTCTGTAAGCCCTGGCGCGCGCGTGCGGCCAAAAAAGTGACATCGAGGAGAGGCATGTTGGACAAGCAAGAGTCGGGCGGCTGGTATTTCGGCTGGAACATCGTCGGCGCCGCCGCGGTGCTTACCCTGTTGACGGTGGGCCTGCGCATGGGCATCGGCCCGTTTTTCCTGCCGATGGCGGACGGCTTGGGATTTTCGCGCAGCCTGTTGTCGGGCATCGTGGCGGTAGGCATGCTTTGCTATGGCCTGGCCATGCCGCTGGCGGGGTATCTGGTCAGCGTGCGCGGCACGCGCTTCGTGCTGCTGACGGGCACGGCCATTGTGGTGGCGTCGTCGCTGTGGACGGTGTTTGCGCGCGGCCCCATTGAATTCCTGCTGTCCTTCGGCGTGGCGCTGTCGGTCGGCCTGGCCTTCACCAGCCCGGTTGCGCTGACGCCGATCATCAGCCGCTGGTTCACGCGCCAGCGCGGCATGGCGCTGTTCTTCCTGTCCACCGGTTCCATGGCGGGTATCGCCCTGATGACGCCGACGCTAACGTTCGCGATCTCGGCCGTGGGCTGGCAGGAAACGTTGCTGGCGTTTTCCGTGCTGTTCGCCTTGCTGACGGTGCCGGTCGCGCTGTTCGTGATGCGTGATGTGGCGCCCGAGCACACCGACCTGTTGCCGCATCAGATCGTTAAAGACAAAGCGCCCGCGAATGCGACCAAAGGCACCGCCACCGCCGCCGCCGCTATCAAAGCCCCCGCTCCCAACGTGCGCAACGCCCTGCGCACGCTGCCGTTCTGGCAGGTGGCGCTGGGCCTGTTCGCCTGTGGCTACAGCATGAACCTGCTGGGCACGCACGGCATGCCGATGTTGATGGACCACGGCTTTGACGCCACCACCAGTTCGCTGGGCATCGGCCTGATCGGCCTGGTCGCCATCTTCAGCACGCTGGTGCTGGGCCGCATGTCGGACCGGGTTGAACGGCGCAACATCCTGGCCGCCATCTATCTGGTGCGTGGCTTGGGGTTCTTTGCGTTGGTCATGGTGGGCGCGCACTGGGAGCTCTACGCCGCGGCCACGATCGGCGGCATCGTGTGGGCGGGCAGCATCGCCTTGTCGTCGGCCATTCTGGCAGACGTCTACGGAATCCGGCTGGTGGGCGTGCTGTACGGGCTGACCTATCTGGGCCACCAGGTTGGCGGCATGATCAGTTCCTGGCTGGGCGGCTGGGCCTTCGATACGTTCCACACGCACTGGGTCGCCTTCGGATCGGCGGGCGTGCTGTTGCTGCTGGCGGCGGCGATTTCATTGCGGTTGCCGGGACGCGACCTGGCGCGCGTGCCGGCAACCGTGGGGCGCTGACGCAGTGGTCTTTAACCCTGCGGTCTTTAAACCGGCGGTTTTTTACCCGCCGGTTTTTCCGCTTAGCGGTCTTTCAGCAGCGTCACCAGCTCAGGCACATAGCGTTCGCCGCCGCCTTGCGTGACGGCCTGGTCGAACGTGTGCTGCACGGCTGCGCCGATTTCACGCACGGCACCGGCTTCGGCCGCCATGGTGTTGTAGTAGGACAGGTCCTTCTGCGCGTTCGACATGAAAAAGCGCAGCGACGACGGGTCCTGCTCCAGCAGATACGGCTTGATGCGTTCCAACGCCACGCCACCGCCGCCGCCCTTGCTCAAGACTTCCGCGAACACGGCCGGGTCGATGTCCGAACGCAGCGCGCACGCCGCCGCTTCCGACAGCAGGGCAACCACCCCCAGCGACACATAGTTGTGCAGCAGCTTCATGCGATGCCCGGCGCCAATGGGGCCGGCGTGCGTGATGTTTTCGGCAAAGCAGGCCAGGATGGGCTTGCACTCTTCGAACAGCGCCGCGTCGCCACCCACCAGCAGATTCAACCGGCCTTCGGCGGCTTCCTTGGGCGTGCGCGTCATCGGAGCGTCCAGGAAGCGGCCGCCGGAATCGGTCACGGCTTGGGCCACTTTCACGGTGGACGACGGAATGGCCGTCGAGCAATCAATGATGACGGTGCCCGCGCGCAAACCTTGCAGCACGCCGCCTTCGGACAGCAGCACGGCTTCCACCTGCGGGCTGCCGGTCACGCACAGAATGATCACATCCGACTGGGCCGCCAACGCGGCGCCGCTTTCCACGCTGGTCGCGCCAGCGGCTTTCAGCGCATCCAGGGGCTGATTGCCCGGATGCTCAAGTACGGTCAGCGTATGACCATGCTTGACCAGATTGCTTGCAATGCCGTGGCCCATGAGGCCGATTCCAACCATGCCGACTTTCGCCATCTTCCACTGCTCCTGCCATGTGTAGGTGTGTTGTGGCGTAAATCTTACTCTTAGATTACTTTCAGCCATCTCATTCCAGCGCTTACGATTCCACACCATGACTGATTCCATCCCCGAGGGTTTTGCACTGTGGCGCCCCAGCAGCCGGTTCATGACGCATCTGGCCGACCTGGGCACCCTGTACCGGCGCGATGCCGACAGCGTGCTGGCCCTGCGCGTGAACGAGGCGCATACGAACATGCACGGCATGGCCCATGGCGGCCTGCTTGCCACGCTGGCCGATAGCGCTCTGGGGCACACCATTGCCCAGCAATTGCAGGTGTCCGTCGTAACGGTGCAGATGTCCGTGGAATACCTGAACGCGGTCAAGCCGGGCGACTGGCTGCAAGCGCACGTGCGCATCGACAAGCAAGGCCGGCGCTTGATCTACGCCAACTGCCTCTTGCAGGTAGAAGGGCGTGTCATGCTCAAAGCCAATGCGGTATTCGCCGTGCGCCCGGCGCCCACGCCCGCGTCGGACGGTTGATGGCACAGCTTTGAAACGCCACGAACGCAGCGTTCGAAACATTCAACTTCTCAGGGTTTAAGGCCGCGAACATACTTCTCCGAAAGCAGTTGAAACGGAGACGCTATGCTTCACAACGCCTTGCGCGGCATCCAAGTCGTGGACTTGTCGCGCATTCTTGCCGGCCCCTGGTGCACCCAGAACCTGGCTGATCTTGGCGCCGAGGTCATCAAGATTGAACACCCGGCGCGCGGCGACGATACGCGCGGGTGGGGCCCGCCCGACCTGCGATCCGACGACGGCGCCGCGGCCATGTCCGCCTATTTCATGGCGTGCAACCGGGGCAAGCAATCGGTTGCCATCGACTTCGCCTCGGAAGCGGGCGCGGCGCGCGTGCGTGAATTGGTTGCGCAGGCCGACATCCTGGTCGAAAACTACAAGGCAGGCGGGCTGCGCAAATACGGCTTGGACTATGACTCGCTTGCACGCATCAACCCGCGCCTGATCTACCTGTCCATTACCGGCTACGGCCAGTCCGGCCCCATGGCCGACAAGCCCGGCTATGACTACGTGTTCCAAGGCATGGGCGGGCTGATGAGCTACACCGGCCAGCCTGACGGCACGCCCGGCGCCGGCCCGCTGCGCACCGGGGTTGCCGTGGTTGACCTGATGACGGGCATGTACGCCACGTCCGCGGTCTTGGCCGCCCTGCGTCAGCGCGACCAGACGGGGCAGGGCATGCCATTGGATATCTGCCTGCTGGATGTAGCCGTGGCCCTTAACGCCAACCAGGGCGCCAACTGCCTGGTGTCCGGCGTGGCGCCCAAGCGCAGCGGCAACGCGCATCCCAACTGTGCGCCCTACGAAGTGTTCGCATGCGCCGATGGCCATTTGATCCTGGCGATTGGCAACGACGCCCAGTTTGCACGCTTTTGCACCGTGGTCGGGCATCCCGAATGGGCGCTTGATGCGCGCTACGCAACCAATAGCGCGCGCCTGTCCCACATGGACTGCTTGCGCACGCAGGTTGCGCAGGCCTTGGCGGCCGCGCCGCGCCGACACTGGACCGACGCCTTCGACGGCGCGGGCGTGCCATGGGGGCCGATCCACACGCTGGACGAAGTCTATGCGCATCCGCAAGTCCTGCATCGGCAACTGGTCCAGACCGCTACCCACCCCGTGCTGGGCGACATGCGGCTGGTGCGCAACCCGCTGTTGGCCGGCACGCCGGCCGATGCGCTGGGTGCGGCGCCGCCATTGCTGGGCGAACACACCGACGCTGTGCTGGGCAGTCCGGCCACGATTTGAACTACCCCGAGGAGACAACAATGACATCCATTAAAAAACTGCCGCTTGCGGTGCTGCTGGCTTGCCTGACCATCCCTGCGCTGGCCTCCGCCGAGTACCCCGACAAGCCCATCCGCCTTGTCGTGCCGTATGCCGTGGGCGGCACCACCGACATCATCGCGCGCGTCGTGGGCAACAAGCTGGGCGCGCAGTTGGGCCAGTCGGTCATCATTGAAAACAAGCCGGGCGCGGGCGGCAGCATCGGATCGGCCTACGCCGCCAAGCAACCCGCCGACGGCTACACCTTGGTGATGGCGGTAGAAAGCTCGCACGCCGTCAACCCCAACGTCTATGCCAAGAGCGCCTACGACCCCGTTCGCGACTTTGCTCCCATCAGCAACCTGGCCGACGTGCCCAACGTGCTGGTGGTGAACCCGGCGTTGCCCGCGCGGGACCTGGCGGGGTTTCTGGCGTTGCTGAAGGCCGATCCCAACAAATACGCCTTCGGCTCTTCCGGCAATGGCGGCTTGAGCCACATGAATGGCGAACTGTTCATGAAGACCACCGGCACGCGCATGCTGCACGTTCCCTACAAAGGGTTGGGCCCCGCGCTGAATGACCTGGTTGCCGGACAGGTGCAGGTGGTGTTCGACAATATTCCGTCGTCCTACCCCTTGATCCAGGCGCAACGCATCCGCCCCTTGGCGGTGGCGGCCAAGCAGCGGCTGAAGGTGTTGCCGGACGTGCCCACCTATGCCGAGGCCGGGCTGCCCGCCATGAGCAACCCGTCGTGGTTCGGCCTGGCCGCGCCGGCCGGCACGCCCGCGCCGGTGCTGGACAAGCTGAACGCGGCGGTGCGCCAGGCCTTGGCGGACCCGGCCACGGTGGACGCCATCGAACGGCAGGGCGCGGTGCCCAGCCCGATGTCGCGGGAGGACTTCGGCGCGTTGATCGCGCAGTCGAACAAGCACTGGCAGTCGGTGGTTGAAGACATTAAATTCGAAAAAATGCAGTAAGAGGAGCGCTTGTGAATACCAAGAATCTGTCCTTTCCCCATGCCGGCGTCCAGATCGACGCGGCCGGCATCGCCACCCTGACCATGCAGGAAGCCGGGGTGCTGAACATCTTGAGCACGCCCGTTATCGATGGCCTGCGTCTAGCGCTCACGCACTTGCGCGACGACGAATCGGTGCGCGTGCTGGTGCTGCGTGGCGCTGGCGACCGCGCCTTCGTGGCCGGCGCGGACATCGCCGAAATGGCAGCGCTGGACGAATCCAGCGCCCAGCGCTTCATCTCGAACTTGCGTGACCTGTGCAACGCCGTCCGGCACTTTCCCGTACCGGTGATTGCCCGCATCCCTGGCTGGTGCCTGGGCGGAGGGTTGGAGTTCGCCCTGGCGTGCGACTTGCGCATCAGCACCGACGAGGCAAAGTTCGGCATGCCCGAGGTCAAGGTCGGCATCCCGTCGGTGATCCATGCGGCGCTGATGCCAAGGTTGATCGGCGCGGCCAACAGCGCCTGGCTGCTGCTGACAGGGGAATTGATCGACGCGCGCCGTGCGCAGGACTGGGGGCTGGTGAATGCCGCCGTGCCGGCAGCGCAGTTGGACGACGAGGTGAACAAGCTGGCGCAAGGCTTTGCCGCGTTGGGGCCGGCGGCGTTGCGTCAGCAGAAGAAGTTGCTGCGCCGCTGGGAAACGATGTCGGTGGACGCGGCGATCGAGGACAGCGTCGCGGAATTCGGCGCGGCCTTCAACACCGGCGAACCGCAGAAGTTCATGAACGAATTCCTGGCCAGCAAGCGCGGCGGGAAGGGCTGATCAGAAGGTGATCAGGCGATGATCAGGCGTTGACCAGGCATTGATCAGGCATTGATCAGGCATTGATCAGGCATTGATTAATGCGTTGATCCAGGCGCGAGGGGGCGATCAATCCGCGCCGCGCGTCGCGGCAACGATCGGGTCGTCCAGCAGGTACTCGGCCACCTGCTCTACGAACGGTGACAGCGGTCCGTCGGCTTGCGTCACCAGCGTCAACTCACGCAGCGCCCAAGGTTCGCTGATGGCCACCGCCGCAATGCGCTGTTCGCGCAACGCGGTGGCGGCGATGCTGCGTGGCACCAGCGACACGCCCACTCCTGCCTCAACCATCGCCAGCACGGCGTCGAAGGTGTGCACGTGGATGCGCACCTTGGGCGTCTTGCCCGCCAGCTTGGCCATGTCGCGCAAGAAGATGTAGTTGCTGCTTGCGCGGCTCATGCAGACGAAATCCAGGTCCAGCACCGCCGGGAAGCGAATCGGTGAATGCTGCACCACAGGATGATTCAGCGGCGCCGCGATGATCAGTTCATCGATCGCATAGCGGACGGCTTGCACCCCGGCGGATTCGGCATGGCCGGCGAAGATGCCGATATCCGCTTCCTGCCCCGCGATGGCGGCCTCGATCGTGTTGCTGGAGCGCTCTTCCAGCAGGATGTTCACATTGGGGTTGGCCGACAGAAAGCGGCTCAGGCTGGGCACGATGAACCCGTTCAACGAACTGCTGTTGGCGAACAGCTTGACGCTGCCTTTCAGCCCGCTGGCAAAGCCGCTGACTTCACCGTGCATGCGCTCCACGCCGGCCAGCAGCGAGCGCACGTGTTTGAGCACAAACGCGCCTTCCGCCGTCAGCTCCATGCCGCGCGCCTCGCGCTTGAACAGCGGCACGCCCATCGCCAATTCCAGGTTCTTCAGCCGGTAGCTGGCGGACGAGGCGGTCAGGTGGACCGTATTGGCGCCGCCCGACAAGCTTTGCGCCTCGGCGATGGCAAGGAACAGGCGGAGGTCGGTGAGTTCGTAGCGCATCTTGCAAGATTACCGTGGCCGCTTTTGCTGCGTCAGAGATACGGCGTGGCCAGCCAGATGACCTTGTTGCGCAGCCGCTTGGCGAATGGCGTGCTGGTCAGGGTTTCCAGGGTTTCCGCTTTGGAATTCGCGATCAGCCCGTCGATCCGGTTGCCAATCCAGCGCGCCACGGTCGGGTCATAGATCTCGCTGTCCAGCTCAAAATTCAAGCGCAGGCTGCGCGGGTCCAGGTTCGAGGAACCCACGTAGGCCCAGGCGTCGTCCACCGTCATCAGCTTGGAATGGTCAAACGTGCCCAGCGCGCGCCACACGCGGCAGCCGGTGCGCACCACCTGGTCCAGTTGCGCGGACATGGCGTAGTCCACCAAGCGCAGGTTGTTCTTGTTGGGGATGACGATATCCACCTGAATGCCGCGCCGCGCGGCGGTGGCCAGCGCGCCGATCAGCGTCTGGTCAGGCAGAAAGTAGGGCGACTGGATGCGGACGTGGCGCTGCGCCACGGCCAACGCACCCAGCAAAATGTTGTGCGAACTGCCCAGTGCACGGTCCGGCCCCGACGGCACGCAACGCATCGGCACGTTGCCGGTGGGCGGCAGCGCGTGCGGATCGAACCAGGGGCGCGCCGGCAGCGATTCATGTGTCGTGAAATTCCAATCGTGCGCAAACACCGACATCAGCTGCGTCACGATCGGCCCTTCCACCCGGAAGTGCGTGTCGTGGTTGACGGCGTCGCCCGCCAGCGCGGTCACAAACGCCGCCCGCACGTTCATGCCGCCGGTAAAACCCACGCGCCCGTCTATCACCAGCACCTTGCGGTGGCTGCGCAGGTTGGCGTAGGGCATGCGCAACACCCCCAGCGGATTCGTCATGAAGCGCGCCACGGGCACGCCGCCGCGCGCCAGCATGCGCACGATGGGCGGACGCGAATACTTGGAGCCGATGGCGTCGATCAACACCCGCACCTGCACGCCCCGCGCCTGCGCCTCGATCAGTGCCTGCGCCATTTCGCGGCCGATCTCGTCGTTGTCGAAAATGTAGCTTTGCATCGCGATGGCGTGCTGCGCGTCGCGGATGGCTTGCATCATGGCCGGATACGCTTCATCGCCGCCCGCCAGCGGCTGCACCGCATTGCCGCCCAACAGCCGGAACCGGCTGACGCGGTCGCCCAGTATCTTCAGCGAGGCAAACTGCGGGCCGGACACCGCCGCCACGTCCACGGGCAAGGTGTCGACCTGCTCGGCGTCCACCACCATGGTTTCGTCCCGCAGTTGCGATACCCGCGTCTTGCGAATGCGGTTGATGCCCGCCACGAAATAGAACAGGGCGCCGAACAAGGGAGAAAACAGCGCCACCCCCACCCAGCCGATGGCCGCCCGGACGTCCTGCTTGGTCATCGCGGCATGCACCGCCGCGCCCGTCCCCGCCACGATGCTGACGGCAAACACCAGATGGGGCCAGTAATCGATCAAAATTGCGTGTATGCGATCCATAGCGATGACGTAAAAGTCAGCCTCCGGGGTTGAGCCATGCGGAAGGATAGCAAGGTGCGTGGCGTTGGCAATGGGGAGGAAAATAAGGGGCTTTTGACGGCCCCAAAAAATATGCTATAGTTCGGCCTCTTCGTTGCTGAGCTTCAGTTTGAAGCGCGGCGGCGGGGAAAAAGTAGTACTGAAAAGTAGTGCTGAAAAGCAATACACCAGTAGTACCCCAGAGGTGGCTGTAGCTCAGTTGGTAGAGTCCTGGATTGTGATTCCAGTTGTCGTGGGTTCGAGCCCCATCAGCCACCCCAAAGAATTTGTTGGAAATCAGCCGCTTATAGCGGCTTTTTTCTTGCCTGTCGTTTCTGTAATGGTGGCATGAACAGCGATTGGTGGCATCGGTCAGGCACTGCTCTTGATCTTCCCCACGCGCAGGCGGTTGTAAACGCGTCGGGTAGTCGCCGGGTTGGCGTGCGTTTCCGGGTTCTCTTCCCGCCGCACCAGCACAGTGACGTAATAGGCGCGGAGATCTTGGAAGGTAAACCGCTCTCGGCCAGGGACCTTGACCCAATCCACCATAATCTTCGACATAACGCCTTGAAGCACTGTTTAGTGCACGGCTGCCCGTTGCGGTTCGTGAACACAAACATGGACTCAGGGATGGCCGACTCGCCGTCAAGGCGCAAAGGCTCGTGTATATGGATTCGGCCTTTGAACGAGAGGCGGCGATTCTCAACTCACCAAGCCAAGACTGTCGAGGAAGTAAGCTCAATTGCCTAGTAGGCGATGCGCCCTAGACGCCCGCAAATCCGACAGGGAACTGATATCTCATATCCCGCTCGAAATTTTCCTCCTCTTGCTCTTCAGTGTTGGATGCCGTTGGACGCAGCCCTCCACGGAAGTAGATCCTGGCCAAGTTAGGAGCAATTGCGAGGTCATGATCGCCTGACAAAAATGGAAACGGTCCAGGTGATGGGCAAGACGATGGCGAAAAAAAACGCAGCCCGTTTGGGAATTGGGCCAAAAAGCGGCGCTGCTTCCATCGGTCTATAAGTCCATAGGACCGGTTCTCATAATGGGCATCGTCCACAAGAACGTGAACGGCATCGGGCGATGCATTGCTTGGACTGAAAATCTGGAATACCGACTGCCCCATCTTATCGCCGCGCACCACATATTCCACTGTGATATCGGGGTACAGGATATTTAGCATGCGCCATGTTTGGTAACTCAGAATGCCGTTCCCCCAAAGGGCGGCTTTGCAGGTGCCTTTAAGATAGCAATGCAAAGCGATTTCAGAGGCGAAGTCTGCAATGGCTAGGGCTTGATCATGGCGAGCACCGACGTTTTCGGCGTACCTAACAAAAGCGCCCACGCGCTCGTTGTTGGTGTGATGCTGCACGTTGGAGACACGAGCATCGCCCTTGGCCAACCAGAAGCCGAGCATGGTTCCTAGGCGCATCATTTTCAAGATCGTCGCGCCTTGTCCGCTTATCCAACGGGCTATTTCCGCGACGGTCTTATTGGCGAAGCCATCGTCTCCCACGATCCCCGAGCCGTTTGTCAGGAATGAAAGGTACATCGCGCCGTCTGTTTTCAACGATGCCAGACAGTTTTGAACGAACGCTGCGAAAGTGTCGTCAAGCTCTGTGGCAAATGCAAATGCACTGTTGTTGCGAACGGCGATCACGCTGAAGTGGTCTTCTGGATAGCACCACTGAAACATGTTGGCCAATCCCGGGGCCACGGATTCCGACAGCCATCGGCTGTCAGAGAAAGACGAGATGCGAAGGTCTGTTCCAACGGCTTCAGTTGCACCAGCACGCACCATGGCGCGCGTTAGGAATCCGGTATCGCATCCAATATCGAGTACGGGGTGTTTTGAGAGCGGCAAATTGAAGCCGCGGCTGACGGCTGAGAAGTACGCCGCATTTTGTAATTCGAGGTGGTCGTAATAGTCAGCCCCTGCATCTGTCTTACCCCTTAGCTTCGGACCATCCTCGTGCGTGCCCAAGATGGCCCCTACGCCGTACCCGATGAGTTCGTAGTAGGTGGGGAAGACAGGGTTGGGAAAGGGCTTGTCGAGAAGCAAATATGGCGCGCCGCCCGTCAGCTTCGCTTGTATGGCCGCCCAGTCAGTTTCGATGGGCTGGGTATGCAGAGTCAGCGACTCTACCAGCCAGGTGCCTTCATCAAGGACTATTGCTGGCTTTCCGTCGATGTCGAACAGAGTTCCGATGGCGTGATCGGACTTGACTGGGCTTCCCAAAGACTTGATCGTGATTCGAAAACCCAACACATATGCCGTAAACGGTGTGCAGCCGATGCCATCAATCGCACAGCCGGCTTCTTTGGAGATTCGATAGTGCTCTTGAAATAGTTGTTCAAGGTTCGGAATAAGCACAGGCACGCCGCTACAGATGGGAAATCTGTTCCCGGCGCGATCGAATAGTGCATCGCCCTCGAGGCGCAGCGCTGAGCGGTCGACCGGGGAGCGGAAATGCAGGGTGAATTTGTCGCCTTGAACCACTTTTGCCTCTTATGGGAAATATGGGTCATCTCGTTGCGGGATGATACTCGATTCCTTACAGGGTGCTGAATAGATCTTTATTTTGCGTCTATAGGGGACGCGCGATGTTGTCGCTTCAAAGGAAAGGCCATGGCTGACGAACATCTGTCCGATGCCTATCAAGTCACTGCACGCGCGCGTCGTGCAAATGGAGCAAGACATGGTCAACAACGCGGAAGCCACCGCCCGGAACACCGACTCTATCGAGACGCTCTGGCAGAACACGGGGGATATCTTCGATAGCTTCGCGGCGCTGGTCGGCGGGTTCATGGTCTGGCAGGGGCTGGGCCGGCTTGCGCGCCCGATCGAATACATCGCTACGGCGATCGCGGCCCCGCTAGCTGCGATGGCGGCGGTCAAGCGTAAGTTGCTTGTGGCGGCTGGCGCTGGATCGGTCGCCATTGTGAGCGTGCTGGTCACGCACTTCGAGCCGGGCAGGGTGCGCGGCAAGCCGTACATCGGCCCGGCGGGCGTTCTGACCGTGTGCGATGGTCACACGGGCACAGACATCAACCCCAAGCGGATCTATATGGATGCCGAGTGCGATGCAACGCGCGACGCCGATTTGGCCATTGCCGATCGGGCGGGGCGTGGAAGGCTAAGGGCTGGCGGTACGGTGCCGAGATTGCTGAGGCTAAGTCCGATGAGTCGGCCCGAGTCGCAGAGTCGTAGCGCCAAGCGCGCGAGATACTTGAGCGGCGCATGACCGAAATTGGGTTCGAGCCCCATCAGCCACCCCAAAGAATTTTGTGAAAAAGGCACTTACGCGAAAGCGAAGCGCCTTGTTTTTGTTTTTGGAGTTTCCAACAACATCCGAAATCCCGAGCTTTCCAAGTTACTCGGTCGAGCCGGCGCTTTTGATAACCCCCGTTCCCGTCAATTCCGGGAACGGAACTTGCTGTCGTCATGTTTCCCAAGCCGCCCACGCGGCTTGATAGATCCTAGGAGACCGGACATGGCTGACAACGTCATCAAGACACTGAACCACCTCATCGAAACCTCGAAGAACGGACAGAAGGGCTTTGAAGCCGCGGCCGATGACACGAAAAACCCTGAGCTGCAGCAGCTATTCAGGAACCGGGCGCAAGATTGCGCCGCGGGGGCCGCGGAGTTGCAAACCGTGATTGCGCAGTTGGGCGGCGTGCCTGAAGACAGCGGCACGGTTGCGGGCGCGGTGCATCGCGGGTGGACCAACTTGAAGGCCGCCGTGGCCGGTCGCACCGATCTGGCCATTTTGGAAGAGTGCGAGCGGGGTGAGGACGTGGCGAAGGCGGCCTATGCTGACGCGCTGAAGGAACCGCTGCCGGAAGAAATTCGCGTGATCGTGGAACGGCAGAATGCCGGCGTTGTGCGAAATCACGATCAGATCCGCGACCTGCGGAATCGCTACAAGGCCGCGAAGTAAGGAATGGCCGAGGCTACACCTACGAGCCCCCTGACGGTGTAGCCTCGGCGCAGCCCGCTCGCTTGGCGCGGCGATAAACGCGGAATGGTGAGCAGGGCGCCCCGCAGCGTACTCCTACAGCAAGCGCTCATCCACCCCATTGCGCAAGTCATAAGGCGACCACAAGATCCGCCCGACGATGCGAACCTCGCATCCGTCTTCTTTCTCAAGCGCAAAAGGCGCATAGGCCGGGTTCAAGGACTTGGCCAGCCAGCCGCCTTCGCGTTCGCGCGCGATGCACTTCACGATCATCTTGCCGCCATGGTTGATGGCGTAGACCGTGCGCGGGTCGATCTCGCGCGGGTCGGTGATGGGGTCTTCAAAAAACAGCATGGGCCCGCCGTTGCGTATCACGGGTTCCATGCTGTCGCCTTGCGCATACACGATCTTCATGCGGTTGATCGGCAGCTTGAACGATTCCAGAAAGGAACGGCGCAGCAGGATTTCGCCGATCTCGGTCTCGTGATAGTTCTCGATGCCGAGCCGGCCGGCGGCCAGGCGCACATCCAGCTCGGGGATGGGCATGAATTCCTGGTCGTTGGCGGAATAGCCCGCATGGGCGACGTGGCCGACATTGGCCGCGGTGCTGATGCGCAGCGCCTGCATGCGTTCGGCTTGATGCGTCGTGATGCCGTCCGGATCCCAGGGTGCTGCGGACACCGGCGCCATGGGAAATTCGTCTGCGATGGCGTCGATATTCAAAAGGGTGCCGCGTTTGGATTGCGGGGACTTGGATTGCGCGGCCGCCGCTTTGGTCTTGACGCCCATCTGGCCCAGCGCCAACAGCAGCGCGCCTTCCAGGCGCTTGAGCTGATCGTCGGCCAAGCCTTTGATAAGCGACTGTGGTACCGATGCGAAGGGCCATGCCACGTCAGTCGCCGGGGCGGCAAGGGGCGCCGCCGCCGATAGCGATGCGGCCTTCTTAGCTTCGGCCGCCAATCGCGGGCTGATCGCAGCCAGTGTGCAGCCAAACCCTTCGGCGTAAGCCATGGCCGCTTCAATCCCAATGGGACGGCGGCCGGTGATGTGCTGATAAATCATCGCCTGGCCGCCCTTCACGTGGTGGTCACGAGCAAAGGCCGCGCGGTTCACGCCTTCAAAGCGTGCGCGCAGCGCGGCGGCTTCCTCTTCGATAGTCCACATTTTCATATAGCAATGCTATGCAAATTAAACTATAGCATGGCTTGCTAATAAGCTGTAGCGTAGCTATAGTTTTGGTGATGAACCTACATGACTATTTCAATTGTGAGGGGGCCATTAGCGCTGCGGCGCTGGCTCGGCGCGTGGGGGTATCGCCCGCGCTGGTCTACCAGTGGCGCACCGGGCGCCGGCCGGTGCCGGTCAAGCACTGCGCTCTGATCGAGCTGGCCACATGCGGCTGGGTCACCCGGCGCGATTTGCGTCCCACGGATTGCATTCGAATCTGGCCGGAGCTGGCCGAAGGGCTGAAGGCGCAATGAACTACTACCCCCATCACATTGGCGATTTCAATAGCGCCACGCGGCACCTGACGCGCATCGAACGCAGCGTCTATCGCGATCTGATCGAACTCTATTACGACACCGAAGCCCCCTTGTGCGGGGACGTCGACAAACTCTGCCGCCTGTTGATTGCGCGGTCGGACGAAGAGCAGGCCGCGGTGGTGCAGGTGCTGGGCGAATTCTTCGTGGACACCGAGCAAGGCTGGCGGCATGCGCGTTGCGATGCCGAGATTGCCCGTTACCACGGCAACAAGGAAGCGAAGTCCGCGGCCGGCAAGGCCAGCGCGGCGAAACGGGCGCGGCAGGCTTGCCGGCAAGTGGAAGCAGCAGAGAAAGCGGCAGTGAAGGCGACGGTGGAAGGCGGGGCGGGCCAACAGCCGTTGAACACCCGTGCAACTAACCATGAACCAGAACCAGAACCAGGAACCCAAAGCCAGAAAGAAAAGGAACCCCGGTCGTGCCAGCGCACTCCAGGCTTTGACGCTACCGCCATTGCATTGCCTGAATGGCTGGACCGCGCCGATTGGACCAGTTGGGTAGCGGATCGCAAGGCCCGCAAGAAGCCGATCACGGAAGAGGGCGCGCGGCGGCAATTGCAACAGCTTGCGGGCTACCGCGCCGAGGGCATTGCCGCGTGCGAGGTCATCGCCCACAGCATCGCCAGCGGCTATCTCGGCCTGTATCCACCGCGTCACATACCGCGCGCCACCGCAAGCAGCCGCGTACGGCAACGCGCCGACTGGTCATCTGAACTGCGCAGCGTGTTGGCCGAAGGCCGGGGGCGTGGCGAGATCGACATGGGGGTGATCGATGCAAGTCGCTGAATCATCCGCCAGCCTGGGCGCGCTGGTCGTCAATGAAATGCACCTGCTGTATGGCGCCAAGTTCGCGCAGCAATGGGAAGGCCTGACGCCGCGCGAGTTGAAGGATTCCTGGAATCAAAAGTTGTCGGGCCTGACCGAGGCGCAAGTCAGGCGGGGGCTGACGGCGTGCCTGACGCGAGAGTGGCCGCCCACGCTGCCCGAGTTTCTGAAGCTGTGTTGCCCCTGGCTGATTCCCGAGCTGGCCTATCACGAAGCCGTGCGCGGCGTGTCGGCGCGGCGGCGTGGAGAGACCGGCGATTGGTCACACCCCGCGGTGTACTGGGCAGCAGTTGGCGTCAGCACGGTGGATTTGCTCAACAGCAACTACGGCGCCATCAAAACGCGCTGGGAAAGGACCTTGACCGAGGAGCTGAGCCGAGGCGCGTGGCCCGACATTCCGCCACCGCGCGCGGCACTGCCCGCGCCAGGCCAGACGCTGGCCACGCGCGCACAAGCAGAAGCCGCGCTGAAAAAGATGGGGGCGGGAAAGCTGTTGGAGCCGCGCAGCCGGTCGCATCGCGAATGGATTGATCGATGGGAGGCGCGCATCGCGCTGGGCGGTCACCCCACCAAGGCCATCGCCGAGATGCTGACGCACGCCAGGCACACCACCAAGCCGGAGGGCGCATGACACGGGTACACGAACCGAGACACCAATCCGGACACCTACCCGGACACGAAGCGGGACAGCCAGGCGGTTACGCCATCTGCAAACAAGCACGAGGCAACAAGACAATGGAAGCAAGGGCAAGCATGCAAGCAGGCTTACCGCGTTGGGTGGAAGACGAAATCCGCAATTGGGCAAGATCACAATGGGAAGGCGACTGGCCGGGCCCGCGCCGCATGGCGCAAGAAGCGCCCGACCTGTGCGCGTTTCCGCCGCTGCCGGGTCACGATGATGACGATGAGCCGCTGCGCATTCCGGTGAATCACGAACGCGCGCGCCGTGTGCATGCCCTGTATGAAGCGTTGCCGCTGGTCGAGCGGCGCGTGGTGCAGGCGGAAACCACGCGTCGCGCCGACTACGGGGACCTGCCCGCGCATCTGCGCCAGGAAAAAGCCTGCCGCGCCATCGGCGTCACGCTGCCTTACTACAAGGTGGCGCTGGGCAGTTTCAAGCAACAGGTCTGGAGGGAATTCAAATGAAGTACGCACACGAGGTCATTGATCTGCTGGCGGCGTACCCGGGCCGTGAATTCAGAATGGCCGAGATATTGCGGCACGTCAGTCGGGGCATGCCGTTGACGCCCGCTTCGCAAGAGGCCATGCGGCGCGGCGCACGCCGGGTGCTGGACCATTTGCTGGATGCCGGCCACGTGCATCGTTGCGGCGGCAATACAAAATCCGCCACCTATGCGTGGTCGGAATTGGGACACGCACTTCATAAAAACCCTGCGCATTTGGGACCGGATTTGAGACAATAGCCGCGGGACATTGCGCCCACACGAAACGCAGCCCGCCAACCTTCAACGGTTCGCGGGCTTTGTTTTTTCCGAACCCTTCAATAGCCGACATGACGCCCGACAACGCAATCCTTACGCTGCTAAGCGCCGCTGCCGGCGGCGTGCCGGTGGTGCTTTCCGACGACGCTGAAGCGTTCCCGCCGTCGCCCTATATCGCCATGGCTGTGCGCTGGGTAGAGGCGGGGCCTGCCGAGACGGGCCGCGTCGATGACGACGGCAACCAGCCGGTGCACGACCATCGCGATGCCACCGTCGAACTGCGCAGCGTGGGCGTGGATGCCTATCGCGCGTTGGACAAGATGGGCCTGGTCTTGCGCCATCCCGCTTATGAAGAACAAGCCGAAGCGCTGGGCCTGGCCTTGTTTCAGGCTGGCCGCATACAGCGCGTGGCGCCCGACAGCGCCGGCGCGGCAAGCGAGCGGCTGGGCGTGCTTGAACTGGGCATCCGCTACGCGCAGACCTATACCGATTTTGTCGGCGTCATTGAAACGGTGACCGGCACGATCTCGACCACGGGCGGCGCCACGCCTGCCCTGGAAACTTCTTTCTCCGCGAAGACCGACCCGGCGCAGTAGCGCCGCAGGCCTTCTTAACGTAGTCCCCGCCGCCTTTGGGCGGTTTTTTTTTGGAGCCGCAAATGGCAAAAATCGACCGGATCGTCAATGTGGCGATCTCGCTGAACACCACGGCGATCAAGGAGCAGAACTTCTCTGACCTCCTGATCCTTGGCGCGCACGCCCTGGCCGTCAACCGCATTCTGGCGTTGACCGAGCCGGGCGAGCTGTTGGACATGGGCATGGCGCCGACCGATCCGCTTTACATCGCCGTGCGCGATGCGTTCAAGCAGATTCCGACGGTGGCGCGCATTTTCGTGGGCCGCCGTCAGGTGGATGTCTCCCGCGTGACCGTCACGCGCGCCGCCGTGTCGGATTACCTGGTTTCGCTGTCGTGGCGCGATGCGCAAGGCGTGGTGCAGAAGGTTGACGCGGTGGCTTCGGGCCTGGCCGACAGCACGCCTCAGACCCTTGCCACCGCCTTGGCCGCCGCCATCGCCGACACCGACGCACCCGTGACGGCAGCCGCCACGGGCGCCGATGTCACGGTAACCGCTGCTGAGACCGGCCAAGCCGTAGCCATCGCCGTGAAGGGCAACCTGCAACTGGCTGCGCCGGTCAGCACGGAAACCCCGTCGGACGCGTTGAACGCCTGCTTGCGCGAAAACGGCGACTGGTACGGCGTGTCCTTGGCCAGCCGTGCCGAAGCCGACGTGCTGGACGCCGCCGAGTGGGTGGAATCGAACGAGCGCCTGTTCGGCGTGTCCAGCGCCCAGGCCGGCATCATCGATGCCGCCACGTCCAACGACATCGCATCCCAGTGCCAGCAGAAGCAGTTCTTCCGCACCCATGTCTGGTACCACGGCCAGGCCGCCAGCGAAGCGCTGGACGCCGCCGTCGCCGCCAACCGCTTCACCTTCTATCCGGGTGGCGAGACGTGGGCCAACACGCGGCTCTCGGGCGTCAGCTATGACAGCCTGACCGAAGGCCAGGCACTGGCCGCGCACGCCAAGAACGCCAACACCTTCGAGCAGATGCGCAACTTTGCCGTGACGCAGAACGGCAAGGTCGCGGCGGGCGAGTGGATCGATGTGATTCGTGGCCGTGACTGGTTGGCCGAGCAAGTGAAGATCAACGTTGCGTCGCAACTGATCAACGCCAACGGCAAGGTGCCGTACACCGACGCCGGCATCCAGGTGCTGGTCAACGGTATCCGCCAGGCGCTGCTGCTGGGCCAGAGCCGGGGCCTGGTCGCGCCCGATGAAATCGATGACGCGGGCCGCAAGATTCCCGGCTTTGTCATCAACGTGCCGCGCGCGGCGAGCGTGTCGACGAACGACAAAGCCAACCGCATCCTGCGCGACCTGAGCTTCAGCGCCCGCCTTGCCGGCGCCATCCATGTTGCCGAAATCAAGGGCAACCTCACCTACCAACAACTGTAATCGGGGCCTATCCATGTCTGTCAAAACCTATGCACCCAACCAGGTGAAGATCGTGATGGGCGCGCTGCCCATCTCGGGTCTTGCCGAAGACACCTTTGTCACCGTCACCGAGATCGGCGAAGGCATCGCCTCTGTCGTCGGGGTCGACGGCGAGGTGGCGCGCTCGATGTCGCGCGATTCGCGCTTGCGCATCACGCTGACGCTGATGCAGACCAGCGCCAGCAACGCCGCGCTGACCGCGCTGCACCAGGCCGACCGCGCCACCGACGGCAACGGCGCCGTGCCGGTGTCGGTGACCGACCTGCGCGGCACGTCGCTGCACGCCTCGGATTCGGCGTGGATCGTCAAGATGCCCGACGCCGGCTACGGCGCCAAGGTGGGCAGCCGCGAATGGACGATCGAGACCGGCCCGGCCATCAACGTGATCGGGGGCAACACCTGATGAGCGCCGTCAAGGAAGTGACCATCGGCACGACCATCTTCCGGATCTCTCGGTTTGATCCGTTCCGCCAGTTGAAGCTGCTGGGCGATCTGCAAAAGGAAGTGCTGCCGGCCGCCGGCTCGATGCTGAGCTCGGTGTTCAACCTGGAAGGCGCCGGCGAAGGCCGCGATGAAAGCGCGATGCTGAACGCGTTCCGGGAACTGTCCGCCAAGCTGGGCGGCGACGCCCTGGGCGGTTGGGCCGAGCGTCTGGTCGACCCGGAGCTGGTCAGTTTCGAGCTGGCCGGCCGCGAGCCGCAGAAGCTGACCTCGGCCCATCGCGGCCTGGCGTTTGTCGACTACGCCGAAATCCTGGAGCTGTTGTTCCACATTCTTGAGCACAACTTCGCCGGCCCTTTGGCGCGTTGGGCCGGCCGCTTTGGTCCGGCCCGCGCGAAGCTGGCGAGCCTGTCGGGCGGTTCGACGCAGGCTTCGAAAGAGAGTTGATCATCTGGCGGCCCATCCTGGCCCGCCATGTCAGCCTGGACGCCGCCAAGCGCGGCGACATCGATCTGCTGGACATCCTGAAGCTCAATGCGCTGATGGATGCCCAGCAGGCCGCGCAGGCTGCGGCAGATAACAAGGCGAGGTAACGATGATCGTGGTACGAGAGGGGGTGACGCTGCTGCGCCACCACGTGGACACAAGCGGCTTGCAGGCTTACCAGCAGGCGTTTGAAGCCATGCTGCAATCCATGGTTGACGCAACCGTGCAGGCCAGCGCCGCCATGCGCCGCGCGCTTGCGGGCGTGTTGCCCAGCGTGGTGAGCACGCAGCAGGCGATACGCGGTTTGACGATAAGCGCGCAGGCCACGATGGGGTTGGCAACAGGCGGGCAGGTCACAAGCGGACAGGCCACTGGCAGGCAGGCAACAAGCAGGCAGGCAACAAGCAGGCAGGCAACAAGCAGGCAGGCAACAAGTGCCGTAGCCCGGCCGCAAGGCGGCAGCGCGGCGCCGCGCCAGCACGCCGCCGCGCTGGGCGGCTGGCGCGGCGTTGTTGAACTGACGCTTGGCGCATCGCCGCTCAAGCGCATCCTGAGCGACATCGACGCCTGGGTGCAGATCCAGGAACGCCTGCGGCAAGCGGCGGGATCGAGCGCGCTAGCGGCCGAGGCCGACCGCGACCTGGCGCGGGTGTCGCGCGCCAGCCGCACGGCATATGCCGACAACGTCGACACCTATGCCCGGTCCGCGCAGACGCTGCAAGACCACGGGCGCTCACCGCGTGACGCGGCCGGCATCACCGAGGCCGTCGCCTTGGCCATGCGCTTGTCGCAGACCCCAGCCGAGGACCGGGGCGGTGTCGTGGCGGCGCTGTTGAAGATGGTGGAACAGGGCAGGCTGGGCCTTGAGGAATACAACGCGCTGCCCCGGCGCATGCAAGACGCGTTGGCTGCCGGTCTGAACCTGGACCGTGGCCAGTTGCGCCAGCAGGTGCAAGGCGGCCAGGTTTCGGCCGACCGCGCATTGCCCGCGCTGCAATCGCAGTTGCCCGCCATGCGCACGGAAGCCGAGGCCGCGCCCGCGTCCCTCACGGCAGCGATGACGGTGTTCAACGACGCCTTGCAGCGCTATGTCGGCCAGGCTTTGCCGGCAGGCCGCAGTGTGTTGAACGGGGTGACGACGTCGATTCTGTTCATGGCCGACAACATCGACGCGGTCGCCAAACTGCTGGCACTGACGGGCGCCAGCATCGGGCTGGTATCGCTGGGCAACTGGCTACGGCGTGCCGGCGTGATGGCCTATGGTTTGTGGCAGATCCTGTCGCCGGTCGGCGGGTTCTTGCTGAACCTGGCAAGAGTCGTCGTGCCGATGCTGTGGAACGCGTTTGCCATGACGCCGATCGGCCGGGTCATTTCGTTGATCGGCATGCTGGCGGTCGCGCTGTGGCAGGTCTGGGAAAACTGGGATGTGATCAAGGCGTATATCTCGGCGTCCTGGGATGCGCTGATGGCGATGGCCCACGATTCGTTCCTGGGGCCGGTCATCGAGTACATCGCGGCTATCTGGCAGTTCTGGACCGAGCTTGTCAACGGCGTCGTGGCCGCCTTCAAGGGCGACTGGGACGGCGCCATCGCGCATTGGGCGGGGGCGTTCAGTGGTTTATGGACGTTCTTCTCGAACATGGGCGGACGGATGATGGCTACGATCAAAGAGATCGGCGGTGCCATCCAGACCTGGGTGCTGGACAAGCTCAAGGTGGCCAAGGACTGGTTCATGAGATTGGTGCCGGACCGGTGGAAATCCGAACCGGACGCGCAGGCGTCGGTGATGGACGGTTGGAAGTCGGAAGGGAAACAGGGCAGGCAGCAGGGCTTGCAGTCGGGCGCGTTGCCGAGCGACCAAGCTGCATGGTGGGCCGTGGCTAGCGGCGTTTCGCTTCCGCTCGTGCCGCCGGCCAATGTGTTCGGCCACAAGCCGCTGCCCGGGCGTTCGCAATTCATGTACCAGACCCGCAACGACATCGTCGTCAATGTTCCGGGCGGAGATCCCGCGGTCGTGCGTGGGGCGGTGGCCGATGGCGTGAGTCAGGGCCACCAACGCAGTTATCAGAGCCTGTCGCAAACGTATGACGTGACGCCCGGCGTCGAGAGCCCCCCATAGGAGTCGCAATGAACTTTGTTTCCATGATCTTCGGATGGCATGGCGGCAGCAGCATCGGCACCTTGCCCTTGGACGCGCTGGTCAACGAGAAGACCACGCTCACCAGCCGCGTGACGTCGTTTGCCGTGGAAGACGGCCCGCCGGTCACCGACCACGTGGTGGCGGATTCCGAGCAATTGACGCTGGATGGCTGGGTGACGGCGGCTGACATCAGCTTGCTGGGCGGCCTGCGCGGTGCGGCCTTGGGCGCCGGCCGGTCAAAGCTGATCGGCGCCAAGGACGCACTGCGCAAGATCCATGCGGACCGCCTGCCCATCACCATCACAACCGGGCTTGATGTCTACGCCGACTTCGTGATGGAAAGCTGCTCCATCGGACGTACCAACGGCGCCGGCGACCGCTTCGAACTATCCGCCAGTTTCAAGCGCCTGCGCAAGGTGACGTTGCGTCAAGCGGATATTCCTCCGGAAAAAACATCAGGCAGCGCAACCGGCAAGGCCGGCACCACCAAGGCCAACGCGGGCAAGCAAAACGGCGTACCCGCCAGCCAGAAGCAACGCGACATTTTCAACTCGTCAGGAGTTCTGAACGCATGATCCAGATACTCGTACCGGACGCCAACGACAGCCTTACGGAAATGGAGCTGGACGGCATGACTTATTTCTTGCGCCTGTCCTGGAACAGCGAGGCGCTGCAATGGGTGCTGGCTATCGAGAACGCCTACAACGAACTGATCGTGGCGGGCATTGCGGTGGTGCCGGATACGCCTTTGTTGGCGGGGTATCGGCATCTGGCCGTGCCCGAGGGCGAACTGGTGGCCTTGGCCCCGGACCGCCGAGACAGCATCAACCGATCCGCGCTGCCGTCCGGCGAAGTGGCGTTGCTTTACATCAATGCAGACGAGGTGGCCAATGGCCAGGTTTGATCGCGTTTACAGGCTGCTTGTCGGCAAGGACGGCGGGCAGGGACTGGAAATCGTGCCCCCGATCCGCATCACATTCGACATCGCAAAGACCACCGCCGAAGAGCCCAACGACGCCAAGATCACCGTGTACAACCTGGCCGCGCACACCCGCCGCACGTTGGAAGAGCCCGGCCTGCGTTGCGTGCTGTATGCGGGCTATGCCGAAGAGGGCGGCCCCTTGCTGATGGCGTCCGGCAGCATCGTGTATGCGTATACCCGCTATGACCAGCCGGACGTGGTGACGGAATTGACCGTCAAGGACGGCTATATCGAAGTGCGCGACACGGCGGTCTCGATCGGCTTGGGGCCTGGCGCGCGCGCCAGCGACATCATCCGCGACATCGCGCGGCAAATGGGCCTGCCGCTGCTCATGGCCGACGATGCGCCCGATCGTCGGTGGGAGCAGGGCTTTTCTTTTTACGGCGCGGCACGCACGGCGCTGCACAAGGTCACGCAGGGTACTGGGCTGGAATGGTCGATCCAGAATCAGCAGTTGCAGGTTGTGCAGCGGCTGGGCACCACGCGGCGCCAAGCCGTTGTGCTGGCCGTGGACACCGGCCTGTTGGGCCAACCCGAACGCACACGGGCGGCCGCCAGCGAGAAGGCGAAGGCAAAGGCGCCGGGGCAGGCGGCTACCGCTGCGCCGGCCGTAGCCGCCAAAACCGCCAAATCCGCCACGCCCGCCAGCGGCCAGCAGCAGCGCGACGGCTGGAAGGTCAAGTCGCTGTTGTTGCCGACCATCAGCCCGGGGGATCTCGTCAAGCTGGAAAGCCGCTCGGTAGTGGCGTTTCAACGCGCGGAAACCGTGCGCCATACGGGCGATAGTGAAGGCGGGGATTGGCAAACGGAATTGAGCCTGGTCGATCCCCACCCGCCCTCCACAAAAAAGGAGCAGTCATGAACAACGCGGTAACCCTCATGCGCCGTCTTATCGCGACGGAGCTGGCGGACGTCTACACGACGCTGCCGGGCGAAGTCGTTGCTTACGACGGCACGTTCGTCACGGCCCGCCCCGCGCTGGCCAAGCGGCTGGCCAATGGCGACGTCTTGCCGCCGCCGCAGGTGGTGCGCGTGCCGGTGTGCTGGCCGGTGGGCGATGTGCACGGCGCGCAGGCGCTGATCTCGGTGCCGCTGGCGCCGGGCGACGCGATCAAGCTGTCGTTCTCCGCCCGTGCGCTGGAGAACTGGCTGGCGGGCGATAACGGCCCGCCTGACGACCCGCGCCAGTTTGATTTGTCGGATGCATTTGCCTCGCCGCTGCTGCGGCCGGGCACAATGGCGGCCGATACGCAGAATGTCAGCATCCAGTACGGGCCGGGTACGTTGAAACTGTCGCCGGCCGGAGACCTGACTTTTCAAGTCAAAACCTGGACGGTGCAAGCGGAACAAACCACCTTCAACACACCGGTCACGATCCACGGGCCGCTGACCTATACGCAAGGCATGTCGGGCGAGGGCGGCCAGGGCGGCGCGTCGATGCGCATCCGCGGCGGCGTGGCCTATGAAGGCGGCGTGGTCACCCATAACGGCAAGAGCATCGGCGACACGCATCGCCACGCCCACGCGGGCGGCACGACCGAGGGGCCAATCTGATGACCCTGGATCTTGCCTTGTCCGCTGACCACGATTTGGACCTGGATCTGCTTGGGCGCGCGTCATTCGTGGATGGCGCCGACCGTATCGCGCAGCAGATCAAAACAACCTTGCTCGCCTTCATGGGCGAGTGGTTTCTGGACACCACGTTTGGTGTTCCGTACTTCGAGGACGTGCTGGTGAAGTCGCCCGACCGCGCCAGCATCGAAGCCATCTTCCGCGCCCGGATCCGTGCGGTGCCGGGGGTGACCCAGGTGCAGGCGATGCAGTTGCAGATGGAACGCCAGCTGCGTGTGCTGCGGGTTACGTACCAAGCCGACACGTCCTTTGGGCGGCTGGATCGCGTGGTGCTGTTGGGCGCGTCTTCGGACATATCTTCGCCCACGTCATCCAGCACGTCCTAGTCCCACCTTTTCCTTATTTTTGTTGAGGTACCTATGGCCTACGGTGTCACACCGGACGGGTTCGTACGCCCGCGCCTGCCCGAAATTCGCCAGGAGATCGTGGCGGACCTGCGAGCGCGCATGCAATCCGCCGGATTCAATGGCGCGGTGGAAACCCGCCCGGACAGTATTACCGGCCTGCTGATCGACACCTTCGCGGAACGCGAAGCCACGTTGTGGGAGCAGGCCGAAGGCGTGTATTACGCGATGTACCCGGGCTCGGCGACGGGCGTGTCGCTGGATCGGTCCGTGTCGTTTACCGGCGTATCGCGCTACCGCGACGAGCCTTCACGAGCCTATGTGGTGTTGTACGGCGCGCCGGGCACAACGGTGCCGGCGGGCGCGCAAGTGCGGCATCGCGTCAGCCAGAACGTGTGGGCGGTGGACAGCGCCACGCGCATTCTGGCCGGCGCGGCGGCGGATGTGACGTTGCAGCCCGATGTTGCCCCGCAGACCGCGTACACGGTATCGATTGATGGCGTGGACTATTCCTATACCAGCGGCGCCGCCACAAACCTGCCGCAGATACTGGCGGGACTGGTGGCTGCGCTGGCCGCGAGCGGGCTGGTGGTTTCCAGCGATGGCGCCGCTGTGCGGATCCATTCCGACGGCCGCCAGTCGGCCGCGTTTGCGTGGTCGGCCAGCTTGTCCTTGGTCCGCCTGGGCTCGCCCGCCTTGGCCACTACGATCGGCGCGTCGGCCGAAGGCGCCGCCGTGGGGGACTTGAACGGAATCATCACGCAGGTTGATGGGTGGGAGGCCGTCAACAACCTGCAAGAGGGCGTGGCGGGTCGCCTGGCGGAAACCGCCGCCGAGTTGCGTGCGCGCTATCCGACCGGCCTGTTCCGGCTGGGCGCTGCCACGCTACCCAGCATTGCCCCCAACGTGCGCGACCGCGTGGCCGGCGTGCGTACTGTCAAAGTCTTCATGAACAGCGCCGACACGCCGGATGCGCTGGGCCGGCCGCCGCACAGCGTGCACGTGGTGGCCGACGGCGGCCTGGATGATGAAGTGGCGGACGCCATATTTCGTGTGGTGGCGGCCGGTATCGATACCCATGGCCAGCGCCGGGTGGTGGTCAAGGACGCGGACGGCGCGGACCAAGTGATCCGTTTCGACCGGCCCGAGCGCGTCTATCTGTGGGTGCGTTGCGCCACCACCTTGTTGCCGCCGTCCGAACAAGCGTTCCCGCCCGACGGCTTTCAGCGCATTGCGGACAGCCTGGCCGAGGTGGGCGAGGCATCCAGCATCGGCGAAGACGTCGTCCTGCAACGGTTGTACGGCGCAATTTTCCGTACGCCGGGGCTGGCGTCCGTGGACCTGACGCTGGCCTATTCGACCGACCCTGCGTTCAAGCCGACGCCCGCCGACTATCGCGCGGCGAACGTCACGATTCAGGACTTTCAGGTGGCGGCGTTTGATCTGTCGCGCATCGAGGTGACGTGATGGATTTGAACCAAGACCATGCACAGGTGGCCTGGGGCCATTGGCTGGGGCAGTTCCAAACCAAGCGGCGACTGGAAGCGCTGGTCAAGGCGCTGCTCAAGCCCGCTCAGGGGCTGCAAGGCGCGTTGCGCGCGCTTTACGAAGACCGTTGGCTGGATACGGCGGTCGGCCGGCAGTTGGACGGCATCGGCGAGATCGTGGGCTTGCCCCGTGTCATCGATGAAGCGATCTACCTCCGGTTCTTCGGTTTCGACGGGCAGCCGAACGTGGGGGGCTTTGGCGTTGCGCGGTTGCGCCGCGCCAACGAGCGCGCCCTGGCCGGGTCCACCACGCTGCTTGATGCCGAATACCGCAAGTTGCTGTACTGGAAGATCGCCTTGAACAACGGCCACGGCACCACGCCCGAGATCGCCAGTTCGCTCAAGCCGATCTTCGATGTGACGCGGGTCGTGGTGCAAAACGCCGGCAACGCAAAGATCCGCATCTGGGTCAGCCGCATTCCCGGCCCCAACGACCCACTCATGGCCAACCCCTACAAGTGGGTGCCCCAAGCCGCCGGCGTCGGCGTGCAACTCATCACCGGTTCGACCGAAAAGCCCTTCGGCTTTCGCGAGCAAGGTTTCTTTGGCTTTGGCGTCGGCGTGCTGGCGCGAGGAATTTACTGATGGCAGACCCTACTTTCTTCGACCTCTTCAAATCAACCTGGGCACAGAATGGCCTGACCGAAGGCATTACCGATCTGCAATACAAAGCGGGTTGGGCATTCATCGGCTCCGTTCCGCCTTCGGTGGAGCAATTCAACAAGGTGCAGCAGACCACCGACGAACGCCTGGCCTGGCTGTACCAGCAGTTGGACGGCCTGGCGGCGGTCACGGGCCGGCCGCTTGCGGCGACGAGTTTCGATGCGCTGAGCTACGCGCAGCAGAACCTGGACGCCGGTAATCTGAAAACCGGCACGGTGCCAAGCGCGCGTTTGTCTGGGACGGCATCGTCGCTGACGGCGGGCGCCGCGCAGAAGCTGGCAACGGCGCGCACGTTTTCGGTGACGGGTGGGGCGACGGCGGGTGCCGTCAGCTTTGACGGGTCGGGCAACGTTGCGCTGAATGTGACGGCGCTGGATCTGTCAAAGGCATCGGCGGGCACCTTGCCCGTGGCGCGGGGCGGCACGGGGCTGGCTACGGTGGCGGCTGGCGCCTATCTCACCGGAGCAGGGGCCGGCGCGCTGGTGGCACGCACGCCAGCACAGGTTTTGGTCGACATTCAAGCGCTGCCAAAAGCAGGCGGTGATGTCAGCGGACCGATTCTCTTGGGAGCCGGTGCGGGGGTGGGTAGCCAGTACGGATCCAATTCGACATCGGGTCAAACTGCGCACGTGTTGCTGCCGGACGGCGGCGGATATTCGACGCACTCCGCGACGGTCACCGGCGCCATGAAGATCACCTTGCCTCCGACCGCGGTCGATGCAAACACGATGATCCGTCTTCGGGTAGAGATCTTCGAGTCTCTGGCTGATAGGCCACCCGTGACGATCCTGATCCAGGGCTATGCTCAGACCAGCAAGGTATGGGGTCGGCAGGGCGCGACGATACTTGCAGGTGCTGTCGGATCGGACATGCCCGTGCGGTTTGGGTCCGACTCGAATGGCGCCCTGTGCATCTGGCTGGGCGAATTGGACAAGGCCTGGTCATACCCGTCCGTGACGGTGTCGGAAGTGATGGCGAAGTACAACACCACCGGGGCGTCCGTTGCGGGCTGGGCCACTGGCTGGAAAGTGGAGCCTGTCACCGCGTTCGAGACGGTTTCCCAGGTCGCAGCAGTCAGCAATCTGGCTTTCGCCCGTTCGGATATCCCGCGAGTCGCCGGCCTGCAGGCGGCGCTGGACGCTCGCATACCCGCCGTGTCGCTGGCTAACTTGCCAACGACCAACGTCGGGCCGATCCTGGTTGCCGAAGTCGCGGAAGTTTGGGTTTGGGTATCCACCAGCTTCTATACCGGCTACCGGTCCCCCCTTTGCGGTCGACCGCTGGACGGCCACACCGTCGCGCCACTTGCGAACGAAGTGGATGCAGTGGGTGGCATCCTCCAGAAATCCGCTTATGCAGCCCTTTGGGGATACGCGCAGGAAAATAGCCTGGTGCTCACGCAGGCCAATTGGGAAGCGCGCCGAGGCGGCCATTACTTCGTCAACATCGACGCAAACACGTTCCGCGTCCCGGACCTGCGCGATATGTTCCGCCGGTTTACTGGGACTGACGCTGACACTGCAAATGCGAGGGAGTTGGGTTCTAAGCAATCCGACCAGTTCCGAAGCCACGGCCACGCGCAGAACGCCGCCACGCTAGACCGGAGCGGCAATGCCAATGCCGCGGGCGGCACGCTGCTGGCCGTGCGCAATCTCGGCGAAGGCCTGACCACCTTGGCTACTGGCGGCGCTGAAACGCGGCCGATGAACGCTGCGTATCACCCCCGAATTCACGCTTAGCCTACGCATGGATTCTCGGGTGATAGGCGGCATTGACCAGGCGTGTTTCCGGGCCTCCTGCTACGTCGGTCGTCATTCCCGAGCCGTCCAGCAAGGCCCAGGCTTGTGTTCCCGTAACCGCCTCTACGCGGTTCGGACTAATACGTTTAGTGATGTTCTGGATGTGCAGTTGCAGCCCCTAGCTTGCAAGGTTCCCAACCCTCTCGCATTTGCAGTGCAAATACCCTTTTCTAGGAGAACCGTATGCAGAAAGACGTGTTCCAGACCGGCGACCACGGTCTATATCTTTACAAGTCAATCGCCAACGAGCTGGCGTTCACGCCCGGCGCGTTCAACATCCCCTATGGCGCATTCGAGGACGCGCCGCCGGCCCCGCCCGCAGGAAAATGGCCGCAGCGAGTGGGCGAAGCTTGGATCATGGTCGACGACTATCGCACCACGCCTTTATGGGTGGTGGAGACTGGCGCCTCGTACTCGCTTGGTGCCGAGCATGACGGCGCCGGCGGCAAAGTCAGCTATCCGGGCAGGGGGAGGCTGCCGGCATGGTTGACCGGAACAGAGCCGCCGCGACCGGCTGAAGTGGCTTCGGTGGAGACTTAGGTGTTATGGCGCCAGGAGCGGGGCTTCTGACGCAACATCGCGTTCAAGAGTGGTGGGTGCCCTGTCCTTAAGCCACTCGTCTCGCAGTTCGGTCAAGTCGGAGCTACGGATCCGGTCAACCGGCCGAATGGCCAGGCGCGTAGCGCGCCAGATGCGCGCGATGGACTGCTCGGCGGCGTGTCCCTTCTTTGTGGACGAAACCTCGGCCAGGTAGTGCGAGAGCGCCTCAGACAGGGTGGGCGTGGACTTGCGGCGGGGCTGACGGCGGGATCAGGGTTTCATGGGCAAAAGCCCCGAGTTTTAACGCACATCCGCTATTCATGCCTTTCTACGTTGCCCGCTTGCGCGGGCTTTTTTCCGTCCCTACAGGAGGCCCCATCCTGCACACACTTTTCAGGAGCAACCCCAACATGGAACCCGGCTCTACCAGCTTGGGCGGCCTGGCCGCCCTGAAGGTCGCGATGGCGTATGGCATTCCGGCTGCCATCGCGGCCATGCTTGGCCTCTTGATCATGCCGCCGCATAGCATTCGCGAATTCACCGTACGCACTGTTTCCACCGTGGCCTGTTCTTTTCTCTTCGGTCCCGCGCTTGCCGCTGCCGTCATCACCTGGAAGCCCGCCTTGATGCAATCCATGACCTGGCTGGCCCAGCATGGCGCGGGCACCGATGATGCCTTGCTCGCCAAGTTCTACGTCCTGGGTCCCAGCATGTTGCTGGCTGGCCTGCCCGCGTGGTGGGTGCTGGGCGCCTATATGCGCTGGATGGCCAGCATGCGGAAAAAGGGCGTATTGGAATGGTTGGCGGATGCGCGCCGCAAGCTGTTCGGCGTCGGTGTGCATCGGCGGGGAGGGGGAAACAACCATGAATCTTGACGCCATCACCCATGCCGCCATCTTGCCCGCACTCGCGCTGCTTCCTCCGGCCATGAACACGCCCCAAGCCCGCATCCTGCTGCTTGCCATCGGCTTGCAGGAAAGCCGCTTTCAGCATCGCCGCCAGATCGGCGGGCCGGCGCGCGGGTTCTGGCAGTTCGAGCGTAGCGGCGGCGTGCGGGGCGTGTTGATGCATCCCAACAGCCGCGAAAACGCCTTTCGGATTTGCGCGGCTCGTCAGGTAGCCCCGGTCTCCGCAACCGTCCACGCCGCCCTGGAAACGGACGATATCCTCGCCGCGGCGTTTGCGCGCCTGTTGCTGTGGACGGACCCGCTGCGTCTGCCCGCGGTGGGCGATGCCGACGGCGCTTGGGCGCTGTACCTGCGCACCTGGCGTCCGGGTAAGCCGCATCCACAGACGTGGCCGGGGTTGTATGCACAAGCCTTGGCCGCGATGGAGGCCGAACATGCGCGCCTGGCTTGAACGGTTCACGGGGATGGCGGTGGCCGCCATGACAGCCGCCGCCGTGTTGTTGCTTGCGTATCTGCGTGGACGCAGCGTGGGCCGCAGCGCCGAGCGCGAGCAGCGCGAAACGCATATCAACCGGCAGGCCGAGCTTGCCCGCCAGGAGGCCAGGGATGTTCAGGACCAGACGGCGCGTATGGATGACGCTGCCATTGCTGATGAGCTTAAGCGCGACTGGGTGCGTGGCGCCGGCCCGGGTGGGCGTTGAATATTGCGAGCACGCGCGGCCGATCTATTTCGATGAAGCGGCGCAGGTGGATGCCACGCCGGCTTCTATTCGCCGGCAGATCCGGGACGGCAATGCCGTCTGGCGCAAGCTGTGCGGCGGCGCGCCGTCATGACCTAGTCCATATTGCGATTTATGGCTCTATTCGGCTGGGCCGGGCTGGCGCACGATAGCGGTTCTGAAATATCTCTATCCAGGATTCACCATGAGCATTCGCCTCGACTACGCCCAAGCTTCGCCCGACGGTTACAAGGCCTTCGGCGCGGTATATGCCTATCTGCATGACTGCGGGCTGTCCAAGACCTTGGTCAACCTCGTCTTCCTGCGGGTATCGCAGATCAATGGTTGCGCCTACTGCATCGACATGCATTCGCGTGACCTGATCAAGCAGGGCGTGACCGTGGACAAGCTGGTGCTGGTGCCGGTGTGGCACGAAGCGGGCGCCGTGTTCACGCAGCAGGAACGCGCGGCGTTTGCCTGGGCGGAAAGCGTGACGCGCGTGGCGGATACCGGCGTGCCCGATGAGGACTATGCGGCGGCTGCCGCTGAATTCAACGACAAGGAACTGGCGGACCTGACCTACGCGATCGGGCTGATGAACGCCTTCAATCGTCTGGGCGTGTCGTTCAGGGCCACGCCGGCCGCCACCAAGGCGGCGGAGAAGGCGGCGCGCTAAGTCAATCACGGACACGGTCTCTGTGACGCGGGCGGCAAAAAAAACCTGGTAGTTGCCTTCCATCCAGATGGATGACGGATAGTGTGCCCCGCGTATCGGTGTCGATGTCGATGTCGGTGTTGGCGAAGGCATCGACGTTCTGGGCTGCGCACAGATCTCCGATGTCCAGTACCGCGATCCGACCATCCACCGTGCCGGCCAATAGCGATTGCTCGTTCGCATCCATGGCGAAGATCACCGTCGGCAGGCCGTCGACATGCACGCGGGCATGCCGCCGCAGTGCGCCGCTTTGCGCGTCGATCAGTTGTAGCGAGCCGTCAAGAAAGGCGGCGGCGATCAGGTTGACACCCGGTAGGTGCACGATGGCGCTGGCTGACGCGGGAATGGGGCGCCTCCATCGTTCGCGGTCCCGGTTCAGCGGCTTGCGGTAGATAAAGCCGCTGTAGGGGGCGCGCACGTCGGGAGAATAGTGCTTGCCGCTGATGACGACGGCCGCGCCCAGCGCATCATCGACGTAGGCGCCGCACAGCTCCATCGCATGGCTGGCGGGATCGCGGTTGGCTTTCAAGATGGGCCATAGCCGACGTACCGCGCCGTCGGGCTGGACGACGCACAGGTTTTTGCGTTCATGCGAGCTGGCCGGCGTGCCTTGCAACAGGAACAGGCAGGGCGCGTGGCGGATGCGGATGTAGTGGTTGAAGCAATCGTAATGGCCGTAGTCTGGCCGGTGTTCGATGCCGGTGGACAGGTCCAGCAGCACGTCGCGCGCGCCGGTGTCGGCGACGGGGAAGCGGTTCTGGCGGCCCAGGATCTGGCCTTGGTGCGTGGCGGAAAACGTGAAATTGCCGTCGTAGGCGCGTGTCAGTCGCAGGCCGTTGTTGCTACCGCTACCCCTACCGCTGTCGGTCAACGTGTATAGCCGCGCGTCCTGCTGGCCGAACGGGCGGCCACGCGCGCTGGGCTCGACGACGTGCACCAGCACGTCCTTGGATTGGATGATCTCGACGCCGTGGCCCGCGCCGGTATAGGCGGCGAGGCGCTTGCCGTCGCGGTGGTAGACCTCAAGCTGGCAGCCTTCGTGCACGGCGGCGTAGCGGTCGCGATCCAGCCAGGCGACGTCCAGGATGGCGTCTTGGCGTGCCCAGTCGCTAACGTTGAACCATGCTCGCAAGCGTGCATCAAGCTCGTCCGAGTGAGGCACGAGCAAGGCCGGCGCGCTCAGGTCCGCAGGGACACGATGGGCAACGTCGAGGTCCAGGTCCAACGGTTGCGACCTGGGGCCGGGCGCGGGCGCGCGCAGGCTGAACAAGATGTCGAACGGGTCATCGTCATCGTCGGCCTCGTCGCTGCCCGCACCGTCGCTCGGCGGGCGCCATTCTTCATCCCAGGGGCGCACCCAGGCCTCGATGTCATCACCCGTTGCGTTGTAGCGGCACCGCACGACTTCGGGCACATGGTTGTAGGGCCGGACGCCATGCGCCTCGCACCAGTTCCACACGACCAGATCACCCTCGAACAGGTAGCCGCCGTCGTAGCTGCCGGCGCCGATGGCAAGCGTCGTGCCGGTGGGGTGAAAAGCCACATCGTTGACCGGAAAGTGCAGGTCATCGAAGGCGGCGAAGGGAATGAGCGAATCGCGCCGGTACAGCGCCACGCGATAGCGCAGGGTACGGCCGCCATAGGCAGCCCGCGCACGGGGATGCGCCAGTAATGGGAATGCCGACGCCACGGCCGCTATGTCGCCCGCCGCGTTGAAGAACACGCCGCTGATCTTGCCGCTGCCGCGCAGCGTTGGTGCCGGGGCCGAGGCCGTCAATGTCGTCATGGTGCGCTTGCAAAAAATCTACGAAGGGTCGATGCCAGGTACGCCCTGCCGGATGATCCGAGAAAACCCGGCGGCATCCCCGTGAGCGCGTGCCCGGTCGGTATAGCGGCCCAGCTCGCGATACTGCGCGGCGCTGTCCGCGCCCTGCAGCACGCGCAGGTCGAAGAAGTACTCGGGCAGGTAGCCCGATGCCAGTTGGCGGTAGTCCAGCGGCAGGCCGGGCACGATGCGCCGCGCCATCTGGAACACGATGGTGGTGCAGTTGGCCGTCAGCGTGTGATAGAAGCGGGGCGTGTCGCGCAGCCGGTTCGCGCTGTCCACATAGGCCAGGAACAACGAACGCGCATTGTCCGGCGGCATATGGATGCGGTACAGGTAGCTGTCTTCGCCGCGCACGTTGGTGCGTACGCGCAGGCTGTCTTCTTCTGTCGACGCAATCAGGCTCAGCTCGTACCGCTTGAAAAAGCCACCTATCTCGGAAAAGCGGTCGCCTTCTTTGCGGCGGATCTCTACCGAGAACACCACGTATTGATCATCGCCGAAACCAAACGACACCAAGGCGTGGGCAATGGCCGGGCGGCCCCAGTACGACAGCGCCACGTCCACGGATTGCAGCGTATCCAGCGCGTAGCGGCGGGTTTCCCAGTGGGGCGTGAAGTCGGTGCGGCTGCGCCACTCGAAGTTGCGCACGTTGTGCAGCGTGACCTGGTCGCCGTCGACCTCGCCGTGTGTTTGGCTTGAGACTTCCGGGATCCATGTCCGATCGTTTGATGGGCGGATGCGCGCCCACCAGATGCCTAGCGCCAGCGTGGCCAGCGCGAAGCCGTAGCCGGCGGCGCGCCATGTGGGCCAGGCCAGTGCGGCCAATGCCGCCAACGCCAGCATCAACCAGGCCAGCGTCAGCAAGCCCCTTGCCATGGGGGCCAAGGGCGCGCGTATCCACAACGCCAGCGCGCCCCAGGCGGCAACCAGCGTGATGGTGATGCCAAGCAAGATGGAAGCGGTCATGGGATCCCTGAGCGGTCGAGGCCGCCAGAGTATGGCCGGGCTTGATTTGAACCGTCAATTGCGCCGTGGGAGTGTCGGCGCGGATCCCGTCAGGGCAACGGGTGGCGGTGGGGCCGGCATGGGACGGACAACGCCGCACAGGCGGCGTACGTCCTGGCCGGCAACATCATGAACGCGCCCGGCTTGTGGCCGGCGGTTCTTTTTTGGCGCGCGGTTTAGGCGCGGGTTTTTTGACTTCGGCAGGAGCGTCGAACTCCTGTTTGTTGCGCTCACCGCGTGGGGTGTTTTCCGGATGAGGCTTGGGAAAGGCCCAGGGCTTCGTTTTCTGATCCATTGCATGTACTCCTTGCACAGGCGGAACAGTAGCATTAGCCGTGGCTGTGGGTAAGTGAGGGTTGACGTCAATATTCATCACATCGTGATTTTCAAGAAAAAAACTACGGTTAGGACCGGACCCGAGTCGACTATGTTCCCCGTTTGCGGCAAGTCGCCGACAACAAGACACAGAAGCGGATGGGATGCGTGCGGACCTCTCCTTGAATGCGCAATGTTTGCCGATGCATCATTTTCGGAAGCGCCATGCGTTGGCGGTCAATGCATCGCCGGATCACGCATTGGGCCGCAAGCGCCACAGGCGCGCACCGTTCGGGCTGCGGGATTTTACGCAAGTTGCGGTCTGGTGCCCCAGCCGGCGTGACCGTGTCGACCGAGACACGGCGATGTGACGGCAAGCCGCAAGCGATCCGACGGGTAAACCCTGTCAGGGTCTGGAGATCATCCTATTTTTTTAGAAGCAAACGTAAGGCGCGGCGCTACGATTCAGGTGTGCACATAGGGGGACAACTATGGACACCGCCAAGGAATGGTATGCCGCTGTGCGGGAATGGCAACGCGCCCGCGACGAGCTCACCGCGGCCATCGCCGCCATCAAGTGGCCCAGCCCCACGCCGGGGTGCCTGGAAAACTATGACCGCGCCTACGCGCTCGAAACCGAGGCGCGGGAACGCATGAATCAAGCTTATGAGCGTGTCCGACGATAAGCACAGGCGCAGTGACATCCGCTAGGGTGGCTCCATAAAACGGTTAAGCGTTGGCCCTGTGCATGGGGCCACGATGGCGTTATGTTGTGTTTTTTCCTGACGACGCCTGCCCGCCATGTACCTGCCATCCGCTTTCCGTGAAGACGACCTTGCCGTCCAGCACGACTTTATCCGCGCCCATCCGCTGGGCGTCGTCATGACCAGCGGCGAGGGCGGCTTGATGGCCAACCATATCCCCTGTCTGCTCTATCCCGAAGGCGACCATGGCGTGCTGCGCCTGCACGTGGCGCGCGCCAATCCGCAGCTTGCGCATCTGGCGGCGGGGCAGGAATGCCTGATCGCATTCCATGGCGCACAGGCCTACATCACGCCGTCCTGGTACGCGACCAAGGCCGACACGCACAAGGTGGTGCCTACGTGGAATTTCGTGGCGGTGCATGTGTGGGGCACGCCGGTTATCCAGGATGATCCCGCCTGGCTGCGCGCGCAGTTGGAGGCGCTGACCGCCAGCCAGGAAAAGGCGCGCGTGCAGCCTTGGAGCGTGGACGAGGCGCCAGCGGATTTCATTGCGGCGCAGATGCGGGCCATTATTGGGGTGGAGATCCCGATATCGCGCATCGAAGGCAAATGGAAGGTCAGCCAGAACCGGACGCCGGCCGACCGCGAGGGCGTGGCGCAAGGGCTGGCCAACGAAGCCGGCGACGCGGTCATGGCCGCGCTGGTGGCGCGCCGGGGGCCGCCGGCTTGATGGCGGCAGTGGCGGCAGTGGCCGCAGTGGCCGCAGTGGCCGCAGGCGGCGCAACCCGCGCCGCCGCATGGCCGCGTCCGGCTGCGAAGCAGACGATGGCCGCGCACTGCAACAGGGCCGCCGCCGCCAGGAAGCCGATCATCGCCTGCCCGCTTGCATCCAGCACTGCGCGCAGCAGGCCGAACAGCGCGGGCGCAAAGGCGTAGGCGCCTTGCGACAGCGCCACAATCAACGGCACCACGCGCAGGCTGTCTTCACGCGCGAATTCCGTTTGCGCGATCAGCGGCGGCAACGACGTGGCATTGCCGATGCCCGACCCGAACAGGATGACGCCCAGCCACACCGCCCATTGATGGTCGGCCGCCAGCATCAGCGTGAGCGACCCGCAGATTTGCACGGCGTAGGCCACGCACGCGACCTTGCGCCGATCCGCGCCGGCGGGCATCAACGCACCCACGATGGTGCGGCCGGCGATGGCCGCCGCCGTGGCCAGGCCCATCGCGATGCCGGCCGTTTGCGCGCCCAGCAGCGGCGCCAGTAGCGACAGCAGATGCGCGATCAGCCCGATCTGGGCGAACAGACCCAGCGCCATGCCGCCCGCCAGCGTCAGAAAGGCGCGGTCACGCCACAAGCGGGGAACGCGCGGCAGGGGGGCGGACGACGCCGCAACCGGCAGGGCGGCGTCATCGCCGTCGGGCAATTGGCCCAACTGCTGCGGCGTGACCGAAAACACCTTGCGCGCCAGCAGAGCAATCACCACCACCATCACCGCGCCGACCCACCAGGCAGCCTGGGCAAAGCCCGCCTGCGCGATCAAAAACACCCACAGCGGCGAGAACACAATACCGCCCACGCTGGCGCCGTTATAGGCCATGCCCAGCGCGGCCGGCCGCCGTCGCACGAACCACGGTGCGATCAGCGCATTGACCGCGGCGGCACCCAACGCCACCCAGCCCATGCCGCTCAACATCGCGGCGCCATACAACTGCCACGGCGCCACGGCCATTGACCAACCGGTCACACCCAGCGCCAGCAGCACCGCGCCGCCGAAGGTGACCTGCGGCACGCCGATGCGGCGGTACAGGCGGGGCAGGTTGGCGACGACCACGGTGCCGCTAAGAAAGTGCAGCGTGACGGCGCCGGAGACCAGCGCCACGCTCCAACCGGTGCGTTGCACCACGGCGTGCAGGAACACGGGCGGGCCGTAAAAGCCCACGCCCCAGCCGAAGATGGCCAGCACGAACGTGCCGGCAAGGACTTTCCAACCGAAGAACGCGGAAGGGGTAGACATGATTTTCGGATTTCTCGGATGTTTTGTTGAGATGAGCCGCAGTATGCTTACGCCTTGCACACAACACTTTGGTCTATAGCGAATCATGGAATCCGAGTTCGCCGACATCAATCTCTCGGGCGTGGCGGGCGCCATTGCCGACCCGGCCCGCGCCCGCATGCTGTGCCTGCTGCTGGACGGGCGCGCGCGCACGGCGACCGAGCTGGCCGCCGCCGCCGATATCGGTGCGTCCACGGCCAGCAGCCATTTTCAGCGCCTGCGTGAACAGGGCCTGGTCGACATGGCCGTGCAAGGCAAGCATCGCTACTATCGCCTGGCCAATGGCGAAGTGGGGCATGCGCTGGAAGCCTTGCTGGTGGTGGCGGGCGCCGAGCGCGTGCCCTTCAAGCCCAATACGCCGTCGGCGCTGCGCGAGGCCCGCACCTGCTATGACCATATGGCAGGCACGCTGGCTGTGCGAATTCACGACGCCATGGTCGCGCGCCATTGGCTGGCGGCTGATGGCCGTGACTACACGCTGACCCCGTTGGGCGAGGCTTCTTTGGCGCAGGTGGGGGTGGACGTGACCCAAGCGCGGCAGCGCCGCCGCCGCTTTGCCTGCGCCTGCCTGGACTGGAGCGAGCGTCGTTCGCACCTGGGCGGCGCACTGGGCGCGGCCTTGCTAAGCGCCTTGGTGGACCGAGGCTGGATCGAAAAAAGCCTGGATTCGCGCGCGCTGTCGGTCACGCGAAAAGGTGCGCGGCAGTTCCCGGCTTTCTTCGGCGCTCCGGATGCGCAGGCCGCCCACGACGGGCTGCATGGGGACACGCATGCAGCGGCATAGCCTGAAAGCCTTCGTTTTGCGCGTTCACGGCTTGGGCCGATGGCGGCGCATTGAACATTGCCATTCCAGCCGCGAATGCGGCTTTTTTTTCGTCGCCTTGTTTCCGTTCAAGTCTTCTTGAGCATTGTTTCTTTTCACAGTTGTTCTCAATAGCCTTATCAACTTTCGTCAGGAGGGGGCCTTGCCTACGTTGGCGCTGCACGCATTCCGTTTTCCCAGCCGTTTCGTCACGGAGCTTCGCATTGATGTCAATCACGCGCCAGAAGAAGTCGAGCGTGAACTCGACGCCATCCACACGCGGATGCAGCGGTCGTCAGACCGGTTGCATGGGCTGCCGCAGGTGCGGACGGACATCCCCGGCATCGTGCTGCGTTATCGCGAAGCCGACGGCGAGTACTACGTGTATGTGGTGGATGTGCGGCGCGACCGCGTGGCGGGCTACACGGTCTTCAACCGCTTGATTGAAGTAGGCAAGCGGGCAGACCCTTTCGTGCGCGCGCCGCATTCCAAATACGCCGCGCCGTATCAGGGCATGGGGCTTGCCACGGCGGTTTACCGCTGGGGCCTGGATGCGGGCCTGTGCATCATCAGCGGCGCGCGCCAATCGCCCGGCGCGCATCGGCTATGGATGGGCCTGGCGCGCGACTACGAGCTGGGCTTTGTGGATTTGCGGCGCAAGCAATTGCGCTATCTGGGCAAGCAGGTACGGCCCCAGGTGCTTGAAGACCTGCACACCCGCATGATCATGCTGGGGCGCGGCTGGGATCTGCCCGATTACATGCAGGCAACAGGGATGATTTCGTCCGAAGATGCGCTTTCGCAACAGAGGCTAGGGAAATCCCTGTGAAACGGTGGGCGCGGTCGCGTCACAAAACGCGACGTCAGCCGAAAAGCCGCGCCAGGCTTGCCATTGCGTTCACCACCCCGCGATGCGGGGTGACCACTTAGAAACGGGGACGCAATTATTGCGACGCAACAGTGTTTCCATTAACCACCGAGGTTACAAAACATATCCGAACTGTCATGAACGGTCGGGGTATGCTGACCCGCAGAACGAGGGCATCCGAAAGTGCATCAAAACAACTTGATCTACAAGGGATACCGGCTGACGGCCAAGGTGTCCCGGGGCGCGGACGCTGAAATTCCAGCGTTGCCCAGCGGCCCCGTATTCATCGCATCGGTCATGGTGGTTCAGGCAGGCGCCGTGCTGGAAGGCGGAGACGAATATCCGGTTCCGCGCTTTGCGGACGGCGGATTTGTCTATAGTCCACGCGAAGCCGTGCACGCGGCCATCTTGCATGGCCGCGAAATCGTCGACGGCCTGACGAACATGCCGTCCTAGCCGGAAAAGACTTCCCGCCAATCGCGCGTCTTGGCCAGCGTCTGCACGGTTGCGGACTGTTCCAGTATGGTCACGGCCTTTTTGAATTCCTCGGCCGTGGCGCCGTCTTCCAGGATGACCATGCGCGAGTTGCGGGCGTCGGCCATCTTTACGTCCGACATCTTGCCGTGGGTTTGATAGACCTGCGTCCAGTCCATCTTCTTGCCGGCCTTCAGCGCAATCGGCTCGATGTAGGTCAGCGCCGTGCTGCCCGCCGCGCGGACGGCGAACGCGAAGTCGGCCGTGTGGCCGCTGCTGCCCTTGGCGCGCGCGCCCTTGACCATGCGGTTTGCGCCCACACCTTCAGCCAGCGCGCGGCCCACCTGGGCGCGAAAACGCAGTTGGCTGAACTTGGGCATCCACTTGGCGCATTGGAACGATAGCGCCATCGCCAGCTTCACCGCGTCCCACAAGGCTTCCTGCAACTGCTCGTTCGGGCCGCTGGCCACGATGGCGCCGTCGCGGTCGAAATGCGCCAGGCTGACGCCGGGCGTTTCATTCAGCATGTCGATGCGTTTGGGGCCTATCTCGATGCCGTAGCTGGAGGCGTGCATCGAGGTCTCACAGGCGTCGGTCAGATAGAACGTGGCGTCGTCCGGGTGCGCGATGAAGAAGGCCGCGTGCTGGCCGTCCAGCCCCAAGGTCATGGGGGCGACGGCGCGAATGGCATGTTCACCGGCCGGCAGGACGGTCCAGCCGGAGGCTTCCAGAAAATTGCTCATAGGATCAGTTCGATTTGGCGGCCTTTGAGGGGATGCGCAAAACCGCCGACTAGCGTCAGGTTCGCCCGTGGCAGGAAGTACTGCATCAGCGCGCCGATATTGTGCAGGGCGGGCACGATCGGCTCGGCATAGCCTTCGCCTTCGTCCACCCAGATATGTTCGTGGCTGCGGTCCGCAAGCGGCTTGCGGAACTGCGGCCGGCCTTCGCCCACCAGGCTGGTGTGGAAGGAGTCGTCGGTGTCCACGCCGAACACGCGGTGCGGGCCCACAAACAGGCTGGCACAGAACGCTTCGGTCAGGAAGATCGTGGCCTGGCCGTGCACCACGGTACGCGCGCCACGGTAGGTCACGCGAAAGATCACGTCGTCGCGCACTTCGCCCTTGACCTTGCAGGCGCTGCCGAACTCCATCCACTGGATGTTGTTGGCCGCGGGCTTGGGCAGCCAGGCGATCGGTTTTACGGTTTCCTTGGGTTCGGCAAGGATCTCTTGCACCTCATCAACGGTAATTAACGGTTCGAACTTGTTGGCCATAAAACGGATCTAGGGTCTTTGAACTGCGCGAAGGATGCGCGGCACCGCTCGCGGCATGGCGCAGGGACTCATGCGCGCAAACAGGGCGAGGGGGCGTAATCTTACAAGATGGAGTCAGCGCAAACCCTTTGCTGTATGGATATACAGCAAAGGGGCGCTGCGGATCAGGCGTTCAGCCGATGGCTATAGCGTGCTGGCCCCGAACGTATCGCACTGCTTGATGTTGCCGCTTTCCAGGCCGCGCTTGAACCAGCGCACGCGCTGCGCGGATGATCCATGGGTGAAAGAGTCTGGCACGGCATAGCCTTGCGCCTGCTTTTGCAGGCGGTCGTCGCCGATGGCGGTGGCCGCGCCCAGCGCTTCTTCGATATCCCCACCTTCCAGAATGTTGCGAGCCGCATTGGCGCGCTGCGCCCACAAGCCGGCAAAGCAGTCGGCCTGCAACTCCACCCGCACCGACAGCGCATTGGCTTGGGCCGGATTGCGGCGGCGCAGTTGATCCACCTGATCCGAAATGCCCAGCAGATGCTGCACGTGGTGTCCGACTTCGTGCGCGATCACATAGGCTTGCGCGAAATCGCCCGGCGCCTTGAACTGGTTCTGCAATTCATCGAAGAACGCCAGGTCGATATACACCTTGCTGTCGCCCGGGCAGTAGAACGGCCCCATCGCGGACTGGCCCGTGCCACACGCGGTGGGCGTGGCGCCACGGAACAGCACCAGCTTGGGTGCGACGTATTGGCGGTTCAGGTCTTTCTGAAAGATGGCGGCCCAGGTGTCTTCGGTTTCGCCCAGCACCTTGGCCACGAAGCGCGCTTGCGGGTCGTTGGCGGGCGGCTGGGTCGCGGGCGCTTGCTGCGTTGCGGGCGGGCCTTCGGCCATCTGCAGGACCACGCTGGGGTCCACGCCGAAGTACATGGCCACCAAGGCAAGTACTATCGTACCGATGCCGATGGTGCCTCGGCCGCCGATACGGGGGCCGCGAGACCGTCGGTCTTCAACGTTGTCGCTTTCGCGCGAGTCATCGAGGCGCATACTGTTTCTCCGGGCGGGTCGGCATCTCCGCCATTTTGCATCGCCGCTCGTCGCTGAGCGGCATTCAAGAGTGTTAGGATAATCCCATGGCTCTGCATTTATCTATTCATCCTGCGAATCCTCAACCTCGCCTGCTCAAGCAGGCAGCCCAATGGCTGAACGATGGGGGCCTCGTGGCCGTACCCACCGATTCCAGCTACGCCGTTGTCGCACGGCTGGACGACAAAGACGCCGCGGACGGCCTGCGCCGGCTACGCGGTCTGGACGAAAGACATCACCTGACGCTGCTGTGCCGTGACTTGGCCGAAATCGGCCATTTCGCGCGGGTCGACAACAAGCAATACCGCTTGTTGAAGGCTGCCACGCCGGGTCCGTGGACCTTCATTCTTGAAGCCACCAAGGAAGTGCCGCGGCGCGTATCGCACCCGTCGCGCAAGACCATCGGCATTCGCGTCCCCGATCACCTCGTGATGCTGGGCCTGCTGGAGCAAGTCGGCGCGCCGCTGCTTTCCACCACCCTCATTCCCAAGGACGAAATCGACGCGTTGAACGACGCCGAAGCCATCCGCGAACGCTACGACCACGATCTGGCCGCCATCATCGACGCGGGCGCCTGCCCGCAGTCACCCACCACCGTCATCGACCTGACCAGCGACGATCCCGTCGTGGTCCGCGTGGGCCGCGGCGACCCGGCCACGCTTGGTCTTGCCTGACTTTCCTTTCCCTGCGTTACCCTTGCGTGCCGGCTGCCGCCGGCACGCGGCTCATCTACCACCCGGTTCGCCATGAACGACCTCATTCAAACCATTGCCGTCTACGCGATCCCGGTCATTTTCGCCATCACGCTGCATGAAGCCGCTCACGGCTATGTGGCGCGCATGTTCGGCGATCCCACGGCGTACGAAGCGGGGCGCATCAGCCTGAATCCGGCGCGGCATATTGACCCGATCGGCACGCTGCTTGTGCCAGTGGCCATCTTGCTGGCGTCCAAGCTGTTGGGCAGCCCGGGCATGCTGTTTGGCTGGGCCAAGCCCGTGCCGGTGGACTTCGGGCGCTTGCGCCGGCCCAAGCGCGACATGCTGTGGGTGGCGCTGGCGGGGCCTGCCGCAAATCTGGTCATGGCGATCATGTGGGCGTTTTCACTGCGCCTGATGCTGGAATCCGGCATGCAGGAATCCTTCTGGTTCCAGATGGGCGTGGCGGGAGTGAACATCAACCTGGTGTTGATGGCGCTCAACCTGCTGCCGATCCTGCCGCTGGACGGGGGACGCATCCTGTTCAGCCTGCTGCCGAATCGCCTGGCCTGGCAGTACTCGAAAATCGAGCCCTATGGGCTGGTGATTGTCATCGTGTTGCTGGTCACCGATGTGCTCTGGCTTTTGATGCGCCCGGTGTATGAGCTTGGAACGACCATCGTTCAGTGGTTTCTGTAGGATTTCATCCAATATCCGTTAAACTCAGCGGTTTCATTGATTCTGGCCCTGGGGCATCCTGCCACGGGGCGTTGGAGCCCTACATTTATGGCATCCCCTGCAACCGCCGCAGGCGTTAATTTCCAGGGCAGCTTGGTGGCCCTGGTCACTCCCATGCAGCCCGACGGCAGCTTGGACTACGCTGCCTACCGGTCACTGATCGACTGGCACGTCCAGGAAGGAACCGACGCGCTCGTGGTGGTGGGCACCACCGGGGAATCGCCCACGGTTTCCATGGAAGAACACGCGGAATTGATCCGCGTTGCGGTGGAACATGCCGCGGGTCGCATCCCGGTCATCGCCGGCGTGGGCGCCAACTCCACCGACGAAGCCATCCATCTGGCCAACCACGCGAAGGCCGTGGGCGCGCATGCCGGGCTGTCGGTCGTTCCCTATTACAACAAGCCGTCGCAAGAAGGCCTGTACCGCCACTTCCGCGCCATCGCGGAAGCCGTCGACCTGCCCACCATCCTGTACAACGTGCCGGGCCGCACCGTGGCCGACATGTCCAATGAAACGGTTCTGCGCCTGGCGCAGGTTCCCGGCATCATCGGCATCAAGGACGCCACCGGCGACATCGCCCGCGGTGGCTTGCTGCTGCGTGAAGCGCCGGCTGATTTCCAGGTTTTCAGTGGCGATGACCCCACCGCCGCCGCTCTGATCCTGCTGGGCGCGCGCGGCAATATCTCCGTGACCGCCAACGTGGCCCCCAAGCTCATGCGCGACCTCTGTGCCGCCGCGCTGGCGGGCGACGTGCCGAAGGTGCGTGAACTTAATGCCTACCTGGCGCGTCTGAACAAGGCTTTGTTCGTTGAAGCCAATCCCATCCCCGTCAAGTGGGCGTTGGCCGAAATGGGCCGCAGCGCACTGGGCTACCGGCTCCCGCTGGTTGAACTGGGTACGCAGAACCACGAAGTCGTGCGTCGCGCGCTCCAGGAAACGGGTCTGCTCTAAATATCGTGAGGATACGTATGAACAAACGTCATGCCGGTTTGTCGGCATTGATGTCTCTGGTGTTGTTGGCCGGCTGCAGCGAGGTCAATCAATTCCTGGGCAATGAAGAATCTGTCGACTACAAGAGCGCCGTCACCCAGCGTGGAGAGCCTCTGAGCATCCCGCCGGATCTGACTCAAGCCAATAGCGACCCGCGTTATCGCGCGCCGGCGTCGGGCTCGACGACGTACTCGCAGTTCCAACAGCAGGGCCAGGCGCAAGCCACTGCCCCGAAAACCAGCAACGTGCTGCCGGGCCGCCAAGACATGCGGGTTGAGCGCGATGGCGACTTGCGCTGGCTGGTGGTTGACCGTGCACCGGAAGAAGTCTTCCCGCGCCTGGTCGACTTCTGGACCGAAAACGGCTTTACCGTGGCCAGCAACAACCCGGGCGCCGGCTTGATCGAAACCGACTGGGCGGAAAACCGCGCCAAGATTCCGGAAAGCTGGCTGCGCCAAGCATTGGGCGCTGTCCTGGAATCGGCTTGGGACAGCGGCGAGCGCGAGAAATTCCGCACCCGCGTCGAGCGCGTCAATGGTCACACCGAGGTCTACGTCAGCCATCGCCAGATGCTTGAAAAGCGCGTTGGCGCCGACGGCGGCCAGGTGCAGTGGCAGAACGGCCAGGAAGATCCGGGCTTGAATGCCGCCATGCTTGCCCGCATGATGGTCTACCTGGGTTCCGACGTGGACAGCGCCCGCAAGCTGGTGCAGCAGGCGGAAGCCTCGCCGCAGAAGCCCGCGGTGCAGGAAGACGTTCGCAGCCAAGGCTCTTCCTTGCTGGTGGCCGAATCGTTTGACCGCGCCTGGCGCCGTGTGGGCGTGGCCCTGGACGGCGGCGGTTTCGCCGTTGATGACCGCGACCGCTCCGCTGGCGACTACTTCGTCCGCTACGTCGATACCGACACGGGCGCGCAGAACGAGCAGCCGGGCTTCTTCAGCCGCATCTTCTCGGGCGACAAGAAGGCCGAAGCGCCGCAGTACCGCATCCACCTGGCCGCCACCGGCGACCAGACCACGGTGACGGTGCTGGACACCAACGGTGCGCGTGACAACAGCGCCACGGCTCAGCGCCTGCTGAGCGTCCTGAAGGACAAGATGTAAATCGCATCGGGCCGGCGCCTGCATGCCGGCCTGGAGCGCCAAGGCCCCCGATCTTCGGATCGGGGGCCTTTTTCATTATGGGCAGGCGGAAAAAATAGACGCAAAAAAACCCCGGCAACTTATTTGCCGAGGTCTTTCTGCGTCTTCAGAGCGGGGGTTCGTCTCTGTTTTTATTAAGACGCGGGCGTGGTCGAGCCGCCCGGGGTGGTCGAACCGCCGCCAGGGGTGGTGCCAGGCGCGGGGGCCGGAGCCGGCGAAGTGGCGGGCGGCGTGGTCGTGGGGGCGGGCGTGCTTGCCCCCGGGGTGGTCGCGGGCGCCGCGGCATCTTCCTTCTTGTTGCAAGCGCTGAGCGCAACGGCCAGCACCGAGGCAATAATCAAGGTTTTGCTCATCATTTTTGGACTCCTGTAGATGACGACTCTTGAAACCCCCTTAGGGGAAACCAGAACTCAGGCTACAGGAAGCCGACGCCGCAGCGCGTGTGAAAGTTAAAAAGGTCGCATCCGAACGGCAACAAACCTTTCAGCTTCGTGTTATGTCTTTCCGTATGTGTCCCTGGCCATGGATCTGATTGCGTTCTGTTCGAATCCGATACGTTGGCGTGTCGGGATACTACGTCGCCACGTAGTGAATCCAGCCGGAATCCAGCCAATCCGCCAAGCAGGAGCGTGCCTCGGGCGACAACTTGGCGCAAGCCGGATCAGCGCAGTCCAGGCGGCGGGCGTCCGCCAGCGTGCGCAGTGCCGCGTCGGCGGGCGTCATCGCGGTTTCACCATTGATGAAGAGCTGTTTGCCGCGATAGAGCATGCGGCTGCGGCGGTCCAGCACCAAGCGCCCCGATTCCGGCCAGGCCTCTTCCAGGTCCACATCAACGCTGTCCGCGGCGTCAAAGACGCTTTGATTGTGGGGTTCGGTCAGCCAGCAGCCCAAAAAGCGCGAGGCCAGCGCATCGTCAAAACGCAGCTTTTCAACCGTTTCCAGCGTGGCGGCCACCAGCGCATCGGGCAGGGCGGCAGGCGTGTCGACGGCGGGTTGGCCCGGGTCGCGGTACACCGCCGACAGCTTCGGGCCGGGCAGCGCCGGTTCGCCGTAAGGGCCGCCCAGCAAGCCCACACGCGCCATCACCTGGTCGGCCGCGGCTTCGAGCAGGCCGCGCGCCAGTATGGCCTGGGTAGGGGCGCGGAAACCGATCGAGATGGTCATGCAGCCGTCGCCCACGGCGACGCCGTCGTGCGCGGCCTGGGGCGGCAGATACAGCATGTCGCCGGGCGACAGCACCGCTTTTTCCTCTGGCTGGAAATTGCTGAGGATCTTCAAGGGCAGACCGGGTTCCAGCGACAGGTCTTTCTGGCGGCCGTAACGCCATTCGCGTTCACCCGCGGCTTGCAGCAGGAAGACGTCATAGCTGTCGAAGTGCGGACCCACGCCGCCGCCATGGCTGGCGATGCTGACCATCACGTCGTCAAGCCGGGCGTCGGGAATGAAGCGGAACAGGCCCATCAATTCAGACGCCGCGTCGCTGAGCAGATCCACGCTTTGCACCAGCAGCGTCCAGTCGCCCTCGTTGTCCTTGGGCAGGCGCGCGAAGGGGCCATTTTCCATTTGCCATTCGCCGTTCTCGCGCCAGATCAGGCGCGATTCCACGTCGTCGCGCCGCGCCAGCTTCTTGATGGCGGCGATGGCCAGGGGCGGCTTGAAGCCGGGAATGGCCTGGCGGATCAGCAGCGGCTTGCGCTGCCAGTAGCGACGCATGAAGTCGTTGGGGCTTTGGTTGCCCAAGAGCGGCAGGGGTTGGTCGAGGTTCATTGAAGGTGCTTCTTCAGGCGGTAAAGGGCGTCCAGCGCTTCGCGCGGGGTGAGGCTGTCGGGGTCGATGGTGGCAAGCTCTTCGCGCAGCGCGTCCAGCGCTTCGATGGCGTCGTGCCGCTCGGCCTGGGCATAGGCTTGCGCGTCGGCATCGGCCGCGGCCGAGAACAAGCCCAACTGCGGGGTCGGCGCGCCTTGCGCTTCCAGCCGTTCAAGCTCGCGCGTGGCCTGGCGGATGACCGCCGCCGGCACGCCGGCGCGTTGGGCCACTTGAATCCCGTAGCTGCGGCTGGCGGGGCCTTCGCGCACTTCGTGCAGGAACACGATGCCCGCGGCGGATTCCGCGGCGGCCAGGTGCACGTTGGCCGACGCGGGTTGTTCGGCCGGCAGGCGCGTCAGTTCAAAGTAGTGGGTGGCGAACAGCGTCAGCGCGCGGTTGTGCGCCAGCAAGCGGCAGGCGATGGCCCACGCCAGCGCCAGGCCGTCGTAGGTGGACGTGCCACGGCCGATCTCGTCCATCAGCACCAGGCTGTTGGGCGTGCTGGCCGACAGGATGGCGGCGGCCTCGGTCATTTCCATCATGAAGGTCGAACGCCCGCCCGCCAGGTCATCGGCGGCGCCGATGCGGGTAAAGATGCGGTCGATCTTGCCGACGCGGGCCCGCGCGGCCGGCACGAAGCTGCCGATGCGCGCCAGCAGCACAATCAACGCCACCTGCCGCATGTAGGTCGACTTACCGCCCATGTTCGGGCCGGTGATCAGCAGCATGCGGCGCGCCGGATCCAGCCGGCAACCGTTGGGGGTGAAGCGTTCAATGGCGTGTTCCACCACGGGGTGGCGGCCGGCGTCGATGTCGATGTCGGCGTTTTCGGACAGATCAGGCGCGATCCAGTCGTGGCGGCGCGCATGTTCGCCCAACGCCGCCAGCGTGTCCAGCTCGGCCAGCGCGGCGGCGCAGTCCGACAAGGGCCGCACGTGTTCGGCCAGCACGTCCAGCAATTGCTCGAACAGCCATTTCTCGCGCGCCAGGGAACGGTCCTGCGCGGACAAGACCTTGTCTTCCCAGGCCTTGAGTTCGGGCGTGATGTAGCGTTCGGCGTTTTTCAGCGTCTGGCGGCGGCGGTAGTCTTCCGGCACCTTGGCCGTCTGGCCCTTGCTGACTTCAATATAGAAGCCATGCACGCGGTTGAATTCCACGCGCAGGTTGCTGATGCCGGTGCGCTCGCGTTCGCGGGCTTCCAGTTGCACCAGAAAATCGCCGCCATCGGCCGCCAGGCCGCGCAGCTCGTCAAGTTCGGCATCAAAGCCCGTGGCCAGCACGCCGCCGTCGCGGATGGCGACGGCCGGTTCCGGCGCAATGGCGCGCACCAGCAGCGCGGCCAGCGCCGGGTCCACCGACAGGTGCGAGAACAACTCACCCAGGCGCGGCGATCCCGCCATGGGTTCGACCAGGTCGCGCAGCGCGGGCAGCGATTGCAGGGCATCGCGCAGGCTGGCCAGTTCACGTGGGCGCACCGAGCGCAGCGCCAGGCGTGCGGCGATGCGTTCGATGTCCGGGAAGGCGTTCAGCGCGGCGCGCAGCGCTTCCAGCAAGCCGGCCGACCCAAACGTTTGTTCCACGTCCATGCGGCCGGCCAACAGCGCCGAAATGGCCTGCTGGCGAGCCAGCGCCTGTTCGTTCTCGCGCAAGGGATGATGCAGCCAGCGGCGCAGCAGGCGGCTGCCCATGGGGGTGCGGCAGCCGTCCAGCAGCGAGAACAGCGTGGGCGCGTCTTCGCCCGACAGCGTTTGCGTCAGTTCCAGGTTGCGGCGGGTGACCGGGTCCAGCAGCACATACTGGCCCGGGCGTTCGGCCGACAGGCTTTGCACGTGCGCCAGCGCCTGCGATTGCGTGCGCGCCGCATAGCGCAGCAAGGCGCCGGCGGCGCAAATGCCGGCCGGCATGTCTTCAATATCGAAGCCCGCCAGGGTATCGGTCTTGAAGTGCGCCAGCAGATGCGCGCGCGCGCCGTCGCTTTCAAAGTGCCAGTCCGGCACGCGCGAGCGCGCGCCTTCAAAGGGAAATTCAAAGACGGCGTTGTCGGCGCAAATGATCTCGGCGGGCGCAATGCGATGCAGCTCGGATTCCAGTTGGGCCGGCGCGCATTCGGTGACGCGGAATTCGCCGCTGGCCAGGTTCAGCCAGGCCAGGCCGGCGCGCGGCGCACGGGCATTGCCGGACACGAACACGGCGGCCAGCGCGCGGTCGGCCTTGGCGGGCAGCAGCGCGTCGTCGGTCAAGGTGCCGGGGGTGACGATGCGCACGATGCGGCGTTCGACCGGCCCCTTGGACGCGGCGGGGTCACCAATCTGTTCGCAGATGGCGATGGACTCGCCCATGGCGACCAGCCGCGCCAGGTATTGCTCCATGGCGTGTACGGGCAGGCCGGCCATGGGGATGGGCGTGCCGTTGGACGAACCCCGCTTGGTCAGCGTGAGGTTGAGCAGGCGCGCGCCGCGCTCGGCGTCTTCGTAGAACATTTCATAGAAGTCGCCCATGCGGTAGAAGAGCAGCAAGGGGCCAGCCTCCGCTTTCAAGCGAAGGTACTGCTGCATCATGGGGGTGTGGCCTGCAAGCTGACTATCGGTTTCAGCCCGCGATTTCGGCGTTGTGCCTTGTGCTTCGTGCATTTCCAGGGGGAAGGTGGGGTAAGTGGAATTTGCTCAATGGCCCAGCAACGCCCATCAAAACCTGCCAACACTTGGTGGTTTGGCGTAGCTTTTTGGGGTGTCGAATTGAGAAGTTACGCCGCTTCGTTTAGGATTCTGAAAAACCTACGCCAGAGGACTCTACCCTTCATGCAATTCGACGCGCGCGCCGCAAAGCTGCTTGAGCCAGGCCGACACATTACCATTGATGGCTATCCTGGGCTGCGCCTGGAGGCTACCGCTACGGCGCGGGCTTGGACCTATCGCTACAAGAGCCCAGTTGACGGCAGAATGCGCCAGAAGAAGTTGGGGCGTTGGCCTGCGATGTCATTCGCCGCAGCCGTAGTCGAGTGGGAAAACTTACGCCAGAAACGTGATGCCGGTCTAGATGTCGCGGTTGAGGCAAAGCAGGAGCGCCAGGCTGCACAGATGGCTGCGGCAGCAGCACGTGAGAAGGCGAAGGGGGCGTTGACGGTGTCCGACGCCTGCGACCTCTACTATGCGGGCCACATTAAGCACCACCGGGCCGAGAAGGGCCAGATCGAGATTCACCGCATATTCAGGACGATGCTGGGTGACTTGGCGAACAAGCCCGCCGAAGGGGTGACGCGGGCGGACGCATTCGCACTAATTGGATCGTTTGCCCACATTCCGGTGCAGGCCCAGATCCTGCGCCGTGAGTTGGGGGCGGCCTGGGACTATTGCCATGACGCCGGCAAGCTGGCAGAGACCGTGCCCAATTGGTGGCGTGCGATCCTGCGCGGAAAGCTGAAATCGAAAGGAAAGGCGATCAACGGCAAGAAGGTTGGCGTAAATAAGCGGGTCCTGTCGCCGAAGGAGGCCGGGGAGCTAATTGCCTGGCTTCCGAATTTTTCGCGCGATGTGGAGGACTTTTTGACGCTGTATCTCTGGACTTGCGCCAGAGGGGCCGAGATCGGTGCTATCGAAGCCGAGGAAATCGCGGACGAAGCGGACGGGCTGTGGTGGACCGTACCGAAAGAAAAAACAAAAAACGCAAAGCGACCAGAAGCCACGGATTTCCGCGTTCCTCTGGTCGGTCGTGCTGAGCAGGTAGTGAGGCGGCGGCTCGCTGCGCTGGAAACGGGCTACCTGTTCCCTTCTTACGGCAAATCGGGCCATTGGGAACAAAAGTCAGTTCAGACTCGTGTCTACTACCAACAGCCTTACAGCCAAACTGCGCCAGATAGGAAGCGGGAACGGTTGACGGTGACGCACTGGGCGCCGCATGACCTGCGGCGCACGTCCCGAACATTTCTCGCTTCCCTCGGTTGCCCGCGTGAAGTGGGCGAAGTAATACTGGGTCATATGCTGCCAGGAGTCGAGGGGGTGTACAACCGGCATGCCTACGACAAGGAACGTCGGGTGTGGCTCGGGCGCCTTTCGAAGTACCTGGAAAAGCTGGCCACCGGCCGAAGCTAGTTTCCCCCTGCAACTTTGCTTTTGCGCGCGCCAGTGTTCTTCGGTGGCAGCATTTCGGACCGGGGGCGGCTGAGCGCCCATTCCATGATTTCCAAATAGAGATAGCCGACGCGGCGGCCCGACAGTTCACGAGGCGCGGGAAACTCGCCCCTGGCGACCATGCCTTGGATGGTCGATTCGGCAAGCGTGGTGATCGACGCCACCGTAGGCAGGTCGATGTATACGGGTTCAATTCGAAGCTCCATATTGGGTTTCTCCTGCTGGGGGCGGCGTGGCATCAACGTAGCCATCGACCCCCAGGCGTTTATTTGTTTGGGCGGCTCGGTCTGCGGCCTGTGAAGTGGGTCAGCCATTGGCGCAGCCGTCCTTGTCAGCCTGGGTCTTTTCGGCTTGCCACTTCCGGTAACGTTCCAGGCTTCCCTTCGCGCTTGCGTTCGGCGGCGTGATGCCCTGATGGTTGTCCAGCCACGCCTGCACCTCGCCACCTGACCACATCTTTCGCAGGCGCGCCGGGAACACGATGCGCTCTGCTTTGGTGGCCTTGGGGGCGGTGTGGCCGTAGCGAGCCAAGGCGATGCGGGCGCCTTTCAGTGCCCATTCACCGCCAGGACCGAGCGATGCAGGGAAGCAGGCGTAGAGGTCGGCATCGGTGGGCGTGTCCTGGGCAGCGCTGAACTGTGGCGTGGGAAGGAGGGGCAGCCACGCGCCGGACCGCCTGCGCACATCTTCAATGTGGTCGTTGTGGATCGGCCCCTCATAGCCACCATCGGAGCGCGGTCGATACCAAAACAGCGCCTCCCCGGCTACAGGGGCGCTTGCCACCACCCCGGATCCTTCGCAATGCGGGCATTCTCCCTGAACGTCGTAGGCGTCCGGGCCATTGCCGCTGAGGCGCAGAATTGTCCCGTTTCCCGTACAGCGAGGGCATTGCCGCACCACTGCATCGGCCACCGGCTCGTCCGCCTGCACGCCCTCCGCGCGCAGCTTGGACAGCAGGGCGTGTTCCACATCTTTCATCAGCGCATTTATGTCACGCCGACAAGGATGGTCATGGGAGAAATAGCGGGCGAACAGATGTTCTCGTTCCTGATCCGTCAGCCCAGGCTGGGCGGCGTTGCTCTCAGTCATGGCTTTCCTTGGTGGTGGGCTGGGCGGCAAGCTGCGCTCTCAGCGAGTTGAAAACGTCCCGAAAGGTCGCGTATTGGTCTTGAGACGGGATTCCCGAAAGGTAGCGATGGCCGATCTGGCCGTTGTCCATCAGCGCGATGCGTGCCTTATCAACCCCGGCCACGAAGAAGAAGCGCGGATGCTTGCGCCACTGCGTCAGCACGCCTGACCCTATGGCGGCTTTGATCGGCTCCGGAAGAGCGACAGAATCGACCGTTGAAATCTTGGTCTCTTCCCGCTCTATCGCGCTTTTCGTCTTTTCGATGGAAGCGTTCAGCGCCCGCAGTGAGTCGTTTTGCCGCTCCCATTTGCCAAGGGTGGCCGCACCATTCGCCTTGTCATTGAGCGGTTGGCCATTAGCCGACCTGACGTCGCCCATGTGCGCCATGAGCTTTTCGTCAAATAGCGCAGTCTTCTTGGCCAGCGAGGCTTTCAAGACCTCAATGCGGCTGCCCATCACGCCTCTCCCTTCTGCTGGGCAATGGCGGCGTCGATGTTTACCGGGTCGAACAGTTCGTGTGCCGCGTCAAAGTCGATCCAGTTGCCCGACCGATCTTCGACCCGCTTTACGCCACCGCTCGGGCCAATCCAGAAGCTGTACCGTTGCAGGGCGCACAGGCCTTTACGCACAGCCTCAAAGGCCGCATCGCGGTCGCCCAGCGCATCGTCGGCAGGGGTAGCGGGATTGGCGCTCGACGCAGCGGTGTCGTCTTGCCGAACGACGGCTGAGACCTTGGAGCCCAGTTCCATCCAGCGTTTGGCAACGGTCACGGAATCCGTAAAGAGGGCGGGGAAGGTGCCGTCGCAGTACCAGCCGATGATGGGCTGCTGGCCTGTATTGCAGGTGGCGGTCATGGCGTCGCGCCCTGCTCGGAGGGGATTTCGGCCTGGCCGGCAGCAGCTGCGGCTTCGGTCTGACGGCGCTGCTTTTCGGCTTGCTTGGCGCGGACGGTTTCGACAGCACCGTGAGCGTCGAACAGATCGATAAGCGCGGAGGCCGGAATGGTGATCGTCTCGCTGGCTACGCGACCTTCCTTGATGTCCACAAGGGTTGCGCGCTGGTTGGCGTCCAGTCCCTTGATGAAGGCGTCCACGCCGCTGATGAGCGGGGATACGACCTTGCGGGGCAGGGCGCGGCCGTGGATGCTGCTGGGCGTCACCCTGGACTTGCCGGTGGCCTTGGCCTTTTCAAGCTGGGATTGCAGAAAGGCGCCGGCGGCTTCGCCATGCTTGGCGATTGCTTCGATGGCAGTAGACGCCTTGACCGCGCCGGAAAGCACCAGTGCGTGTACGTCGCTGTTGGCGTGGGCCAGGCTGATCATCTTTGCGACCCACTGCGGGGACACCTGTTCAAGGCGGGCAATGCGCTCGTTGTCCCACCTGAAGCCGGCCAGCTTGGCATACCCAAAAGCCGTTTCCAGTGGCAGGAGGTGACGGCCCTTGGCGCTGCTGATGACGCGGGCGGTACGGTCGGCGTCGTTGCCGACGAATGCCATCACGTCTATCCAGACGACCCCATCGTCATCCTGAAGCGGCGCGCCTGCGGCAATCGCTCTACCAATCTGTATGTGACGGCGGTGCCCTTCAACGATCCAGACGCCGCCTTCGTTGCGCGGGCGGACTTCCAGCGGCGGAAGCGGGCCGCCGGCCATGATGTGCTGAAACAGGCTTTCGTCGTCGGCCTCGGCCTTTTCGCGCTCTTCGCCTTCCAGCAGTTCGATAGGGGTGCGCAGGTTAAAGCCGGGTTCGACATACAGGTCTTCGTAGCGGACCTGCATAGCGTGGGCGCGCTTGATTTCTCTGTTGAGAATCTTTTGCCTAAAAGAGACAGGCGCGGTGGATTGATCGGACATGGAAAATCGTCAATGGGATACGATTTAGAAACGGACTACCAAAGGGGCGGGGTGATGGATAAGGAATTCGATTACCAGGGGCACCGCGTTTACGTGCGCGTCCGCGAGGTGTCGGGCGAGATGCCTGGCTTCACCACCGGCCTGTGGCGGGCGAATGTGACCGTGCAGCCCGAAGGGGCGGACTGGGTACAGGTCGGGAACGGGTTGGAATTCGCTGATTCCGTTTCGGCCTACGAAGACGGCGAGGCAAGGGGAAAGGCTTTTGTTGACGGCTTGGCCCCGCTTAAAGTCGTTTGAGGTTCGTTAGATTCGCTTTTCGCCGCCCAGGGCATCGACCAGTTCGGCCAGGAGCTTTGCCAGTTCGCCGGTCATGAGGGTCATGTCTGAATCGAATTTCTCGTCGTCGTTGGAGGCGACACCCTCGGCACCTTCCTTGAGCACGTCCAGAGGTGATATGCGCTTGATGTCCAGCGCTTCGGTCAGGACAAACGAGATCCGGTCGGCCCAGGTCAAGGCGAGGCGGGTGCATTGCTTGCCAGACTGGATGTGCCGGCGCGCGTCTTCCGCATCGATGGAGTGCTTCACGTAGCGGACTGCTGCGCCGCTTTCGCCCGATGACCGGAGTTCGGTGTCCTGGTCGATGCTGAAGTTGTTGGGCGCTTCATCTTCGGCCAGCCAGCCGGTCATGGCCGCCGCCGGGGACTGTGCGACGTACAGGTTTTCCAGTGGGAACGGATCAATGCATTTGGCGAGGATTCCGATTACCTCGTCGGCCCTGGCGGAGGCGACTGCGTCAATTACAACCCAGTGATTCAGCGGGTCGATCCACACGCGGGTATCGCGGTAGATGCTGAACGCGCGGGGCAGTAGCTCGTCGGTAACGCGCTCCTTGATTTCCTTCATCTGCTTCTTGCCGGGCCTGTAGCCCTGCTGATCTTCGATTTCCTGGGCGCGGAACTTCGCCACCTGGTTGATGACCGTGGCGGGGAGCAGCTTCTTTTCGGCGCGCAGCGACAGCAGAATCTGCCCGTTCACGACGTGGGCCAAGCCGCCGTTCTCGCGGGGCGGAACCCATCCGATGGACTGTATTTCCAAGTTGTTGCCGGGCTGGAATGCTTGGCGCGCCAGAGCGGCTTCCAGGTCATCGCCGAACAACGTCCAGGCGGCCGAGAGGTGGTAAATCTTGAGATTTCTGAACCACATGGGGAACTCCGTTTAAATGGGTTTCTGCGCGCTTCGGGGCTTCCTAGGAGCGCGGGGTTTCACTTGCCTGACCTCGGAGGCAGGAATGCGACGGCGGGGTAGCGGAATCGGCGGCCACCAGCCTGCGCGGTCCCGCACGATGAATTCAATGCCGTTCATATCGCGACGCTCAGGAGCCAGCCGAGGATCTGACGGCCGAAGAGGACGAATGCCGCAAAGCCGAGGCCGGCGGCCCAAGCCCACAGAGCGGGAATGTCCGCGTCCTGGCTCCAATTGCCCCGGCCTGCGTGGTCACGCGGGGCGATAAGGTTGGTCAGCTTGCACGCCGCCTGCGTGATGGACGGCAGCTTGCGGCGGCGCGCGGCAGGCGCGATTGCAGTGATTGCGTTCATGTTGCTTTCCAAGGATCGGCCGCGACATAGCGGCGGTTGAGGTATTCGCAGGCGGGGACCAGGGCCACCGCCGCCAAGGCGAGCAGGGCCAGGCCCCACCAGATGGCGGGGATGGTTGAAGGCATGGGGATGTGCGCGGACGCGCGCTGAAGTGGGGCTGCTATGGACGGCCGACTTCTAAAGGTCGGCCATCGTCACTCAAGATTTGCTCGAAGATGTGCGGGTATACGTTGAAGGGCTTGAGCGCGGCTCCTCCTAGCCGAAGTGCATCTCCCGATGGCAATTGGGGCATAACGCTATCGCATTCTGCACAGTGTCCTCGCCTCCGTCAGCCAAACGCATCTTGTGGTGTACTTCCAGGTAGGGCTCATTCTTAGCTTTGCCGATAAAAGGTGCGGGTTGTTGGCATTCTTCGCAATGTCCTTGCGCACGTTCCAGCACCTCCACAATCACATCGGCGTTGCGTATAAAGGCTGTAGCTCGAACAACGACACGAGGCGGCTTCTTCGGTGCAGCTTCAAGCCGTGCCAATCTATCAGTGCGGGAGCTTGCGAGGGCTGCTGCCACCCGTGCGGTAAGATCGTTTTCCAAGAAGCCTAGCTCCGCCACAACTTCCGTTGGTTGTGAGTCGCAAAGCGCAAGATCGAACCATCGAGAACCATCGGGTTCAGCGTGGTGGCCCGCATAGGCGAAGGTCCCTTGGTAGGTAAAGGGCGTCGAATCCGATGATCGGACGAACGTTAAGATCGGAATGTTCGGATTTTGGAGAATGGCCGCGTTGGCCTTGAAGTGTTCTCCGAACTCTTGCTTGCTGTTTCGCGTGATGGCCTTGAAGTAGTACTTCAGGCGACGTGAGGGTTCGAGCCATTCATTAGCATAGGCGCCACCGCTTAACGTCGCCTTGATGACCACAAGCGCCGCAGTGCCGGTTGCAGGTAGGACGAACATTCCTCCTGCGCGGGTATCGTAGTTCTTCGTAAAGATGAGAATGTCGTATGGCGAGTACGGTTCACCGATGACGAAGTCGCTGGGGCGAGTGCAGTCATTGAGCCAAGGCTGAAAGCGCTCGGCAAACTCGGCCTTGACGTCTTCAAAAGTCAGAAGTCCGCACGCCTTCATTTCGAGGTAGATGGCGTCATTCTGGTCTTCACTGAATCGCTGTAAATAGTTAAATAAGTCTCCGACGCGCTTGAACTTCTGGAGCCAGATATCGGAGTGTTTAACCTTATCCTTGAGCTCAGAACTTAGCTTGGCACTGCTTAACGCTGGGCGCTGAACTCTGTCCATAATGAAATTGCGAGCAGCATCAATGTTCGTGAGCTCGGACGGGGCGTTGGACGAAGAACTTTGGGCCAGCACTTCCAGTGGCTTCAAGAGTGCGGTTGAGACAAGATGGGCCAAATCTGACGTAATTCTGTAGCCTTGTACATTTTTCCCTCGCTGGATTGAAAGAGATCCTGTCATTTGCCGCTGGTCGTCATCGGTACGTACGCGCAGCCTATAGCCCTCGAAGACTGCGCCTCGGATAGCCTCCTCAATGGTCTTGACAAAGATCGAGCGCCGGCTTTGATCGCTATCGCTACCTGTGCGCAGGACAAAGTGGCCTTTACCTTCCCCAAACGTGGCTTTGAATGGGTAGCGAGGACGTCCTGAACTGTCGATGATGGCGAAGCGTTTGTCGAAAGTCACTTTTGAGGTTGTCCTATAGAGGATTGAGAAAATTACCTTCTATTTTCTATGAAATACGTCTTTGAGATGATCCGAAGGTTCGAGCCTCCGAACAAGGTATCAGCGGTGCAGGGTTACTTGCTAATGTCGTTGCCAAAATTGGCGACATCCAGCAGTTCTTCAAGAAAGCGGATGATGAAATCAAACATGACGTTGTTCCGAGGTTTGGGTTAGATTGTTGATAGACCGCGTCTGAATAGGTCTTGACCCCCGTGTTGCGGCCCGTCTTCTGCTGCATGCCATGCGTTGGTGTACCCAGGCCTGCGGATTGGCATTCATGCCGAAAGCACTGGACATTGAATTGCAGTGTCACCATCGTGACCATCGCAAGATTTGAACAGGAGGCCATATGGAAATCCCATACAAAGCTGCCGTCGCTGTCCTTTTTGCTCTATCGAGTGTGCAAGCGTTTTCTGCGGATCTTGAAAAGAAAGCTCTTCTCTACGAAGGTACGCAGGGAGGTGTAAATGCTGGTGTTGTAACCACGAACCAGAACCATCTCAATGGAACAACGAAGGTGCTTGGCTACACAGTCGATGATGTCAGTGCAAAGCCTGCCAGCTCATTTGTCGAGGTCTTTGTGGGAAATACCGCGGGTGTCAATGAAGGCGTGGTCACCACCGATACCAATCATGTTGGAGGTTCCACACGGAGCATTGGCTATCTGTCAAAAGACGCCGTGAAGGGCGGAGCACGACTGTACGTTGGGGAAGTCGGAAACTGTAATGCGGGCGTAGTCACAGTGAGTACCAAGCATTTGAACTGCGCCACTCACTTTATTGGGTACGCTTTACCGCAATAGGAGAGTAATGAGTGCAGGTCACCCAGACCGAGGTGGAGGCGGCGAGAAGGTGCCTTTCCTCATGGGGTGTTGCGTGGAGCGGGCCGCGGTTATCGTCGCCACGCCCGGCTGGGCGTTGCCTAGGACTAGTTAGCGACAACGCTACTTGCTGATGGTGTCGCCGAAGTTGAGAGCGTCAAGCAGTTCGTCTATAAAGCGGCAGATCGCGTCCAGCATGGCTGGTTCCTTCGGTTGTAGTTGGGGGAAGGGGTGATGGCCCAGGATGCGATCCCGGATAAAAATATTCTGCTTGACAGTAACTGGCCAGGTGACACACGACCGATTGCTGGCGACTGAGCGCCTCCCTATGATTGAATTTTTAGGGGGTTCTTATGGGCAGCGAGCTGAAAAGCGTGAATGGAAGACTTGGACATATCAAGCGCCGGCTCCTAAGAGGAGAGCCTCTGACAAGAGGTCTGCTGGAATTGGCGTTGGATATTGTTGGCGATGGCAACACCGGAGATGCGCTCGTGGACGGCATCGCCAATAAACTGACTTCCGGGCAAAAGCTGAGCGATTACGAGCTTCATCTGATGGTGGATGTGATCCTGCTGCATGCGAAGCTGGGAAACGCTAATCGCCTCGTTAATGAATAGCTTCGGTAAGCGCTGATTCGCAGCGCTGGCCGAAACCCGCTTTTCAGCGGAATCGGATTTCATGCCGGGGTTATCGTCGCCACGCCCGGCTGGGCGTTACCTGGGCGCGGTGGCCCATGCACACAGGGTCCGGGGGCGCGCTGGCGCCTGGTTGTCCTGTTTCGCCCTTCCTCCCTCTCGGGGGCGGGCGGCCTAGGTTGTTAAAGAGCGGTTCTCGCCTTCCCCAGTCCGACTTTGTGGCGGTGACGTCTCCCGCTTGAGGCGATGGCCTGACTGCTGCCTGCGGGTCCGTGGGGTACTGCTTGCAGCGCATAGCTGCGGTAGAGCAGATATTAGTAAACACTAAACTTATCGTCAAGTAAAAACTAAACTCTGGGACGTGACTTTGGGCCGTGCTGACCTGCCCCCAGATTTAGTACGGCACCGACATAGAGTCCAGGGGTAAAAGACCTTCTTTCTGATGAGCCTGCACGAATTGCGCCGGGGTTAAATATCCGAGCGCACTGTGGGGCCGATCGGTGTTGTACTCGACCCGCCAGTTTTCGATCAAGTCTTTGGCCTGTCGCAGGGACAAGAACCAGTGCTCGTTAAGGCATTCGTCGCGGAACTTGCCGTTGAAACTTTCGATATAAGCGTTCTCCACCGGTTTACCCGGCCGGATAAACGACAGCTTTACGCCAGCTTGGTAGGCCCAGGCATCCAAGGCTCTTCCGGCGAATTCCGGACCGTTGTCCACAGTAATAGATCGCGGCAGGCCACGCATTTCAGCTAGCCGTTGCAGCACCGTGGCAACACGCACTCCCGGCAACGACGTATCGACCTCGATGGCCAGGCATTCGCGAGTGTAGTCATCGACGATATTCAAACAACGGAACCGGCGGCCATAGGCTAGGCCGTCGGCCACAAAGTCCATCGACCAACTTTGATTCGGCGCGGTTGCCGCTGGGCGAACCACGCGCTCGGTCGCCGCGATGCGCTTACGCTTGCGTTTGCGCACGCTCAACCCTGCCAGGCTGTACAGCCGCCAGACTCGCTTGTGATTTGCTTGCCAGCCTTCGCGACGTAAGAGCACATGGATTCTCCGATAGCCATAGCGTCGTTTGGCCACTGCCATCTCTTTCATGCGCTCGGTCAGAGCAGCATCGCCTATGCGCGTGCTCCCGTAGGCAAACAACGACCGCGAAATTCCTACCAGCCCGCAGGCCCGGGTAACACCCATGCTGCGCTCGGCCATCAATGTCCTGACCGCCTCGCGCTTGGCCTGCGGGCTGACTACTTTCGGCTTAGCAGATCCTGAAGCGCCGCCTTGTCCAGCATCGACTCGGCCAACAGCTTCTTGAGCCTGTTGTTCTCCTGCTCCAGCTCCTTGAGCCGCTGAGCGTCCGACACCGTCATGCCACCGAACTTCGCCTTCCAGTTGTAGTACGTTGCCTCGGAGATACCGTGCTTGCGGCACAGTTCTGCGGGCTTGGCACCCGCATCGGCCTCCTTGAGCACGCCGATGATTTGTTCTTCCGTGAATCGTTTCTTCATTGCCATTCCTTTGGGAACGGACTCTACATCGATTTCGTACTAATCACGGGGAGCAGGTCAGTGCGACTTAGTGCGCGGCGAAAAAAAGCCACCCGAAGGTGGCTGGTGCTATTGGTGAGGGGAGCTTCTTATGCGCGCGTCCATTGACCGGATTCACTGTCGCTCAGACGAGATCCCGCCCAAACAACCTGGCCAAGCACGCGAACGGACGCGCCGTTCTCAAGCGGAATATCAGGGTATGTGGGGTTAAACGAGCGAGCAACCCATCGTTTTGTCAGCCGGTCCCGCGTGATGGTCTTCACAATCATCTTGCCGTCGTAATTGATGGCGTAGACTCCGCCCGCAGCCACATCTTGCAATGCGAGGCTTTCATTAGGAACGACGAGCAAGGCAGCACCGTCTCGAATGATCGGTTCCATGCTATCGCCCTTCGCATACACGACGCGGGCTTTACCCGAGCCGGCGCCGACAGATCGCAGGAAGGACCGCCGGAATTGAACGGTGCCGGTTTCTTCCTCTGCCAAATTCTCAATGCCGTCTCCCGCAGCCAGACGCACGTCTGCCATTTCTGGCACCTTTTCGAACTTGTCATTCGCCGCGTGCGGCTCGCCTGGTCCGACATTGGCTATTACACCGGCGTTGACGCTAACCCGAATTTTGCGATCGCGTTCCGCTTGCTGAGTGGTTTTCCCGCCTTCCCCCGGCGCAGGCGGGAGGCTGCCGATTCGCATCGGGAATGCGTCGTCGGCAGCATCCATGTCCACCAGTTCGCCCCGGGCTGATTGTGCTGGCCCCACGGAGGGTGGCGGGGCCACCGTAATTCCGAGTTTCAGCTGAGCGATGGCGAGCGCTATCGCTCCCTCTAACGCGCACAGTTGGCCGGCCGGCAAAGCCCGCACGTCCGCCTCCGCGATAGACGCGAACGGCCAGGGAGAGGGCGCGGGGGGGCGCGGCGCGGCCCTGGGGTTGGCGTCCAGCGGCGCATCCAAAAAGCCTTCGCCCATTCGGTAATCGCGCTCAAGTCGACGCGCGGCGCGTTCCCCGATAGGAGACGTGCCGGATAGGACTTGCGAGAAGTAGCTTTTCTCCTTGCTGGGCGCACCGTTTTGCTGCACCCAGCCGCGAAGATTCGCCCGTCGAATGTCTTGGATGGTCATGGCGAAAGTTTATAGGACACTAAATTAGTAAACACTTGACCTTACGGTTTAGTTCTCACTAAACTTGGCGGATGGATCTTAAGACCTATATCAACACTAGCCCACGGGGCACGGCGGCGAATCTAGCTAAGGCAATTGGCGTCTCGCCTTCCTACCTATCGCAGATGGCGTCAGGGCAGTCGCCCATTTCGCCGGAACGTTGCGTAGCAATTGAACGCGGTACCGCTGGCGCAGTCAGCCGCCGCGATCTTTGGCCGGACGGCTGGGAACGGATCTGGCCCGAACTGGCTGGCGAAGAGGCGAGGGCTGCATGACATCAATGCACCGCATCCAAGTGCGTCCGGCTGTCGTTCAACAGGAGCCATCCCATGCATAGCCTATACGCCCGCGTCGTATTGAGGATGCTTGGCCCGGCCTTGCGTCTCCGTGAGGCACGCGCAGCCGAGGCTGTCTCTTCCCTTAAGCCTTTCCCTCGCCGAAACCGATTGGCGGGTCTTCTCCGCCGTGTTCGCTCATGGCTGCGATGTGGGCGGTCGGGATCCAAAGCTTCTGCTTCGTCACACCCTTTTCTCGAATTCGGCTTCCAAGACCCGGAATTCGAACGAGCTTTGCATGGAAGCCGGACAGATCAGCTTCTGAGCAAAACAACACGAAGTGGTTGTCTCCGGTCACTCCATCGTAGTTGTCCGCGAAGAGTGTTTCGGTCTCGGTGCCCGCGCCAATGATGACGGCAAATCTGGCTTTTTCGGTCATGGTCGGCCCCCTCCTGTGTGGGGCGAATGTCTTGTGTGAGAGCAGCCATTCTAAGGGGCTGACCACCCATTTTCAGGAGGTAGCGCATGGATAGCGCAACGACGCCGGCCCAACCGGCACCGCCGCCGACGGCACCGGCAAAGCCTTGCGACAAGGTCCAGATTGGACCGCTGGACGTGTAGGGCGCTTGTTGTTTTTCCATGCGGCGAATCGTAAAGCCGCTGCTTAGCAATAGATACGTTCAGGAATCGAAGAAATGAACATCACCACTGCGGCCGATCTGACGGTGCATGAATACAAGGGCGGCAGCGAGTCGCTGGGTCCGCTGGTTGGCATATCGGCCGCGGTGCTGCGCAACAAGGTCAACCCGAACAACACCACGCACCACCTGACGTTGGCAGAGGCCGACCGGGTTGTGCGGATGACGGGTGACGCCCGCATCTTGGCCGCGTTCGCGCACAGCAACGGCTATCTGCTGGTCAAGGCTCCGGAGAACTGCGCCGAAAGCGATGTCTCCGTGTTGGAGCAGGTAGCGGCGCTGATGGTCGCTCATGGCACGTTTGGTCAGGAGGTGTACGACGCCCTGGCCGATGGGGGCGTTGATCAGCAAGAAATGCTGCGTGTGAATGCTGCTGGCCGTGCGCTCATGGAAGCGGTTGCCGGCGTTGCGCGCAGGCTCAGCGGGATGGCCGACCAATGATGCAGCGTGGAACTTCTGGTGTACCCGTGCGGGCGCGCATCGCGTCCACGGAGCGTAAGGGGGCGGCGCTGTCGCGCGCGGCTGCAATGATGTGCAACGGCGCGAAGTTTCAGCGGTGGGTTGTTTCCCGCGTTGGCGCCGCCCCCGAGGGCGTTTCAGCCCAGCAGCACGCAGCACAGTTCGTCCGCGATGCGTGCGGTATCACAAGCCGCGCCGAGTTGGATCACAACGCCAAAGCGGCCACGCTCTTCCATGAGGCCGTGCGCAAGCCCTTTGTGGACTGGAGCGGCGTCTATGACTGACTGCCTGCACATGTTCCGTGGCTACCGCGTGCCGCCCGAGACGGTAGAAGCCGTCAAACAGGCCATCATCGACACTCCGCGCCGCGTCGATATCAAGGCGCTACAGGAAATCGTTCAGCCAGCTCTGGTGCCGGTGGACCCGTGGCCCAGCACGTCGCGCGCTGTTGCTGCGGCCCGCGCGGTTGAGTCGTTCCTGTTCGATGCGACCCAGGCCGGCCTGGTCAAGCGCCACACAAATGGCTGGAAGTTTCCGTACTGGTGGCGGGTCAAGGCTGCATCGGGGGCGGAATGTCGTTGATGCGCCGCACGCCCCTGAAGAACAAGACCCCCATGAAGCGCAGCACGCCGATGATGCGTGCTGCGCCCATTCGGACCACCCCCATGCCGCCGCCCCGTGTCGCCATGAAGGCGCGCAAGAAGGGCAAGAAGCCTCCCAAAACGATCTATCGCAACCAGGCGCTGCTTGATCTTGCTGAAGGCGAGGAATGTCTCCTGCGCGTTCCTGGGTATTGCCAGAACGACAAAGAGACAACGGTTGCCTGCCACTCGAACCGCTTGCGTGATGGCAAAGGCAAGGGAATCAAAGCGCATGACTGGTGCATCGCCTTTGGCTGCGGGCCGTGCCACTGGTTCATTGATCAATCACGGGCAGCGGCAGCGCTGAAGCTGAGCTATTTCATCCCTGGCTTGCGTCTTACGCGCCAGCGAATCATGGACTTGGGTAAATGGCCCGCTGAAGCCGAAGCCGGCTATCAGAATTTGTATGGAGGGGCATCGACCCTATGAGCACCATCGTAATGTCGGCCTGCTGGCCGCTACAGACCAAAACGCCAGCTCAGAAGGCTGTATTGATGAGCATGGCGGATAACGCGAACGATGAGGGCGTGTGCTGGCCCTCCGTCGCCTACATCGTGATGCGCACCTGCGCTGGTGAGCGGACCGTCCAGGACGCCATCAAGTGGCTGATCAAGTATGGCGCTATCAGCGTCTCCAGGCGGACAGGTCGGTCCACGGTGTACACGATCACCCCCGCGAAATTCGCACCCCCGCAGGATTCGCACCCCCGCGAAATTCGCACCCCCGCAGATTCCGCACCCCCGCAAGAATCGCACCCCCGCGAATCTCGCACCCCCGCAACTGCCGCACCCCCATCCCCGCAGGATTCGCACCTCAGAGGTGCGAATGCCGCACCCAGAACCGTCATAGAACCTAAAGAAGAACCGTCATTAAAAGAATCCCCCAGACCCCCAGAGGGGGCTTCGGGTCGTGGACGAAAAAAGGACGCGGTTTCGTTCAAGACGTTCGTCGATGCCTGCCAAGCCAACGGCGAGAAGGTCATCGGTGATTACCAGCCGGTGCTGGACTACTGCGAACAAGCAAAGCTGCCTGCGGAGTTCGTGAACCTGTGCTGGGCCGAGTTCAAGCGGCGGCACCTTCCGGGCGGAACGGCCGAGGGCAAGCGGTACACGGACTGGCGGCGGGCGTTCCTGAACTGCGCGCAGGGCAACTGGTACGGCATCTGGTTTGCCGACAAGGCCACCGGCGCGTTTGCCTTGACCACCAAGGGTGTCCAGGCTGAGAACGTCGTCAAGGGGGCGGAGCAATGAACGACGTGCTTGTTCCCCAGGCGACCGACTCCGAGCAGGGCGTCATAGGCGGCTTGTTGATCGACAACAACGCCATCGACAGGCTGGGCGACCTGCGGGTAGAGCATTTCTATCGGGCGGATCACCGCGTGATGTACGGCGAGATCCTGGCGATGATCGGGCAGGGCGTGGGGGCGGACGTCATCACCCTGGCAGACCGCATCCGGGCTAAGGGCGCTGACGCGGGCGGGCTGGAGTACCTGAGCGACATCGTTGCCAATACCCCGAGCGCTGCCAACATTGCCCAGTACGCGACGACGGTTCGGGACCGTGCGCAACAGCGGGGCTTGCTGGAGCTTGCACACGACACCATCGACGCCGTGCGCGCTTCAGGGGCCATTGGTGCAGCGGCGTTGATCGACCAAACCCAAGCTGGCCTGGAAAAGTTGGCGGAAGGCGCAACCCGCCAGTCTGAGCCGGTTCGGGCGGGCGATGACCTGATCAACTTTGTGGAATATCTGGAATTGCACGCCGACGACGAAACTGCCGGCGTCATGTCTACCGGCTATCCGGACTTGGACGCAAAGCTGGCTGGCGGCATTCGCGGCGGCGACCTGATTGTGATTGCCGGTCGGCCGAAGATGGGAAAAACGGCGCTCGCGCTCAACATCGGCCTGCATGTTGCCAATGGCGGGAATGTGCTGGTGCTGTCGATGGAAATGCCCAAGCGGCAATTGCACACTCGCAATGTGGCGATTCTCGGGGGCGTGCCGATCCCTCGCCTACTGCAACCCAAGCTGATGTTGCAGTCCGACTACGAGGGGCTGACGGCAGCGTGCAAGCACATCGAATCCCTGGGCCTGTGGCTGGAAGACCAGGGCAATTTGAGCCTGATGGACGTGCGCCTGAAGGCCCGGCAGATCAAGCGCAAACATGGTCTGAACCTTCTGGTGATCGACTACCTGCAACTGATGCGCGGCGAAGGGCCGAACCGCAACGCGGAAATCGAGGGGATCACGCGCGGCCTGAAAGCGCTGGCGATGGAATTGGACATTGGGATTGTCCTGCTGTCGCAACTGAATCGCGATCTTGAGAAACGCCCCAATAAGCGCCCGATGCCGTCTGACCTTCGGGATTCGGGGGCGATTGAGCAGGACTGTGACGCAATCCTGTTCGTGTATCGGGATGAGGTCTACAACGCCGACAGTCCGGATCGTGGTGTTGCGGAAATCATCATTGGCGCTGGCCGCCAGGTGGACCGTGGAACGGTCGGGCTGCAATACATCGGAGAGCGGACGAAGTTCCAGAGCCTGGCCCAGGGCCAAGCATTCGGGAATCGGCCTGCTGTCAAGGGCGTGCGCTACAGCCTGATGGATGAGTAGAGCCATATGACGAACAGCGCGAGCAAAACCAGCAGCGAGTCATGGCGCCTGCACTGTGAGGCCCGCCATGTCCTATCCCTTCCGTTCGACCGTCGGGTTCCCTATCTGAATCTGGTTGGCAGGAAGCGCGGTATCGAAGCCCAAAAGTACTTGGAACAAGAGGTAAGGCGACAGTTCGCCAAACGGAGGAAAGCGGCATGAGTGGAGCAATGGCACGCAATAAGGGCGCATCGTATGAGCGCAAGGTTGCCAACATGCTGACCGAGGCAACCGGCAGGGTGTGGCGGCGGCGGGTGCGCAACGCGGTGGGCGATAGCGACGTGGTTGCGGACGATCCGGCCTTCGCCCGTATCAGCATCGAATGCAAGCACGCCAACACGCTGTGCCTGCCCGCATGGTGGCGCCAAGCGCAACAGCAGGCCGGCGAACAGGGCGTACCGGTGCTGATCTACAGGCAAACGGGGGCGCGTGGCGAATCGGTCATAGTTGACGCCCACGACGTGAACCCGAAGATTTTTCCCGTGCGGGGGCGGCACACCGTCACGATGGGCTGGGATGTAGCAATGCAATGGATGCGGGAAATGCTGCCCGCGAAAGTGACTTTTTCTCCGGGGATTTACTGATGACCACCTTGACCCTTTCCCGCCTGGCTTCGACCCCGGTCGTAGAGGCGAAACCCAGCCGACTGTTTGCCACCGCTCATGCGGCGCTGACCTTCGCCTATAACCACACCGACCAGGTGTATGACAAACCCATGATGGCGCGCATGGCGCAGTCACCGTCAGAGGGCAAGGGCTTGGGTGGCACTGACGGAGCAGGGCAGGCCGCCTTTGTCTTCGGGGCGCTGGATCCGCTGCCCCGCCTGTACCGCGCCATCCTGGTTGCGCGCTTTGCGCCCCGAACGGATCGCTGCAAATGCTGCCAAGGCACCGTTGATCGGCATGATTGGCTCGCGGCGGTGCGCGAAATCTCAGACGCTGCTGCGTGTGATGCTTTGTCGGCGCATCCGACACCGCGTGTGCTGCGTGACGCGATTGTGGCGCGCTACTTTGGCAAGGATGTGAAGCTGTCAGATGCCGCCGAACGGGCGGGCGTCAGCGCCGCGACTGCAACCAACCACAACGGGAAGATCAAGCTTTGGCTGTATGGCACGCGGACCACGAAGCAGAAAGGTGGCGAACGCAGCGCGGGCCAGAAGGGCGTCGAAGCGCTGGCGATGGAGCATGCGGCAGATCTGCTGTCTGCAAAGGGCCTTTGTGATTGAGATCTTGCGAGGTTGAATTTTCTCTGCTAAAATTCTCCCTGTTTAGTCACTTTGAAAAAGTGCGTACATAGAAAGCCCGCCAGCGAAAGCAGCGGGCTTTTGCGTTTTTGCGCGGTGCCCGAGATGCCGAAAGGTCTGGACGAAGGGTGATGCCGCTATAGGCTCTTCAGTCGGGCGCGCACCCAATACTGGGGAGTTCCTGGGTTCGAATCCCAGCCGCGCAATCTGCGGGCTTGGCCGAGTGGTCAGGCTGCGGCCTTCCAAGCCGCTCACGCGGGTTCGATTCCCGCAGCCCGCTCCAGATTGCTGTCCCCGGGCGTTGTCAGGCGGCATGCAACCGCGAGTAGCGTTGTACCGTCCGCTAACTGGTAGTAGTTCTCGCCCATCCAGGATACGGCGCTTCCGTCCTGCAAGCAGCAATAGAAGAACGCCTGCTCGCCATCATCGCAGGGGAGCGATCGGCATCGACGCTCGATAACAAAGGTGGTGCCGTCTGGGCTTACCGCAATCAACACTGTAGGACGCTTTGTGTAGATCGTTTGCATGGCGCGACTCCAATGGACTGGCTTTCCGAGTTCAGCGCCTCGATTGGGACACTATCCATCCTGTCGGTCAATACAACTTTAGCCCACATCCATAGTCACAACGGGCGGCATCAAGGGTTTTCCTATCATTTTCTCGGTCGCGGGGCCGCAACAAGGGTAACCCCTGGCTCCCTACAGAATTCGGCTAGGAATAAAGTGCTTAAGCCGGTCGGAGGGAGCCGCCATGAAGCAAAGAGATTCACTGAAAGGACTGTCTGCCGAAATCGGTCAGTTGGAGCATCGTATATACGCTCTACGTGCGAAGAGCAAAGCGTTGGCTGTCCGCGAGATTGTTCATTTGATGCGTCAGTCCCGAATAATGCCGGATGAAATAACGGCCGCATATTTGCCACTTTCGCCAACATCTTCGGATGCTCCGGCGCCGCGTTTGGATGGGCGATCTCGAGTGGCGCCGAAGTACCGAGATCCTGAGACGGGTCAAACATGGACAGGGCGAGGCGTCATGCCACGTTGGCTGGCTGCGGCTGAGTTGGGCGGTCGCAATCGACGGCACTTTATCGTCGAACCGCCCACCCGGCATTAGGCCCCGGATGTATTCCCCAGTCGTTCTTAACAAGGAGCCCATCGGGGCAGGATAGATCGGGCTTTGCGTTTCTCGCTGCCGTCGCAGGCGCATACCTGACTGCGAGCGCTTATTGGTCAGCCTCGCGGCTGGCCGCTACCGCGCCTTTTAAAAGTGCGGTGATATTTGTGGTTTTGACATGGATGACGGGGCCGGGCGCCGTTGAGTACCGAATGTCTACCCACTTGCACTCAGCGGTACGACGGAAATGGTCTTCAATGGCTGGCAATTCGACGTCGATGCCCACGGTTACCAGCACCCACAAAGAGGTGCCGCCTCGCGCAGGCAGGTCTTCTAAGGCCAGGGCGAACAGTAACGCCGCCGTATCCGCTCCCAAGTCTTGATCCGCAACAAAAAACACTTGGATCAGCGGGTTTGAGGTCTTCTTCCAGCCCACGAAATTCTCTTCAAGGGAAATGCCTTTTGGGCACCTGGAACATATGCCGTTTACCGTCTCCAGATCTCCAACCAACTCCACCAGAAATTTTGTTGTGCGAGCGGCGGCGTGGCCCATGTGCTCTGACTCCAATTCGTAGCGATGAGGGATCCGCGACTTAAGCCCTGCGTCTGCCTTCTGGCCTCCTGATCGGCCTGATGACCGGAGTCTATCGGCCGAGTGTATATCGGCGCGAGTCAAAAGCCCTCGGTTGATTCGGCCAAGCCTATAGCGCAGCGAGGAATTGGTCTTCTCTACCCGCTTCTCATACAACGAAGCCCCGATACGGAGTTCCGTTCGGGGCTTTTGCATTGCAGCTATAGAAGATGACCGATGCGCCTTTAGATGGAATCTGGCTTCCCCGTAATACACGCTTGAATTTCCTCAAGGTGCGCAGGTTTTGCAAGCCAGGCGTCTACGCCTGGTGGCAAAGATCCTACGGCGGATCTAGTCACGGTACCGCTGAAGATGACAATGCGGGCACATCCGCGGCTTAAGACCTTTAGGTCAATAGCCAAGTCAAGCCCGCAACCGTCCCGAAGCTCGACATCTAGCAAAATCGTATCCGGTGCGAAGTCGGCAACCGCGCGCAGGGCGGCGTCTCCGTTGCTGGCGATCTGGACGGTAACGTCACCATCCACCATCAAGCATTCGGCAGTCAGTTCGGCGGTGTCTGAGTCGTCGTCAACGATAAGTACGCGCATATTCCACCTCCATTTAGATGACAGAAATGTCCAGGCGGCAGCCCAATTCTCGAAACGCCGCCTCCATCGCCTCGAGCTTTGAACTGTGCGCTAGATCCAGAAGGCGGTCAATCTGCGGGTTGTGTATTTCCGGGAGGGGCGCCGTACATTGGCGGTTCGACCGCTTAGGTCACCGGGCACAGGATGCGCGCCACGGCCTGTGGATGGAGCACTTGCCGTGGGTGCGATTGGTGCGGCGAATGCCAAGCCAATGGGGCAATAGAGGCATCGTAAGGACGGCGGAAGCGCGGCGAAAACCCCCGGGGGCCCCTGGAGAAATCCGTGCGGTAAGGGTAATTCGAACCCCACACGCTCGCTAGTTATGAGGTGCGCTAGGGGGGGTAATAATAATTTCGGCTCAAGACTCAATAAAAACAACGGGTTAGCCACTGCTGGCCCGTAATCGAACCCCTTCCTTCTCTGGGGAGGGGGGTTATATCTGAGGCGTCGCCATGTTGAAGTTCACGTCCACGCTCCGCGCTGGCGCGGACTACTACGCCGCGGCGAAGCGGCAATTGCCATTTGCGACTGCGGTGGCGCTCAACAAAACGGCTCAAGCGGTTCGCGAGGCACTGGTGGAGAAGAGTCGCCAGGTCTTTGATAGGCCCACGCCGTACACGCTCAACGCGCTGCGGGTCAGCCGCGCGACAAAAGAGAACCTGTCGGCCAGGATCGATTACCGCGACGCCACGGCGAAAGGAATCGGGGCCGACAGGTATCTCTCGCCGCAGGTGCTGGGAGGCGGGCGCCGTCACAAGCGCTCGGAGCGGGCCTTGCAACGATCTGGGCTGCCGGCCGGCAGCTTCCTCATGCCGGCGGCCGGCGCTGAACTCGACGCCTTCGGGAATATGTCGCGCGGTCAGATTGTCCGCCTGCTGTCGTACTTCGAGGCCTTCGGGGAGCAGGGCTATCGTGCGAACGCGAGTGCTAAATCCCGCGCACGCATTGCGCAGGTGTCGACCTCGAAAGAGGGCTATCGCAAGATCAACGGCGTGCAGTATTTCATTTCCCGCGGCAAGGGGGCCATGAGCGGCAATCGCCGCCAGCATTTGCCGGCTGGTGTTTGGCGAAAGACTGGCACGCACGGAGCGGATGTAAAGCCGGTCCTGTTGGCTATCGACCAGCCAACGTACACACCGCGCTTGCCGTTCTACGAGACGGCCTCCGAGGTCTATGGCGAGCGATTTGATGCCGAGTTTTCAACGGCATGGGACGCCGCCTTGGCGACAGCAAGATGATCGATCCGGACAAGAAGACAACGCAGGCGCGCTTCGCGCAATTGGTTGGTGTCACGCAGCCCGTGATCAGCGGCTTGCTGATGCGCGGGGTGATGACCGCGGGCGATACGCTCGGAAACTGGCTGCTGGCCTATTGCGGGAACCTGCGGGACACCGCAGCCGGGCGCAACCAAGGTCCTGGCGCGCCCGGTCTTGATCCGGCGGCAGAAAAGGCACGACTGAATGCGGCTCAGGCTGACAAGGTGGAAATGGAAAACGCTGTCACGCGCGGCGAGCTTGCCCCGGTCAGCGTGCTGGAGGATGTGTTGGTGCGCGCTGGCACGAAGGTCGCCGCCACTCTAGACGCCATCCCGGCAATCCTGAAACGCCGGTTGCCCAATCTGACGGATGCGGATCTGACGATCCTGCGACGAGAAATAGCCAAGGCGCGCAATGCCGTTGCGGCTCTGTCCTTGGAGGATATCGAAGCGGACGACGATCATGAGGACTAGGGATGCTCGTAGAAGACAACAGGTACCGTTTGTTCGGGCTGGTTCCGGTGCGTTCCGGCTAGACCGACGCGACCAGCTAACCAATTGATTTGACGAGCATAGTGCTGTTCAAGAACGTACATAGACGTTCCGCAGCATTCTGTAGAAGCAAGATATTCCAGGGGGTACAAATTGGGGTACATCCTTGGGGGCGTCGCGCTGCATCGTCTACGAATAGGAGTGAAGAGACGTGAAGCTCACAGATACGGCATTGCGCCACGCAAAGTGCGAAGGAAGGGGGCGGAAGCTTGCCGATGGACATGGGCTGTACTTGCTCGTTCGGCCCAGCGGCTCGCGCTATTGGCGCTGGAAATATAGGTATCAGGGCAAAGAAAAGCTGATGGCCTTCGGTGTTTATCCCATCGTCACCCTGGCGCAAGCGCGGGAGCGACATAGAGACGCCCGTTTGCTGCTTGCTTCTGGGATTGATCCGATGGAGAGGAGGAAGGGTACTCAGCAGGTGGCGTCCGAAGGCGTAGATTTCCAGACGCTGTCGAAGCAATGGTTCATTCATTGGAGTCCGTCCCGCTCCAAATCGCGGATCAAGTCCATCCGCCGCTACCTGGACGATGACATATTGCCCCGCATTGGGAAACGTCGCTTGGTGGATCTCACGCCTGCGGCGTTCCGTGACCTGGCAAAGAGAATCGAGGCGAGGGGAGCGGTTACCGTGGCTCGTGAGGTTTTACAGGTATGCAGTCAGATCCTGCGATACGCCGTCGCCCATGACATGATCGACCGAAACCCTGTTGGAGAGCTGCAAGCGGGAGATGTATTACGAGCGCACAAGCGAACGAACCACGCTCGCGTAGACGCAAGAGATTTGCCCGCACTACTTCGTGCCATGCATTTCTATCCGGGGGGCGATGTAGTTCGTCTCGCCCTTCGCCTTTTGAGCTTGACCTTTGTGCGTACCGGGGAGCTGCTCGACGCTGAATGGCACGAAATAGACTTGGCAGGTGGTAGATGGCACATTCCAGCTGAACGAATGAAAATGGATTCACCACACATAGTTCCGCTATCGAGACAGGCCGTTGAGGCCTTCGAAACGCTTCGGACTCTACATCCCGCAGGGCGTATTGTCTTTCCCGGACGTAATGCCGACGGCGCTCCGTTAGGTCGGGGAGCATTGCGTTCTGCGTTGAGTAGCATGGGGTATGGGGGGCGCATGACGGGACATGGCTTCCGTGGGGTCGCGTCAACCATCCTGCATGAGCAAGGTTGGCCTCACGAACACATCGAGTTGCAGCTCGCGCACCAGTCCCGTAACTCCGTGAGCGCCGCCTATAACCACGCGCTATATCTTCAACCTCGCGCCGAAATGATGCAGGCCTGGGCGGATTACCTCGATGCTCGAAGAGGCGAGGGTCCCGGGTCTTAAATCGATTCCATGCATACATGCCCCTTTCATGGGGGCTTGAGCCCGCTTAGGCGGGCTTTTTTTCGTCCCTAGGAGGGGGCTATGTCGAAAACGACCTTGCTACGGCTGCCAGAGGTTCGCAAGCGGACGCTCAGAAGCAGAACCACTATCTACACCGATCCTACGTTTCCTAAGCCAATCAAGATCGGAAAGAGGGCGGTTGCGTGGCTTGAAAGTGAGGTGGATGAATGGATCGCCAGGCGCATTGCGGCCAGTCGCTCAGAGCCTCGGTAGGAGAGGTTCTATGCTTGCGCGCTTCCCATCCCTCGGGCATACTGAAACTGTTGCGGAAACAAACGCGACCTGGTTTGGCGACCAGACTATCGATAGGCGGACGCACCGCCCCTTGGCGGTATTTTTACGTCTGTACGCTCTTGCGCGCCTTCTTTGGGCGGGCGATTGTGGGGAGGGCTTACGCCCTGCCGGTGTCCTATCGAGCCGGTTCGCCAACCCTGCTTTCTGCCCGCCCACCTCATTTGGCGATGAGACGCGGGCTTCTACCAATTCGATAGGAGCTATCCGTGGCTAACGCATCCGCTCGTCCTGAGCAAACCTTTTCCCCTGCTTTCCATCAATCTGCCCTTAGTGCAGGCCGTGCCGGCGTAGCCGCTTGGCTGGCCCAGCACGAGCTTTCGCTGGCCCAGTTCCGCGACCAGCACCGTGCTGTCTTCGTCGCTTCGCTTGAATGGTCAACAGCAATCCCTGAAATCAAGTTTGCGTTTGACCAAGGCTTTGCCGAAGGGATCGCGCAATTGTTCGCGGGGGCGCGTCATGACTAAGCCCCGTTTGCTGGCTCCTGTCCGCATCAATCCCGTCGACCTTGAAGGGCGCTGCGCCCAACTGGCAAGCCTGACAGTGCTTTTGTACGGACGGGGGCGCGAATCGTTCAATGATCTGTTCGAGTACGACCGCGACAACATCCTTTGGCTCGTAAGTGACCTGGCCGCCGAGATTCGCGACATGGTGAAAGGAGGTCAGGTATGAAGGCCGCTTCTGTTACCGCGATGCCGTCGATCGACATGATGGTGTTCACCAATCGCGCATTCGATATTGCTTGCACGCTCGACGTCTTGAGCGCGGCACTGCCTGACGACAAAGCGGATGATCCTATCCCGACTGCCTACATTGTCCGAATGCTGGCGGGGCAAGCCCGCACGCTGGCTGATCAGTTATTCGAGCTGCCTTTTGTCCTCCTAGTCCCCGCGCAGGGAGGAGAAAAGCAATGATTTCGTCGAATCACATTGAAACTCGTCATTCGCGTTTCGCTGACTCGGTCACTGAACACGCACGTCGAACCGGAGCTATGCCTTTCATCGCGTACGCGGATAAATGTGCGGCGGCAATGGCCGGAATTGAAAGCCTGGTCGGCTTGTTGCGATGGAACCAGGTCAACAATGATTTGGATGACGGGCCCGAAGTGCTTTCTGGGTATGACACTGACAATCTCTTAGGACTTATCCAGGTTGCAGCACACGCTCTGCTTGATGACGCTGGGCACTTGAGCATGTGGGCACAAAAGCACTATGTGCCGGAGGCCGAGCGATGACCGTGTCTCAACTCATCGAGGACCAATTCGCGGGGGCGCTGAAGGCCGCTGGCCTCGCGCCCAAGGAAATCCTGGCCGACGGTAAGCTGCATCGCTTTGACACCGCCAAACCGGGAAAGAAGAGCGGCTGGTATGTGCTGCATGGCGATGGCCTTGCGGCTGGGGCGTTTGGCGACTGGGCGACCGACCTACAAGAGACGTGGTGCGCCAAGGCAGAGCGCCAGTTTTCCGAAGACGAACGGCGTGCTCATCAAGAGCGAGTGAAAGCCGCTCGCCTTGCCGCAGCGGCCGAACTCGCCAGCGAGCATCAAGCCGCGGCAGATGCTTGCGCCACCATATGGGAGAAGGCTCGGGATGCGTTGGCAGACAATCCCTATTGCGTCTCGAAGGGCGTAAAACCTCTGGGGCTCCGTGAATTCCATGACAAGCGAACCCTGCTGATTCCGCTGCGAGACTCGGCGGGCAAGCTTTGGAGTTTGCAATTCGTCGATGCTCAGGGCCGCAAGCGGTTCAAGACGCACGGCAAGATGCGCGGTTGCTATTACGCCTTCGGTGGACGCCCCAAAGATTTATTGCTAGTTGTCGAGGGATACGCGACGGGGGCGAGTTTGCATGACGCCACGGGCTACCCCGTGGCCGTGGCGTTTAACGCTGGAAATTTGGGCATCGTGGCTACAGCCTTACGGGCCAAGATGCCGAGCGTTCGCATAGTGATTTGCGGCGATTTGGACGAATCGGAGACGGGGCAACGAGCAGCGAAAGCCGCTGCCAGTGCGGTTGGCGGAGTGGCTGTTTTGCCTTCATTCAATGAAGGGGCGCTGATCGACGGCAAGGCACCTTCCGACTTCAACGACATGGCCCGCTTGGTTGGACGCGATTCCGTAACGGCGCATGTTCATCACGCTATTCAGGCAACTGGAGCGGAGGAGCGAACCAGCACGAGTGTGGCGGGCGGCGTCTCGCTCGTACGGGCCGTCGATATCGAGGAACGGCCGATTCATTGGCTGTGGCCTGGCTGGCTGGCAAAGGGCAAGCTCATTATTCTGGCGGGAGCTGCCGGCACGGGAAAGACGACCTTAGCCCTGGGCCTAGCTGCGACGGTTACGACCGGGGGGCGCTGGCCTGATGGTCTGTTGTGCGCTGGGTCCGGCAACGTGCTGGTTTGGTCCAGTGAGGATGATCCCGCCGACACGCTTAAGCCGCGCTTGATGGCCTGCGGAGCCGATGTGCGTAATGTGTACTTCGTCCAAGGTGTGACCGATTCCATTACGGGTGAACTGCTGCCGTTTGATCCGGCCCGGGACATCCCGACGCTGACCGCTGCTGTCTCTGCCATCGGAGGAGCTTCGCTGCTATTGATTGACCCTATCGTCAGCGCCGTGGCGGGAGACATGCATAGGGCTAACGACGTGCGACGAGGCCTGCAAGCCGTCGTAGATTTCGCGGTGGGGCAGGACTGCGCGGTCGTAGGGATTACCCACTTCTCCAAAGGCTCGGCAGGATCTTCACCGCAGGAGCGCGTGATTGGATCGCAAGCTTTCGGTGCTCTGGCGCGTACTGTGATCGTTGCGGCTAAGGAAGAGGATAGCGAAGCTCGGGTGCTGGCCAGGGCGAAAAGCAATATTTCCGTGGACGACGGGGGCGTGCTGTATCACATCGAGCCTTGCACGCTCGAAAGTGGAATAGAAACAACGCGCGTTGTGTGGGGAGATCGAATAGAAGGAACGGCCAGGGACATTCTCGGGGCAATCGAAGCCCCGCAGACAGAAGAAAGCAGTGAGCAAGACGACGCTGCCGAGTTCCTGCGAGGGTTGCTGGCGGACGGTCCAGTGCCTTCCAAACAGGTAAAGGCCGATGCGGATGGAGCAGGCTTTGCTTGGGCAACGATTCGTCGCGCGCAAAAGTCCATCGGCGCCGAGGCGTATCGAGCCGGTGACGGGATCGGGGCTAAAGGGGCCTGGTTCTGGCGCCTGGGTCGGCAGGGCCAAGACGCTAAGGTGCTCACCGATTCCCCTAAGGTGCTCATAGAAAACAGTGAGCATCTTAGGGAAACCTTGAGCACCTTAGGCAAACCGGCCGGTGCAGGCGAGGAGGCATTTTGATGACCTCCGATGTTCTTGTGCCGCTGTTCAAGGCCGGTGTCCATGTGGAAATTCGGTGGCCGGATAGGGTGGTGGTGTCGCCTTCGGAGCGCTTGACCGACGAGCTGCGCCATTACATCCGCAGCAACAAGCAGGAAATCATGCTGGCCCTTGAGGGCAGCAACTGCCAGCGCTGCATCCATCTACGGCGACCGGGGGCGGCGAGAGGCTATTGCTCCGTGCGTGACGACTTGCCGCCCGCATACGGGAGTACCCACCCCTTACGCATATGCCCTGCCGATGGGGGCGCTATGTGCCCTCAAGCGGAATTCTGCTTGCCGCATTAATCGACTGGCCCTCAAAGGAAACCACTTTCCGTGCGAGACGCCGAGTCCGATTCATTGCAACCGAGCAGGCGTGGCGCACGCAATCGACGCCGCCAGCGGTGCAAAGTCACTTTTCAGGCGGCGATATGCCCTCTTGGGCAAATTTAAGGAGTAAGGCAATGGAAACGGTGAACACACCGGAGAAGACGAGGTTGGATTATCACGCCGACTTCATGCAGAAGCTGACCCCGGAACTGATCAACAAGGTTAGCCGGATTGTTAGTCAACGTCGGGCGATGCATTTGGCCATGCAAGCCGCGTCCGAGCAGTTCCTTGGCGCACACAATGAGATCAAGCGCCTTGAGGGCGAAAAGGCTTATATCGTCGCATCTGGTGCCAAAGGCGGACGTGACGAAGTCACCATTCTGGATAGACGCATAGGCGCTGCCAAATTATTGCTGGAGCAGTTGAACGTCGAAAAGGAGCGGTTGACGGAGCCCTATCGAGTGGCCACCACTATTGGCGAAGGAGTCTTGAAAGCCCTGGCGGACGAACTGGGCGGCGGGAATAATCAAGCTGAACTTTTTGAAACCATGGGTTGGAGGTAAGCGGTCATGTCGCAAAAGCTGAACAAGATTCGCGCGGAGATTTACGCTCTTCAAACCGAGATTGGAGAGGTAAAGCGTGCCGCGCTGGACGACGTGGGTATCGGTGCCAAGGTGGACAGCTGGTTAGATGGGATGGAGCAACGGTCCAGCCGCAATTTCACCGATATCGCCCATGAACTGGCCTATGAGAGCAAGAACCCTGGGGGCGGGATATGGAGGGGGTTGGATGAGCGCATTGGACTCGTCCCTGATCTGGCCTTATCGCTGCTTGTGGCTACGCACCGGCAAGAATTCCGCGCAATGCTTATCAAGGCGGCAAAGGGTAGCGTAGAGGGCCGCCAGGTAGCCGACAAGGGGGCGGATTTGACCAGACTTGCCGCGCAGCTCTTTACGCTGGAATTGGCCGAGGAGGCGGAGTTCGAGCGACTGGAGGCACTTGGCGATGCGGTTATGCGTCGAGCGGACGCCAATCCCAGAGCGATTCTGGGGCTCAACGCCTAGCCAAGCAAATAGAGAATCCCGCTGGCGACTCCGGCGGGAGTCTGGGCTTAGAACTGTGCGCCTATAGGAAGAGGACACTCAATGCGCGGTGTCTCGCGGTTGTCCTTGATCTATAGGCGTACTCTGTTACTCACTCATTGCTGGCAAGGACTGTCAATTTTTCGGCCGTCATACCGACAAAACGGCGCCGTATTCAAAATACGCCGCCGAAGTCCATTCCTTGATCTCGCTTAGAATTTAACCAACAATTCCGAGCCACGGGGCGATGCGCACTGTCAACTTTGCGAGGAGAGCACTTTGAAGGGCAAAATCTATCCGCGATCGTATCGCGATTTCATGCGTGCGCGCAGACCTGAGCTCTACTCCGATACTGTGCAAGTCGAGGTCAGCGAGATGGACCGACGGCAGTTCGAATTCCATCTGGCTTCTCTAACGAGTCGCAAAGAAGAAACGCCCTTCGAAAATTTCGCTCGTGTGCTCGCGGAGCGCGAACTATGCCCTAATCTCTTGCCCCAAACGGGGCCTACAGGAGGAGGCGATAGCAAGGTGGACACGGAGACGTACCCCGTAGCACGAGCAATTGCCAATCTCTGGTACGAGGGGCTCCCCGAAGCGACAGGATTAGAACGGTGGGCGTTCGCAGTTAGCGCTAAGGCCAAGTGGAAACCCAAGTTGGATTCCGACGTCGCTAAGATCGTCGCGACAGCCCGTCCATACTCTCTAGTTTACTTCATCACCAATCAAGCGGTTCGCGACAAAGATCGCGCTGAGACGCAAGAAGCGCTCAAGGATAAGTACGGTATAGAGGTGCGTATCATGGATCGTACTTGGATTGTGGACAGGGTTGTGACGCATAAACGATGGGACATCGTATCTGAAACGTTGCAGTTCGAGCTGTCCACTAGGCTTGCCGTCAAACATGGGCCACTGGACGTTGCCAGAATGCGGGAGTTGGACGAGCTGGATATCCGCATTGAAGCCGCCGCCCAGACAGGTGCAACACTTGAGGTAGTAGAAGAGGCTTTACAGGCGGCGCTTCTTTCGCGGGGGTTAGAAAGATCTCGCGTTGAAGTTGACGGACGATTCCTGCGGGCAGAGCGTCTTGCGCGGGAGGCCGGCAGTTTGCGCCAGGTCAATCGCATTTGGTACCAGCAAGCCTGGACGGCTATTTGGTGGTACGACGATGCGACATACGCTACACGGATATACGAAAACCTCGCGGCCCAAGTTCTGCCATCGGACTGGGTCTGGGATATTGAGCCGCTGGTGAATCTATGGCTGGCGCTTCAAAGTTCTCCTCTGTTTGATCAGAGCGGAACCTTAGCATTACGTCAAGCTCTCGACCGACACGCCTCGGATCGATCACGAGCAACTAGCTCCTTGTGGGCTCGCACGTTGCTGCTATTTATGGAGTTTGTTGCAGTAGGGCAATCTGGTGCGGACCCTAGCTCCACCCTACGGGGCATGCGGCAGAATCTGTCAGAGGTACGTCGACTCCTCGAATTCCCCGTCGACACTTTGGTTCGCTTCGCTCGGAATATTTCCGAAGTTATTGCCGACTCTCCTTCGCTAGATGAGTTGATGGAAGCAATTATCGAATTGGAACAGGCTAGGAACGGGGCAAGATCGGCGGGCGAGCTGCATTTGCAACGGGGGATGAGGAAACTGGATTTACAGAAGCCCTATGACGCAATTAATAACTTGGCGAAGGCCCAGTTCTTGTTAGCCCAAGAAGAAACGAGGGATGAGTTCATTGCCGCGACGGTCGGAACTGGCCTCGCGTTTGAGTCGGCTGGTCTTCTATACGCGGCTCGCGGCACACTAGTTGGCGCTCTTGATCGCTGTCTATACACTCACTTCAAACTAGGAGCTGCAGACAAACGGGCACTGCCTATAGTCAAAAAACTTATATGGGTGGAAATGCAATTAGGCCGCGTCCCTTATGTGCTTGCCTGGCTGAGTTTGATTCCCGCTATCCATGCGGCACTGAGTATCAAAGAAGAAAAAAGACAAGAGTTTGAGAGCGAGCTCCAGGCGATCGATACCGTACTTGGGATAATCTTATTACGTACTTCGAAGGCGGATTGGCACCATCTAGTCAGACTGCCTGATGTTCTTTCACATCACGGGTTGGAACTTTCTCGCAGTGCGGCACTATTCATGCTAGGTCAAGAGGAACTCGTTAAACGTGAATATCAAACGGCTGACGCCGACTTGCAGGAGTTCTACAGCAGTTGGGTACATACGTCGGCCGCTGAAGATCTACCGCTCGAGCCCATTTGGCACATCGGAACCGCCATCTACAAAACTGTGTTACTTGGCTGTCATTTAAGCATTTCAGTACGAGGGCCAGCATTATCAGCGATGCTCGCTGAGAGCTTTCTCGGCTTCTTCGAGTCGTTCTACTCCACTGCAATTCAGAGTCCAGGCTTGGTGTCGCCTCGATCGGAGTTGCACATCGAAGTGATGCAGGCAGAAGTAGCTAAACCTCCTTTCCAAATCGAGATTTCCGAAGACGATTGTGGTGAGACTCGTCTAATCGTGAAACATCCGGTTCTGGCGCCGGCTCAGTTGTTGGACAACGGCTTCTCTGAAGCCATGATGCTCCTTTTTGCGCATCTCACCTATGAAATGCAACTGGAGAGACAGAAAGATGCGCTCGAAGAAATGTTCTCGAAGCATCGGGCGCAGGACCGCGCCTATCAAGTCGCTACATCTATTATTCCGCTGACCAATCTTTTTGGAGATTCTCCTAAGTATCGCGCTGAGGACTGGGTTGGGGACCCGATGCTAGTTGAGTATGAAATGATCCGAGAATCGACGTGGAGCCCGGCAGTGGGGTCACCTCATCCCACGTTTTCTCCAACGGATGAAAAGCTAAATATGGAATTGGGCGAGCCGCCGAAGGAATTGTTTGGAGCGGACGCGATCAAGCACAAAGAACTTCAAGTGATGTCCCCCATCAACATGCCTCTTTGGGATAAGGCCCGATGGCGCGGCGTCGGTTCGGGGACGCTCGGAATTCTCGGCGCCCCTCCGTTGTTAATGCTTGCATTCACGAATATCGACGCTGGTCGAAAGATCTTTCGCGGGTGGAGAAAAAGGGTCGGCGGAAGGGACAAAGAAGGGTGGATCGGTCTGACAATTATTCGGGGCATAAATCGAGATAGCCCGCTCGACTATCGTATTGCCATCGGTATAGGTGAGCGTTATGTGGGGAGGCAGACGCGGCCGGCACAGCGGTTCTTGATGGTGCATAGGATGCATGACATGCATCCTGACACGTCGAAGAACTTGGATCTGATTCTTGAGGGATACGCTCGGACGACTGCCGTTCTCATAGTGCCATGCGAATTCCAGGCGTCCCGTCCGGGAGTGTCGATCACGAGGGAGGATCTACAACATGCCATCGAGTTGAGAAATCTTGATGTAGTCGATGCTTGGGATGTCGGTGTCCATTCTCACATACTTGCCGCTATGCAAGGCATATCGGACCCGTTAGTCCCCCCCGATGTGCGAGATCCCCCATATTTTGCCGCTCTGGAACGGATGCGTGAACTCAAGGCGAGTCGGAATGGTTGACACGAGTACATGTTCGTGGCAGTCGTCATCGCATTACGTCGGCTCCATATATCGAGAACGGACGGACTGCGGATGCTGCCTACGGACTCTCTTTATCCACTAGTTCGGCCTGTCTATGAATATAGGCTCGAAATTCGTCTGTGTTGAAGCGGTTGTGTCTTGCGTCGTAAGTGCGCGGGTCTCGGTTATAAGGCGACGTGGTACTAAATAAAACTATGCTGCCCCCAGAATACCTGTCGACCCGACGCGCAGTATCAGGAAGTGTGCAGCCATTGTGCTCGTTTTCGAACCAGCTATTTATAGAAACATAGCGTCCAGGTTCAATTTCTGTAAGCTCTTCGCTCGTATTCTCAAATGAATTATTGGGGGCTGAAATGGAAGAAACTGTCTTAAGCTCAAGTCTAAAGTAGCTCCACTCTGGCTTATCCGGGTACGGTTCAAAAACCAACCGTAGGGGTGCGCAGAGGTTGAACATGTTTTCGCCGATGCGAAGTTGGATCATTCCGTGCTCTGGGGCAATGTCAGCGTCTAACAGTGTCATGCCCCCCCCGGTTGGATAGAACATATGATTCAGGGCCCGTGCCTTAGACGCAAGCTTTAAAACTGTGCAAATGTGAGCCCTGTCCGCCCACTCGGCCCTAGAAGGTTGACCTAAAGGAAAGAGTCTTTCGGCGACCTCACTCCACTGAAGGCTATTTTTATTATCAAAACTCGCATTGATCCGAGTCCATTCGGCCAGTCGATACGAGAACTCGTCAGCAGACGGCCTTTTCGCCGGATCGTGGTCGGTTGCTGCTTCTAGAAGATCTTCGAGCGGCGTAAGGTACAGATCGGTTCGTATGTAGTTGGAGAGGCCCACCGTAGTTGAGTTACGGTCGTATTGGCCCTCAAAACCGAGAGCCTGCCGAGTGAGGACTATCCATAACGACTTTGCTAGAGAGTAGATGTCTGCTGGAGCAGCATCTGCCTCGGATGCAGTTCTTCTCATTTCCGGCGCGATGGTAAATTTTGCTCCGACGTCTCTGCGTTTTGGAGTAAGGCCCTCAGCCTCGAGAAGTTTGACTAATCCGAAATCCGAAAGACATACCGTATCTTCTAGAATCAAGAAATTGGCGGGTTTAATGTCGCGATGATATATGCCAAGCTTATGCAAGCGAGCAAGCGTTGATGCCAAGAACTGGAAGTCCACAGTAATTTGAGCCATCGACCTGTCAATTACTGCCTCTTCATATTGCTTGGCAAGAGGCATCACATACCACGGTCGGCACTTCTTAGGATCTTCGGGAATAAGACTATCCAGTAGCGGCACGATCCCGCTGAAGTCCTCAAGTCTCTTCAAAGTTTCTATTTCGCGGCAGAATCGCTGGTACGGTTCATCGATGCCGCCGCGCGATAGTAACTTCAGCGCAAAATACTCTAGGCCGTTTTCAGTGACGGTCCAAACTTCACCATTTCCACCTTCACCAATTTTTTCTATCAATTTCCAACGGCCAAAAATTGTTCCTGTTTTGTCTTTACCCATTTATTGGACACCTTTCCTGTTTGATTAGGATTTATTGGTTATGAATTAAGCAGATGTTTGATACGCATATCGTCAGTAGAGTCCATGCAGACGACTGCACACGCCACGAGCTGAGGATCGTAGCGTAAGCACATATGCACGAATTTTGCCACTGCTGACGGGGATTCGAATGTCGCCCCGTCGCTTACGGTCAAGCGTGATGGACGACACGGGCGGACGTACCAGGGCTTGCCTGGTGTGCGGCGGTGGTGAAACGGTGTAGGTGGAAGGTAAGCGGTGAAGCCGCTCGTGAAGCAGCGGGGGGCCCCTTCTAATATCGGGCCGATAAGGGTAATTCGAACCCCAGACGCTCGCTAGTCAGGAGAATTTCTAAGGGGGGGTAATAATATTTACCCGCTATCCCGTTGATTTATATGGGATTGTGTTCCGTTGTCGACAATTCTAGGCGGGAGGGGGTTATATTTTCAGCCCGCGAGAATGGGGCTCAGCTTCCCGGAGAGCCTTTGTTTATGCGGCTCTAGGGATTTTTTCCTTGTGCTCCGACCCATCGAACTCGAGGGCAGGGGGTTATATCTTCGATTACGTCGTCGCGAGTTCGCAACGGCGCTCCGCGCCGGTGTTGGCCATGAAGGTGCGGCGCAGCTGCATCTGCCATCTCCATTTTCTCCACAGGTTCCTGAGAGCCTAAAAACTCATGTCGCACAGCAGAACAGGTTAGGGGGTACCGAAGGGGGTATCGCTGCACTCTGCTCGTGCCACGCCCAATAGGGGCGGACTCGTTAGGCCGGACTTGCAATCGTAGAAGACAATCGCGCGGCGGTCGCTCGCGCGCTTCGACGCGGGCTTGCCTCCTTTGGCGCGCCGGAGCCGATGACGCTGCGGGAATGGGCAGAGCGCCACTTTTATCTGTCGGCGGAATCGTCGTATGTCGAGCAGCGGTGGGAGGCTTGGCCTTTCCAACGCGCGATCCTGGCCTGCATTGGAAGCGATGATGTGCACGAAGTAGACGTCATCAAGTCGGCTCGCGTCGGATACACAAAAATCGTTTTGGCGGCGCTCGGATACTTCGCCGAACACCGTCGCCGCAACCAAGCGCTATGGCAGCCCACTGACAGCGCCCGGGACGAGTTCGTCAAAACGGAATTGGAACCGATGCTGCGGGACGTGACCGCCATGCATCCGATTTTTCCGGCCCGGCTGGCGCGCCACAAAGACAACACGCTGCTGGTGAAGAAGTTTCGCGGTAGCGTCCTGCACCTGCGCGGGGGGCGGTCCGGCGACAACTATCGGCGCCTGTCAATCAGCGTTGCTGTGCTGGACGAGTTCAGCTCGTTTGATTCGAACATCGATGGTGAAGGCGACCCCGGCCAACTGGCGAGCAAGCGCCTTGAAGGGGCCACCTTTCCCAAGCTGGTAATCGGGTCCACGCCGAAGCTCAAAGAGACCTGCCTGATGGACAAGCGTGCGGCCGGCGCGGATGCGCGCTATGACTATCACATAGCCTGCCCCCACTGCGGAGAACATCACGCATTGACATGGGGCGGGAAGGACGAACCCCACGGATTCAAATGGTTGAACGGCGACCCTGAGACGGTCCGGCACTTGTGCCCGCATTGCGGGGTGTTGACGACTCAGGGTGAGTACTTGGCCGCGTCGGAGGATGGACTCTGGTTCGGCACGGACGGAACGACGATTGATCGTGATGGAGTTTTCCGCAATGCGGCCGGCGAGATCGTCCCGGCCCACAAGCGGATCGCCTTTCAAGTCTGGACCGCGTACAGCCCGATGGTGAGTTGGTCCAAGCTGGTCCGCGAGTTTCAGGATGCCTATGCCAAGGCACAGCAGGGCGACGACGAGCCGCTAAAGACGTTCTGGAACACGACGCTTGGGCAGGCTTGGGAAGGCGAAATCGAGAAAATCGAGGCCGACGAACTCAAGCGGCGCGCGGAGATCGAAGCTTATCGGCTCCCTGGGCTGGGCGACAACATGGTACCGATGGGCTGCACGCTCTTACTGGCTGGCTGCGACACACAGGGCAATCGGGTCGAGGTGGGCGTCTGGGGGTTTGGGCGCGGCCAAGAAATGTGGACGATTGATCATCAGATTTTTCACGGCAATCCAGCCGAGGATGAAGTCTGGGCCAGCGTGGCGGAATACCTGTTCGAGCGCCGTTTCCAGCATGAGGGCGGCCAGCAGATGAGCATTTATGCATCCGCCATCGACTCCGGCGGCCACCACTCGAATGCCGTTTATGACTTCGCGCGACGCAACAAGGCGCGCCGGGTATTCGCAGTACGTGGGCGGCCTTTCGGTGAGAAGGCGATCAAGGATGGCGCCGGCCAGGTCGATATCGACTGGCGTGGCAAGCGTTTGAAGAAGGGCGTCATCCTCTGGCACGTTGGCACCAACTTGGCCAAAGACCTGCTGCATAGTCGCTTGGCTATCGAGTCGCCGGGGGCGGGCTATGTCCACCTGTCGGCGGATCTGTCAGAAGAGTGGTTTAGACAGTTCTCGGGCGAGGTGCGGGTAGCGCGAAAGACTGCCACCGGTGTTCGCACGCTCTGGACGGCGATTCGAAAGCGCGTGGAAACGTGGGACTGCGCCGTTTATGCCCTCTGGGTTGCCGAGCACCTGGGTCTTTCTCGCAAGACCGTCGCCTGGTGGGACGCGATGGCGGCCAAGCTGGATGCGCTGCCGCCGGCCGCCGAGCATGACGACGAAGCGACGCAATCAACCGAACCGCAGCCGGCTAAGTCAGCGCGGGCGGCCCTAGCGTCGCCCGCAGCGGCCCCCAGGGCGCCAGCGCGCCCAGCCCGCCGCCGTGCTGCACCCTCAAGCTATTTGAAAGGGCGGAGGTAAGGGGCGGGGCGATCACCAGCAATCAAATCAAAGAAATAGGACAGGTCCATGGCATACACCCAGGCCGATCTTGAGAAGTTGGACCGCGCTATTGCCGGCAGCCAGTTGGAAGTCCAGTACGACGGCAAGCGTGTTCGCTTCCGCAGCATGGACGAACTCATGCAGGCGCGTGTGCATGTGTCCCGCGAACTCAACAAGGGCAAGCGGCAATCGCGGCAGTTTCGCGTGCGTAGTGCGGGGAAGGGGTTGCGATGAAATACACCAGAAATCGGCGCTCTGGCCTGTTGCTGCCGCAGCGCTTGAGTGCGCAGATGAGTTCCAGCTACGAAAGCGGTAGCGCCACTGGAAGCCGGGCGCGCAACTGGAATCCTTCCAGTGCCGGCCCAAATGCAGCCGTAACCCATGGCCTCGGTTTGCAGCGTCGTCGCGCACGGGATGCCGTGCGAAACGATCCTTGGGCTTCCACTGCCGTGACACGTTGGACGAGCAACGTTATCGGTACGGGAATTCAGCCATACCCCCAGCACCCGGATAAGGAGGTTCGGCGGCTGCTTAAGGAGTTGTGGGCGGACTGGTGCCCTGAGGCTGATGCCGACGGCCGGCTCGACTTTTACGGTATGCAAGCGCTGGCGGTCCGCTCAATCTTCACTGACGGCGAGTCATTGTGTCGCTTTCGGCCCCGCCGACCGCAGGATGGCCTCACGGTGCCTCTACAGCTTCAACTACTGGAGGGCGATCAGCTACCGGTCGAGCGCACCTATTCGCTTCCAAACGGGGGCGAGGTCGTAAATGGTGTCGAGTTCGATGCGATTGGTCGGCGAGTGGCATATCACCTGTGGCGGCGCCACCCGGGAGAGTTCGGCCGCCCGGCAACCGGTCAAGATCTTGTGCCTGTACCGGCAGACCAGGTTGTGCATGCGTTCCCAGTCCTTCGCCCTGGACAGGTTCGGGGTGTGACGTCATTGGCCTCGGTCTTGCTGCGGCTGAAGTCCATCGACAGCTTGGACGACGCTGTGATGTACAGACAGGAAGTGTCTAACCTGTTTGCCGGATTCATCACCCGGCCAGATCCTGATGAGGACCAGAACAATCCCCTGACCAATCGGCCGGAGGACTATGTAGAGGATGACGACGGCACCCCGCTTGTTTCGATGGAACCGGGCACCATGCAAACACTTGCTCCAGGGGAGGAAGTGACGTTTTCGGCCCCCCCGGATGCAGGAAGCAACTACGAAGGATTCATGCGGCATCAGTTGATGGCGGCATTCGCGTCTGTCGGCATTCCCTACGAGATTGCGACGGGTGACCTTCGGGGGATCAGCGACCGCGCATTGCGGGTAGTCGTCAACGAATTTCACCGCCTTGTCGAGCAACATCAGTGGCACTGCGTCATCCATCAGTTTTGCCGCCCCGTTTGGGCCGCGTGGATTGACGCTCTGGCGTTGTCGGGCACGATCCCGATGCCGGACTACCACCGCCGCCGCAGAGATTGGCTGCGCGTCCTCTGGGTGCCTCAGGGCTGGCCGTATTTCAACCCAGTGCAAGACATTCAGGCCAAGAAGGATCAGGTCCGGGCGGGCTTTGCCAGCAGAGCGTCGGTCATCTTGGGGCAGGGCGATGACCCTGACCAGGTCAATGCCGAGATTCAGGCGGACAACGCTACCGCGGACGCGGCCGGCATGGTCTTCGATAGTGACCCGCGCCATACGACCGCCGCCGGCAGGGCGGCAGGGCTTGATGGGGGCGGCAGTCCCGATCCCCTCAATCAATGAACGGAGCCAATATGGCCAAGAAAGGAAACTTCTATTCGATCGGTCCCGGCATGCGGATGGGCGAGCAAGTCGTCGAGCTGCGCATCTATGACGACATCGGCTTCTGGGGAAAGTCGGCAGCGGACTTCATCCAAGAGCTGGATGCCGCCGCGTCCACGGGAATGAAAATCGTTGTGGCGATCAATAGCGGCGGGGGCAGCGTGTATGACGCTTTTGCCATGTACAACGCCCTGCGTCGCTACAGCGGACGTACCGTCGGCCGGGTCGACAGCGTGGCCGCATCTGCCGCCACGTTGCCGCTCATCGCCTGCGACACAATCGAAATGCCGGAAAACGCTCAAATCATGATCCACGAGCCGACCACGGTGGCGTGGGGGAATCTTGCGGAACTGAAGGCGTCCGTGTCGCAGATGGAGAACATCCTCGACAGTGTCATTTCCGCGTACGTCCGTCGCAGCGGGCAGCCGGCCGAGAAAATTGCAGAGATGATGGAGGCCACGACGTGGCTGTCGGCCCTCGACGCGCAGGCTATGGGCTTCTGCGACGTGATCGAAGAGCCGGTCAAGATCGCGATGTCCACCAATTCGCGGGAGCTTCTTTCCCGCTTTCCCAATTTGCCCGAGCCGCTGAAGATGCTGGTGGACGGTGAGGCTCCGGCCGGTGATCCGCCCTCCCCGAAGCCGGTGGACCCAGAACCCGCGGACCCCAAGCCGAACGATCCGGCTCCGGCCGATCCCGCGCCGGCCGATCCATCACCCGCTGATCCCGATCCGGTGCCCCCCGCACTGCCTGCGGGCCTGCCCACCGCTTCTGCCATGTTGAAGCACGTCTACGCATCTTGCCGGGCCGAGGGCATTCCGCATCTTGCCGAAGGCGTGCTGATGAGCGGCGCGTTGGTCGGCGAGGCACAGGCCAATCAGCGCGTCGTCCAGGCGAAAGAGATTGCGGGCATCTGCATGGCAGCCAAATTGCCTGACAAGGCAGCCGAGTTCGTAGCCCAGGGTCTGGACGTTGATCAGGTCCGCGCGCGACTGTTCGACGCGGTGGCAAGTTCGTCGAACCAGCAAATCAGCAATACGCATCGTCCCGAGCCGGCTGCAGCGTCGAACGCTCCGGCTTTGTCTACAACCAGCATTTACGAGGCCCGTGCTGCTGCACGCCGCCGCGTGCCCTAAGCAGTCACTTCATTCCTGGAGAGAGCATGAATACCTTGCAAGAAAAGCCCCGCACCGCCGAGTTTTTGCTGTCCGAAGGGGCCGGCGAAATTTCGCGCGAAAAGATCACCCTCGCGGCAACCGCAACCGGCTATCCGTCCGGTCAGGTCTTGGGGGTGATTACCGCATCGAAGCACTACGCCAACTACGACCCCGCCGCAACCGACGGGACGGAGAAGGCGGCCTGCGTTCTCTACGGCGCCGCGGAGGCCTCGGATGCGCCGCAGCCGGCCACCGGAATCGTGCGACTGGCCGAAGTCACCGCTTGGTCCTTGACCGGCCTGGATGCCGATGCGCGGGCGGATCTTGCCCCGGCGTTTCTGGTGGTTCGCGACTAGTCGAATTTCCACCTGCGTTCCCCTATCTCTTGATTCCGGCCCGCTTCTCGCGGGCCATTTCTATTCTGGGAGCCATACATGGCCCATATCGACATTTTCAAAGACGACGCTTTCAAGCTGGGTTCGCTCACCGCTACGGTCAATACCTCCCCGGAAGGTCAGGCCGTTCCGACCACGCTCGACTCCCTGTTCGATGAGGAAGGCGTGACGACGACGACCGTCAGCATCGAGCGTTCGAACGGCAAGCTGGCCCTCGTGGCAGACGCGCCCCGCGGCTCGCCGGGCGCTTCGTTGGAGCCGGACCGCCGCGACCTCATCCCGTTCAATACCTTGCATTTGCCGCTGCGCGACACGATCTATGCGGATGAAATCCAGAACGTCCGGGCCTTTGGCACGGAATCGGAACTGGAAGTCATGCTGTCCGTCGTGAACAAGCGCGCGAACAAGCTGCGCAAGGCCATTGATGTGACCCTGGGTTACCACCGCCTGGGCGCCGTGACCGGGAAAATCTTGGACGCCGACGGCCAGCGTGTGCTGCTCGACCTGTATCAACGCTTCGGCTACACGCAGAAGACGGTGAATTTCGCGCTGGGGACTGCGTCCACCAAGGTGCGTCAAAAGGTGATCGATGCCAAGCGGCAAGCGGAAGATGCGCTGGCTGGCGAAGCGGTGATCGTGGGCTGGCTTGGCGTCGTGGGCCGTGGCTTCTACGACGCGCTCACGGGTCATGACAGCGTTGAGAAGGCATTTGATCGGTGGAAGGACGGCGAGTTCTTGCGCCAGGATCTGCGCTCGGGCTTCATGTTCGAGGGCGTCGAATGGAAGGAGTATTACGGCAAAGTCGGGGGTATCTCGTTCATTGAGCCGGACGATGCTTACCTCATCCCGATCACCAGCGACGATCTGTTCCAGACGAAGTTTGCTCCGGCAAACCACATCGACGCCGTGAATACGATTGGTGTTCCGTACTACGCCAGCCAAGAAATCTTGCAGCACGGCGTCGGCGTTGACCTCAAGGTGCAGTCGAACCCGCTGACGATCAATACTCGTCCCAACGTCGTTATCAAGCTGAAGAAGGCTTGATGGCAATGCGCTGGGACAACGCCATATTTGATGAGGCGTTCGACGCGGCGGGGATGCGGGAGCCGGTCAGGTTGATCGGCTCCGTGCCTCTTGTCGAGTTCCAGGCCAGGTTCGACAGGCCCGGTGTGATCGACGAATCCACGATGGTGCATTCGACCGACTACGAAATCGAATTCACCAGCGCGGACGCCCCTGGCCTGAGGTATCTGAGCGAACTAGACATTGCCGGGCAACGCTATCGGGTCCGCCAGCAACCGGTCAGCGTTGGCGACGGGCACTGGACGCGGGCGCTTTTGGAACGCCTGACATGACCACGCTTGCACTGACCTACGTTCAAGAACTGCGGGCGGCCTTGAAAGTGGCGGGCTTCCCTGCCGTGATGGAGCCGTCCCCAGTACGGGCAATCACCAGGGAAGACCCTCAGGTGGTTTCCGTTCAGTTGGGGGCGGAATCTGTCGAGAGCATGGCAGTTCCCCGCGTCACTCGTGTGCGCGAAATCCACCTGATCGTCCATACCTGCGGTGACGATCACCTTGCGCTGGCGGAGGCTGTGTTTGAAGCGGCTCACCCCCTGGTAATGGGCTACGGCGGGCAAAATATCGTTGCGGTTGCTGAGTTCGGCACCGACGAGCCGAAGTATGCCAATGGCGACCTACGGCGCCAGGTCGTGACCCGGCGCTATCGCATCACCTATCGGACCGACGAGCAATCCCTTAGCGGGTAGTCGTCCGATCCTGGGAGCATCAAATGTCCACACCCAAAACCAGCGCTGCCGCGGTCATGATCAATCAGGCCGAGGCGGGCGCCGAAGTCCGCACTACTGCCCAACCCTCCGCCGGTTCGCCCGATCAATACCACGGGCAGGGCGGCAGCTACCTGCGCGGCCCCGAGACAGGGGAGCGCGTGCTCATCGAGCGCACCGGCCCGTGTGATTGCGCAGGCTAAGCCGAGCGAAACCACTCCCCGGTAAACATGGAGCCATAAATGGCAAAATCGATTCGAAAGACCTTGCTGCTGGCGAAGATCCAGACCGCAGCGGGCACCGACCCTGTGCCGACCGGCGCCGCGAATGCCATTCTGCTGCGCAATGTCACCGCCACGCCTCTGTCCGCCGAGTTTGTGGAGCGTGCGCTGTTGCGCCCGTATATGGGCAATTCCGGGCAGATCGCTACGACGCAGTACGCCCAGATTGAGGGCGAGGTGGAACTTGCCGGCTCGGGAATGGCCGGCACGGCTCCTGCTTGGGGGCCTCTGCTGCGCGCCTGCGGATTTTCGGAGACGGTCACGGAGGACACCGACACACGGTATTTGCCCGTATCCGACAACTTCGAACGGCTGACGCTGCATTACTACCTCGACGGGCTGTTCCACAAGATTCTTGACGCGCGCGGCACTGTTTCCTTTGACCTGACGGCCAAAGGCATTCCTTTCATGCGCTTCCGCTTCATGGGCGCGTATCAGCCCATCACCGACGGCGCAAACCCTTCGGTGGTCGATTACGCCGCCTTCCAGATCCCGAAAGGTGTCAACAAACAGAACACGCCGACATGGTCCCTCGGTTCGTACTCGGGCTGCCTTCAATCGCTCAACTTCGACATTGCGAACCAGCTTGTATGGCGCTCCCTTATCGGCTGCGAGGGCGCAGAAATCACCGACCGCCAGCCCACTGGAAAGATCGCGCTGGAACTGCCTACGATTGCCCAGCTTGACTGGCCGACGATGGTCCTCGACGGGGCCGGAAAGCCGGTCTCCATTACGCACGGCACCGTGGCGGGCAACATCGTCGAGATCAAGGCTCCGTCCGCCCAGTTGACCAACCCCGCGTATTCCGAGCAAGACAACGTGGCGATGTTGGAACTCGACATGAACGTGAATCCCGGCGTTGCCGGTAACGACGAGTTGGAAATCATCGTCCGCTGAGCCGCACAAGCTCTAGTCCATCAAATTCAAAACTCTGCGCCCGGCATACCCGGGCGTTTTGCATTCCGGGAGAAAGAAGCATGGCATTCGTAACAACCAAGCGCGCGGTCGCCGCGTGCCCGATCAAGGTTGAGGTGCATGGCGAGAACGGCGAGGCCGTCGCCATCGAGTTTATTGCTCAGTACAAGCGCCATACGCTGGATCAGGTCGCCGACCTCCAAGACTCGATGGCCAATGCTTTCAATGAGCGCCTGGGGCGTCCGCCTGTCGCGCGTGCGAAGCCGGCGCCCAAATGGCCGTACTCCACCGATGTGGAGTTCATCAAAGACAAGATGACGGGCTGGCTGGGCGCTCGCGATAGCCAAGGCGAAGCGATTCCGTTTACCGCGAAGTCGCTGGGTCAAGTGTTGAGCGACTGGCCGGAAATCGTTGTGCCTCTGTTCAACGGCTTCTTTGAAGCCCACCAGCAGGTGCGCGAAAAAAACTCGTAGCGGCCGCCCGCCATTGGGCCATGGGCGGGAAGGCTGAGCAATCGGCAGGTGCATTCGACGCTGATGTGGTCGTACTCGAAGCACTAGCCAAACTCGGTGCGCCGACCGAAGTGCTGGAGCAGGCACAGACCAGCGAACCTGAGACGCACTTCGAGGTATTCGATGACAACTGGCCCACTCTCGAAGTGTTCCTGCAACTGGCGACGTGCTGGTCTTGGCTTGTTCCTCCCATGGGAACGCCGATACGTGCAGGAATCCCGGCCATCGAGATTCAGGCCACGATCCAAATGCTACTGCCCAGCAGCTCTGACCACCGCCAGGCGTTCCGGGATATCAGGGCGATGGAAAGTGCGGCGCTGGAAGTATTCATGGCTGCGCAATAGCGCCAAAAGATGCACACGGTAGTGGGCGGGATGACATGACAGAAAAGATCCTTGGCGTAACGCTGACCGCGAACGAAGCGGACTTGACTCGCGGATTTGGCGCGGCCGAAGCGGCCACTACGCAATTTGCGGCCAAGACGGAAGCTGCTCTGGGGCGGGCGGGCGTCGCCACCTCCCAAATGGGAGCAGCGGCGGGGCAGATGAATCAGGCGGTCAATGCCACCGCTACTGGCGGACGCGCCTTCACCCAAACGTCTGAGCGGTTCGTGCAGGCGCTTGAGCGGCAAGTGCTCGCGATTGGGAAAACTCGATCAGAGCTGTTGGAGCTGCAAGCCGCTGAGCTTGGCGTGGGCAGCCGCGCTGCGCCGCTTATTGCACGACTGCGCGAGCAAGAGGTTGCCATGGGGGCGGCTGGCCGCTCCTTCGACAAGTATGGGAACTCCGCTGCGCAAACGGCGGCCGCCATGCGGGGCGTCCCGGCCCAGCTGACCGACATAGTTGTCTCCCTCCAAGGGGGGCAACAGCCGATGACTGTTTTGCTTCAACAGGGCGGCCAGCTTAAGGATATGTTTGGTGGCGTCGTGCCTGCGGCGAAGGCGCTGGGCACCACGCTGCTGGGATTGATCAGCCGGTACACGCTGGCGGCGGGGGCTGTTGCTGGTTTTGCGCTGGCCGCTAATGCGGGGCATGAAGAGGCGCAACGCTGGAATCGCACAATACAGCTAACTGGCAATTACGCTGGCGTCACGGCTGGCAATATTCGCGCCATGTCCGCGGCTGCGGCGTCGTTCGGTGGCGGAAGCCTTGGGAATGCCCGACAGGCGGTTGAGGCGCTTGTAAGCACCGGTCAAATTACGAAGCAGACCATCGAAAGCCTTAGCGGCACGATGGTGCAGCTGCGACGTGTGTCGGGCCAGTCCATGGATGACATCTCCAAGGACGTTGCTCGGATGCCGGAGGGCGTTACGAAGTGGGCGGAAGAGCACAACCGCTCAATGAACTTCATGAGCCTGGCTCAGTGGGACTACATTCGCACGCTGGAGGAAACCGGGGCGCGCGAGGCAGCCATGCAGGCGACCTCCAAGGCGTTGCATGACTACCTAGGCTCCGAAGCGACCCAGAAGGTTGGCATTCTGGAGCGCGCGTGGAAAGGGTTGAAGTCAGAGGTGACCGGCGCCTGGGAGGCAATGAAGGCGTTCGGACGTGATGCCACCTACGACGACAAGATTGCTGACGTCGAAGAGCGGATTCGGAACCGCGAGCAGAGACTGGAGCGCGGGGCTCTGTCTGACATCAACCGGCGCCGCACCGAGATGAATCTCGCCGCGGACAGGGCTGAGCTTGCAAGCCTGCAAGATCAAAAGGGTGTCGATGAGGCAGCCGCGCAAGCCAAGGGATTGAACGGCGCTGCAAACGCTGGATCAATCGACGCAGCTAAGCGGCTGGACGCCTTCGACCGCGAGAACAACAAGGTCAAGCAGCTCAATCTGGCGCTAGAAGAAAACCTTCGGCTTGAGAATGCGATCCGCGCTGTCAACCCAAATGACAAGCGGATATTGCCTGAAGCGGTCAAGGCGCGCGAAGCGGCGACGCGCAAGAAGTTCGAAGACAAAGGGGCGTCGGGCGCTGGGCAGAGCGGGATATCTGCACAGCTTGCAGCGATGCAGGCCCAGGCCCGCTTGCGCGAGGAAGCGTTGCGCGACGAAACAACGGCGCTCGAAGGTCAACGGGCGGCGGGGTTGCTGTCGGAAGAGGATTTCATCCGTCGGCGTGCCGCTGCTCAGCGGGCCGCGCTTTCCGACGAGCTGGCAATCGTCCGTCAGCAAGCGGAGGTGGCCGGAGGCAAGAAGCAGCTGGCCGAACGCGAGCGATATCTTGGCCGCGTGCAGGAATTGGAGGCTCAGATTGCGCGGTCGCAGCAGCAAGAAGCGACCGACATAGAGAAGTACCAGGCCAAGATCCGCGGGGCGCTACGGGCGACGCAGTTGGACATTGGCAACTACCGCGAGACGCGCGACTTGCAGGTCAGCCGGCAAATGAACGCGCTGACGTTGGGCAGCAATGACCGAGCGTTGGCCGACTCGATCAATCAGGCGCAGGACCGCTTCAGACGCATTCAGGACGGTTTCACCGACAAGATGCTTCGCGAGGGCGGGGCGGGCGCGTTGGATTCCGAGCAGTATCGGCAAGGCATTGCGCAGATCGACGCTGCGATGCAAGCGCAGGTGCAGCGCGAGCGCGAATACATGCAGCAACGTATCGCCATGCAAGGGGACTGGAAGAACGGCGCGCTGCTCGCGGTAAACGAGTGGGTCGACGGTTCGGCCAACTTGATGGCGCAGTCGCAGCAGGTTTTCTCTTCTATTTTCACGGGAATGGAGAACGCAGTGGCGTCTTTCGTGACCACCGGCAAGGCAAATTTCGGGGACTTCACAAAGAGCATTCTTGCCGACATGGCGAAGATCGCAGCGCGCCAAGCAATGCTCGGGCTAGTCACGAGTATTGCGGGATCGCTGTTTGGCGCGGCTTCGGGTGCTGCGGCCGGTACTGAAGCTATGGCGAGCAGTGTCCAGGCTGCGGGTGGCGACGGCATCGGATCGCTGATTGCATCCAACGGTTGGGGTGTGGCGAACGCAAAAGGGAACGTCTATACGTCGCCCAGCCTTTCCGCGTATTCGGGTGGCATCTATGACACGCCGCAAGTGTTTGCCTTCGCCAAGGGAGCGGGTGTGTTCGGCGAAGCCGGCCCCGAGGCCATTCTCCCTTTGAAGCGAGCGGCGGACGGAAGCTTAGGCGTCCGTGCGCAGATTCCGAACGCAGTTGCCGGCGGCGCTGGCAATGGGTCGAGCCGTCCGGTGCAAGTGTCCATCTACGTTCAAGCCGGCGAGCAAACTCAATCGGAGTCGACACCAGGCTGGGATCAGTTTGGCAAGGAGATTGGCGAGTTCGTCGACGCCCGGATTAATCACCTGCTGGCGCGCTCTTATAAGCCCGGCGGCGCGGGCTGGAACGCGCGAAATAACAGGTCATAGACATGGAAATTTTCACGTGGTGCCCTCGAAGGAATCCGCAGGGCAGTGTCACCTTTCGCACGTTGACCGCGCAATTTGGCGACGGGTATGCCCAGGTCGCGCAGGACGGAATTAATTCGCGCAGCGAGTCGTGGCCGTTGGAGTTCTTTGGCACCGAGGCTGAAATTCTGCCTATCAAAGAGTTTCTTGACCGCCACGGCGGTTGGAAGGGCTTTCTCTGGGCCCCTCCGTTGGGCCAACAGGCTGTGTTTCTTGTGGACGGTGGTTATCGGCCAGTACCCCTCGGTGGCAGTTGGTTCACGTTATCCGTCACATTCAAACAGAAGTTCGTTCCCTGACAAGTATGCAAACACTCGATACCATTAATCTTGGGCAGGCGCCCAATGACGGGACCGGTGACGAACACCGGACTGCGTTCCAGAAGGTCAATTCCAATTTCAGCAAGGTCGTGGAGGGCATTGGTGAGGTCGGCGACGCGGCGCAAGATGCGGCCGACGCCGCCCAGACCGCAAGCCAACTGGCATCGGAGGCAATTCCTGCGGTTGAAAAGGGCAATGCCGGCGGTGTTGCTCCCCTGGACGATGCCGGAAAAGTTCCGGCTGAACACCTTCCCGAACAGGAAGAGTTCATCCCCATGGCCCAGAAGGGTGCTCCGGAAGGTGTGGCAACCCTGGGCGAGGATGGCAAGGTAACTCCCGGCCAATTGCCGAACGCTGTGGATGCAATCCCGCTGGCGCAGAAGGGGCAGCCGGGAGGCGTTGCAACGCTGAACGCGCAAGGCTCGATTCCTGAAAGCCAATTACCTGACCTTTCCTTTGTACCCCAGGCGGAGAAAGGGGAGCCTGGGGGCGTAGCGACACTGGACGTAGATGGCCTGGTTCCCGAAAGCCAGTTGCCTCCCATTCCCAGCGGGCCGGCCGTTGGTACTCCCGATTGGTGGCCTCTCCGTTCTTCCATTCCGGCAGGCCAAATTCCTCTGGACGGTCAAACCGTCAGCCGCGCCACCTACCCCGATCTTGCCGCCATGGTGATCGCAGGAACTCTGCCTGTTGTTGCCGATGCCGCGTGGCAGAGTGACCCTACGCAGCGGGGCATGTACACGTTGGGCGACGGTTCGACCACCATTCGCGTGCCGGACATGAACGGTAAGGCGGCTGGATCGCTTGGTGCGGTTTTCCGGCGTGGGGATGGAGCACGGTCGGCCGGTGCTGGAGGGGCGCTACAGACAGACGTTGTCGGCCCTCACGCGCACACGACGACTATGGCGTTTGCTGTCGGAAGTGGGAGTGTGTGGGCGGCCGGTAACGGTGCGTCTGCGACATACACCCTGGCCAATGGCGCGGGAGTAGGCACTGAAACGCGGCCGCTGAACGTAACCGGTGTTTGGACGGTGCATGCGTTCGGAGCCGTGGTCAACCCCGGTAGCGTGGACGCTGCCCAGCTAGCCAGCGACTTGGCGACAACGCAGGCGGAACTGGCGCTGGTGAGGGTCGGTGTCTTCGGCATTGATCAGTCGATGCAAAACGTTATCGCTGACCGTGCAAGCGGGACCAACTACACGAATTCCACTAACAAGCCGATCATGGTTTTCATCCAGGCGGCGACCACGTCAACAGGCGGGAACATCTACGCCACCGTGAGTGGCGTGATATGTGCGAGAAGCTACATCGGAGCAACAAGCGCAAAGGTCGCTATTCAATTCATGGTGCCGCCTGGAGGGGCCTACAGCGTGGACAGAGTTGCGGCGAGCATTGAATTGTGGAGTGAGTACCGATAATGCAAACGTTCAAAGACGCCGACACCGGCCAATTCTGGCAGTTTGAAGACGACGTTACCGTTCAGGAAGTAGCGGGCGGTCGGATCTTCGTTTCTCCGCACATCGGTCAGCTTACAGGTGTGCCGCTGACCTTGGAACCGGCCGAGTATGTTGAGCCGGAACCAGGGGTGTTGGTGCCACAAATCGTCAGTAGATTCCAAGGCCGTGAGGCCATGTGGCAGACGTCGCACGGTGAAACGACCCTGTTCGAAGCGGCCGAGGTGATCATCGACCATTCGGATACGCCTGCGATGTACAAGCGCGCCTGGGCCGACCTCCAGGAATTCCGGCGTGATAGCGAGATGTTGCAGGACATCGCGGCATTACTCGGTCTGACTGGCGCCAACTTGGACGAGCTTTTCATCTTGGCTGCTGGCATCGAGGCATGAAGGGGCGGGGATGAGAATTTACGCGGATGTGCAAAAGCTTGAGGTCGGCGGCCTTGTCGACCTATACGAGCTTGACGCCAGCGGCATCGGTGGAATCCTGCAGCGGTTCCACGGATACACCCAGGTCGGCCCGATCTGGTGGCAAGGAAATCAGTACGATCCGTGGCCGATTAAGGCGGAGGGGTTCGAACAGGTCGGGGAAGGCCAGCAGCCCACGCCCACGCTGTCTGTGGGAAACATCGGGCAGGATGGCGAGGGCAACCCCATTGCAGGCGTGATATCGGCCCTGTGCATCTACCTGGACGACCTGGTGGGGGCGCGGGTGGTGGTCCGGCGCACGCTTGCGAAGTACCTGGACGCGCGCAACTTCGCGGACGGAAACCCGACGGCGGCGCCCGAAGAGGAACTACCGCCCGAGGTCTGGATCATCCAACAGAAGACGGTCGAAACGGCCGAGGTCATTGAGTTCGAACTTTCGAGCGCCCTGGACTTCAACGGGCAGATGCTGCCGGCCCGCCAGATCATCGCAGGCGTCTGCGGCTGGCTGACCAAGGGCGGCTACCGCGGCACGTACTGCGGGTACACCGGGGCGCGTATGTTTGACGTGGAGGGCCGGCCCGTGACGGATCCAGCCCTGGACCGTTGCTCGGGCCTGCTTACCGACTGCAAGAAGCGTTTCGGCGAGTACGAAGTGATCAATTTCGGCGGCTTCCCTTCGGCGGACCGCATCAGGGGATAGTCATGCGCAAGAAGACGATGGTGGCCCTTCGCGCTCACGCGGTGGCCGAATATCCGCGCGAGTGCTGTGGCCTGGTGGTGCTGCAAGGTCGGCGGGAGGTGTATTGGCCCTGTCGCAATCTCGCGGAAGGAACGGACCACTTTGTCCTGGATCCGCAGGACTACGCCGCGGCGGAAGATGCCGGCCGTGTCACAGCCGTGGTGCATTCGCACCCGGATATGCCGGCGACGCCAAGCGAGGCGGACCGTGTTGCGTGCGAAGGAACAGGGCTGCCCTGGTTCATCGTTGCCGCGGCCAAGGACGACGCCGGCCAGGCCGTGACGGGCGACCTGTTCGGCTTCGCGCCAGAGGGGTATCAGGCGCCGCTGCTCGGCCGCCCGTTTGCCCACGGCATCCTGGATTGCTACAGCCTGGTGCGCGACTGGTACGCCCGGCAGCGGGGCGTCGTGCTGCCGGACTTCCAGCGTGCGGACGGATGGTGGGAGCCGGGGAAGGAGGGCGATTTGTACATGGATCACTACGCCGAGGCGGGATTCCGGCCGCTGTCCGCTGGCGAGCGGATTGCTCCGGGGGACGTGGTGCTGATGCAGATCCGTTCGGACCGCGCGAACCACGCCGGGATTTTCATCGGGACAGAGCCGCTGACGGAAGAGCCGGGGCTGTTCCCGGTGCCCGATGCAATGCTGCAGCACCTGTACGGACGGGATTCGGAGCGCGTGGTGTACGGAGGGTACTGGCGCGAGTCGACACGCCTGGTGCTGCGATACGAGGGTTTGACATGAGCGACACGTTGCGGGAAGTGCGGCTGTACGGACGCCTGGGCGCGAGGTTCGGCCGGCTCCATCGGCTGGCCGTCAGCAGCACGGCAGAGGCCATTCGGGCGCTATGCGTGCTGGTGCCTGGGTTTGAGCGGGAGCTTAGCGATAGCGAGGCGCACGGCGTGCGCTATGCGTGCTTCATCGGGACGCGGAATATCGGAGAAGGTGAAGTGCGGCACCCCGTTGGAAGCGAGCCGATTCGCATCGCTCCCATTCCCGCCGGCGCAAAGCAAGGCGGGCTGTTCCAGGTAATCATGGGCGCGATTCTGATCGTCGCCGCGATCTACTTTCCGCCGGCGGCTGGGCTCGCCGCGTTCGGTGCGCAGGGGGCAATTGTCGCACCCATGATGATGTCGATGGGCATAGCAATGGCGATGGGAGGCGTTGTCCAAATGCTCTCGCGGCAGCAGAAGGGGCTGAGCGCTGCGGACAGCCCGGAGAATGGGGCGTCCTACAACTTCAACGGCCCGGTGAACACGTCAGCACAAGGCAACCCAGTCCCGCTTCTATACGGGCGGATGATCGTGGGAAGTTCGGTGATCTCCGCGGGGATTTTTGCTGAGGATCAGGTATGAATCTGGATTATCGACCAGCCAACAGGGCGCCATCGGGCGCCCTTGTTGTTTTTGGCGCCAAGCAACCGCGTCGTGTGCCGATATCAGGGTTCGGCGGTGGGAAAGGGGGCGGGGGCGGGCGTTCGCCTCGTGAGGCCCCGGACAGCCTGCACAGTACGGCGTTTGCACGGGTTATTGATCTGGTCAGCGAGGGCGAGGTCTACGGCCCCGCACACGGCCTGGCCGGCGCCATGCGCGATGTCTATCTGGATGGAACGCAAGTAGCGAACGCGGACGGGTCTCTGAACTTCCCAGGGATTTCGATCGACTTTCGCACCGGGACGCAAACGCAGGACCCGCTGCCTGGATTCCCCGCGTCTGAGTCCACCTCGGGCGTTGGCATCGAACTGACGAGCGCCGTTCCCTGGGTGCGAACCATCACCAATGTCACGTTGTCGGCCGTTCGCATCACGCTGGCAGTCGCAGGCCTGAGCAAAGCCAACACCAGCAATGGCGATATCGGCGGCTATCGCGTGGAGTACCTGGTCGAACTCAGCACCGATGGGAGCGCGTTTCAGCAGGTGCTGTCGAGCGCCTTTGACGGCAAGACGACACAACGATATGCGCGGTCGCACCGCATCGATTTGCCTGCGGCGAGGACGGGGTGGTCGCTGCGTGTTCGTCGGCTGACGGTCAATGCCAGTAGCAGCACGATCTCGGATCGGACCTATATCGACAGCCTGACGGAAATTGTGGATGCAAAGCTGCGGTATCCCATGTCTGCGGTCGTGGGCATCAAGATTGATGCATCCCAGTTCCAGACGATTCCCACTCGCGCCTATGACTGGAAGGGGCGGATCATCCGTGTTCCGTCGAATTACGACGGGGATAGCCGTTCCTATTCCGGGACGTGGGACGGTACATTCAAGCTGGCCTGGACGGATAACCCTGCGTGGATCTTCTACGACCTCGTCAGCAATGACCGCTACGGCCTGGGTGAACGCATTCCGGCTGGCTGGCTGGACAAGTGGGGCTTGTACCAAATTGGTCGGTACTGCGATGAGTTTGTGCCAGATGGATTCGGAGGACTGGAGCCGCGATTCACTTGCAACTGCTATCTGCAATCCGCCGCAGATGCGTACCGCGTCTTGCAAGATCTGGCGTCGGTTTTTCGCGGAATGGCGTACTGGGCCAGCTCGTCGGTTCTTGCCGTTGCGGACATGCCCGGCGATCCGGTCTACACGTTCACATCCGCCAACGTTATTGACGGCAAGTTCAGCTATGTTGGATCGGCGCTCAATACCCGCTATACGGTCGCGCTGGTGTCGTGGAACGATCTGGACGACATGGGGCGCCAGAAGGTCGAGTACGTGGAGGACCGGGAGAGCCTGGCGCGATATGGTCTCAAGCAGATTGAGGTGAGCGCGTTCGGCTGCACGTCGCGCGGCCAAGCGAATCGGGTCGGAAAGTGGCTTTTGCTGACTTCGCGTATGGAAACGCGCTCGGTGTCGTTCTCAGTGGGCCTGGACGCTTGCCGGGTTCGCCCTGGCAGCATTATCCGGGTGTCGGACCAGCATCTGGCGGGACGGCGTATCGGGGGGCGCATCCGTGAGGCAACGCGCACGGTCGTCACGGTAGACGCAGAACTGGGCGTGCGCCCCGGCGACCGCCTGGTCGTGAACCTGCCCAGCGGCGTGGCGGAGACCCGGATAATCAGTTCGGCGGTCGGCGAAGGCCTCACTGCGGACATGACCAGGTTTACGGTCGATTCCACCGAGTTGACGGCGGACCTGATCGGGTTGCCGGGGACCGTCTTGAACATCACTGTGACTGCGCCATTCTCGGAAGTGCCCGAGGCGGAATGCGTGTGGACACTGGAATCCGAGGAGCTTTCTGCCCAGCGGTTCCGGGTACTGGGGATCAAGCGGGGCAACGGCCTGACGGCGGAAATTTCCGCTATCCAGCATCAACCGGGCAAGTTCGCCAATGTCGACTTCGGCACGCGGCTGGAACCGGCACCGGTCACCGTCATTCCGCCTGGTGTCCAGCCTCCGCCGACCGACGTGGTGATCGAGTCCTACTCTGTGATCGACCAGGGATACGCTAGCCACACGGCGGTCTTTTCGTGGAAGGCTGCGGCCAACGCCGTTGCCTACGAGGTGCAGTGGCGCCGGGACAATTCGGACTGGGTGAATCTGCCCCGCACGGGATCAATGAGCATCGAGGTACCCAACATCTTCGCCGGGGGCTTCATGTGCCGCGTGCGGGCGCTGAACGCGCTGAACATCCCATCCATCTGGGCTTCGTCGGTGCTGACGCAACTGGACGGCATCATCGGGCCGCCGCCGGTCGTCACAAGCCTGGTCGCTACCGGGCTGCTGTTCAGTATTCAATTGGATTGGGGGCTGCCCACGGGACCGTCGATCATCGATCACACGGAGTTGTTCTACGCGGAGACTCCCAACCTGGAGAACGCCATTCCCTTGGGGAACTTCGCCTTTCCGCAGAACACCCACACGCTGTTCGGCCTGCGCGCTGGCAAGGAGCTTTGGTTCTGGGCTCGGCTCGTGGACAAGAACGGCGTGAAGGGCGACTTCTACCCGGCGGGCATGGGCGTTCGGGGGATGGCGAGCGACGACGCCGGGCCTATTCTGGATCAGATCGGCGGCAAGATCGAGGAAAGCATGCTGGGCCAGGATTTGATCGAAAAGATCGATTCCGGGGGCGGTGCTGCGACTGAGATTAAGCAGGTGCAGGACGGTTTGAACGCGATGGTCAGCATCAAGGCCGGCGTCACGGTCAACGGTCAGTACTACGGCGCCGGCATGGGCGTTGGGGTGGAAAACACGCCTGAAGGTATGCAGACGCAGGTGCTGTTCTTGGCCGACCGCTTTGCCTTCGTCAACCTAATCAATGGCATTGTCTCCACGCCATTCGCCATCGAGAACGGGCAGACATTCATTCGATCCGCGTTCATCCAGGATGGCACCATCACGAATGCCAAAATCGGCGAGTACATCCAGTCAAACAACTATGTGCCGGGGGTCTCTGGATGGCGCATCGACAAAGCCGGGAACGTGATGGAAATCAACTCGCCGCTGCCGGGCGGTGGGCGCATGAGGATTACCTCACAACAGGTGGTTGTCTACGATAGCAACAACATCGACCGAGTGACGCTCGGCTATATCCCCTAGGAGGCCCGAATGGCGTTCGGCTTAATGATCAAAGACGCCTCCGGTGGCTTGCAGGTGCAGTACACCTCCACGCTACCGCGCATCCTCGGGGAGTTTTCCACGGGAACGGCGGACGGCTCGATAACCGATCCACAACTCGCTGGGGGCGCGCCATTCTTCTTTCCCATTGGTGGCGAGGCGGCGGCGGGCTACATGAATATGCCGGAGGTCACAGCCTCCGGAACTGTCATTTCATGGCGATTCCTGGCCGTAAATTATCGGGTTTCCGTTCGAATTGGCTATGGGAGGATTGGCTGATGGCCGACTACGGATTGCGTGTCAGAAATGGCAACCTGATCACGCAGGTTGATAGCACGTATCGGAACCTCGCGTTTTGGACAAAAGGCACGCTCGTGGCGAACCAAGCCACCGGCTTTGGTTCCTGGCGCTCAGGAACTGTCACGGTTCCATATACCTCGGCCTCGGCGTTTGCTTGGCGCGCCGATTTTCCTTCTTTCCTAATGGGGGCGACGTTCACAGCAACAACGATGACCGTCACATTTTTGTCCTACATCGTGGGTGGTTCGCAGGCCGTCATCAATTGGTATGTGTTCGCGCCTCCTGGTGTTACGGGGTTCCCGGCTGGGCAGGCTTATGGCCTTCGGGTAAAGAGCTCGGCCGGCGTGACGACGTTCGATTCGCGAAATCAGTACATGCGGTACTTGGCAGCCCTGAACGGGACGCGCGCCAACTTGCCAGCAACGCAAGACAACTCACCGCCGCAGTTTCTTACTTATGCAATGCCAGCGGGAAGTGTGCCGGCGGTGCTGCAAGGGAACCTCTGCTCGTATACGCAGGAGGTTCCGGTGGGCGTGGGGCCGAATCCCGGCTACATGTTTTTCTGGATTGCCTCTTGCGTGCGTCAGCAAGGCGCAACGCTAGGTATTGCGAACGCGCCGCGCGTGGCGGGACCATACAACGATCCGATCAATGCCCCTCTTATCGATCGACCGCTATGGAACTACACCGTCATTGACGTAAGTGGACTTTAATGCCGGCCTCCTAGCGGTGGCCGTTTCCTTATGAGTAGCCCGCCTTCAGCGGGCTTTTTTTCGTCCAAACGGGAGGCAATCATGCGCACCGTCTACAGGAGCAGTGCAACTATGGAACCAGGTTCTACGGGGCTGGGAGGCCTCGCGGCTTTGAAGGTCGCGATGGCGTATGGCGTGCCGGCGGCGGTGGCAGCCATGTTGGGCTTGCTGATCATGCCGCCGCGGTCCGCACGCGAATTCACCGTCCGCACGGTGTCGACCGTTTCTTGCTCGTTCTTGTTTGGGCCAGCGCTCGCCGGCGCAGTCATCGCCTGGAAGCCGGGGCTGATGGAGGCCATGACCTGGCTGGCGCAACACGGCGCAGGCAGCGATGACGCACTTCTGGCGAAGTTCTACGTGCTGGGGCCGAGCATGCTGCTGGCGGGGCTTCCTGCGTGGTGGGTGTTGGGGGCGTACATGCGATGGATGGCAAGCATGCGCCAGAAAGGGCTGCTTGAATGGGTGGCCGAGGTCCGCGCGAAGATCTTGGGCGTGCGGCCTGGTGGGGAGGGGTGATTGTGGATCTGAAGATCGTTATCGATACCGCGATCGCGCCTGCGCTCGGGCTGCTACCGGCAAACCGAGACACCCGCGAAGCGCGCGTGATGCTTCTTGCCATTGGCTTGCAGGAAAGTCGCTTTGTGCATCGCCGGCAGATCAAAGGGCCGGCCGTGGGGTTTTGGCAATTCGAGCGCGGGGGCGGCGTGCGCGGTGTGCTGGCGCATGCGTCGAGTTGGGCCGATGCGCGCGCAGTGTGCGCCATTCGGGACGTCGAGCCTACCGCGACGGACGTGTACAACTCGCTGGCGCACGACGACATTCTGGCGGCAGCATTCGCGCGCCTGCTGTTGTGGACCGACCCCCAGCGCCTGCCTTCGCTTGGTGACGCCGACGGCGCATGGTCGCTTTATCTCCGCACTTGGCGCCCGGGCAAGCCGCATCCGGAAACCTGGCCAGCGCTGTATGCCCAGGCTCTCGCGGCAGTGGAGGACAGGAATGCAAATGTGGTTTGAACGTGTGAAGGGCTGGCTGCTGTTTGCCGGTCTCTTCATGGGCGCGCTGGTCAGCGTGTTCTACCGGGGCCGAGCCACTGGTCGGCAGGTCGAGCGGCAGGAGCGCAACGAGCAGATCAATGAACAGGCGAAGAACGCTCGCCAGGATGTACGCAATGTGGAAGATGAAGTGGCCCGTATGGACGACGATGCTGTTTCTGATCGGCTCAAGTCTGGCTGGGTGCGCGGCCCCGGGCAGGGTGGCCGTTGAGTATTGTGACCATGCACGGCCGATCTATTTCGATTCTGCCGCACAGGTTGATTCGACGCCGGCGCCGGTGCGTCGCCAGGTGCTGGAAGGGAACGAAATCTGGCACAAGCTTTGCCGGCCTTAAGGTTGGAGATTTTCAATCAGAATTGCGTCAAGAGATCTTGGGTGGCTTCGGCCTGTGATGCTCGGCAGTCGCCTTGGGCACCTCGATGATGCCGCTTTCGCTCGAGCCGGTGGTCGGGGGGGGCCACTCGCGCCACCCGTGCCGTAGGCGCCTAAGATCCCGTCGCGAGCGCGGTACGCGCTTTCTGGGCAGGGGGCGGGGCAGCTTTGGAATGCGCTGAGATTCGTCGAGCGCGGATTTTTGGGATCATTACTTGCGAAGCTCTGTTTTCGGCTATGTGGCCGAATAAGGTGAAGCAAATGACGACACCCCTTCCAACTACGCCTGCCCACCCGGAAACCTACGAACCCAAGAAATCAGGCCTTCCTGACGACGAGATCGACGAGTCGTCGCCGACTACTGACGATGAGCCGGGCGAGTCGGACGAACTAGATCCGGAGGAGCCCGTGGGCACGCCGGCCTCAAATCAACCGACTCCGTAATTAAACCTGCGAGGGTGGCGCCAACATTGCCCACCCCCCATAACCTCAGGAGGAGCCCTATGGCTACCAACAAAACCGGTGACATGGTTCGAATTCATGATTTGCTGTATCAAGCGTTGGAGACCGAGATCGGGGGGATCAATGTCTACACGGCCGCTCTAACCTGTGCGACGAATGAAGACTTGGCGAAAGAGTGGCAAAGCTATCTCGACGAAACCACGACTCATCGACAGGTATTGCTTACCGTCTTTGAAGAACTGGGCCTTGACCCTGATAAGCCGGTACCGAGCCGCGAAGTGGTCAAGCATCACGGTGATTCGTTGGTTGCGGCCATTTCGTTGGCAAAGTCACAGGGTGACCCTGATGCGGCTCAGGTCGCAGCCGCTGAATGTGTGGTCTTGGCGGAGACGAAAGATCATCAAAACTGGGAGCTCATTGGCCTCGTCGCGGAGAAGCTTAAAGGCAAGGAAGCGAAGATTCTAAAAAAGGCCCATGAAGCGGTGGAGAAGGATGAGGACCACCATCTCTACCATACGATGGGGTGGACACGAGAGTTATGGATTGAGGCTCTTGGGTTTCCCGCTGTGCTACCGCCTCCGGAAGAAGTCAGGAAAGTGGAGACCGCAATTGGTGCATCAAGAGCCGAGCAAGACCGGGACAAAATGCTGTAGCGCTGTTTTCTTGCTGTTTTGCCTAGAGGCTGGCCAAGCCCCATCCGTTTCGGAAGGGGCTTTTTTTGCGAGTTTGGTTTTATGCCCAGGGTCGTGTGCGGCCTAATGGCGCGGGCGGCGTTGTTGCCTCGCTACCGGAGGAGATGCAACGTAAGCACTTTGAGCTCCTCGGTCGCATTAGTAACTGAGCAGAAAAGCTGGTAAGAATGTAGGCCGCGCCCGCATCGCTGGACTGACGTGTGAGAGGGCCTACGAAAGCGTGCGTGGCACGCCGTAGCTATTTCCTAAGGTGCTCTCTTACTGACTCGACGGAGACGCCGACCGCTTTCACTGCTTCCTTCAATCGCTCTTCGCTCACGCCCAGTTCTTTGGTCCAGTAGCGCAGCTCGTGGTCTTCGTTCACGTTGATCCGGGCACGGTCCTGGGGGCCTCGGTTCGTAAGATCGTCTGACATGCGAATCCTCCTTGTAAGAACGGGCGGAGCAGCAAGCAGTGTTCCTGCGTATCAATCTACGGGCCGCTTGTGGGCCACTGCCACGGCGATGCAGCCATTCGGCAGTCGGTATTTGCCATCGCCAAGCCACATGACAGTCTCGCCTGATGGGAGGGTGCAAACGTACTGGTGGACCGGCGCGCAATCAGGGCTGCGCTTTATAACTAGGCGCCTTTCTACCCTACAGGTTGACCGATCGGGCAGCTTGACGATGACATCGGACAAGCGTGAGCCGGACGCCATAAATGTCCCCTTCTAAGCTCGCGCGTCCGCATCGGGATGGATTTTAATGGCCAGCGGCCGGCGCGTTCTCCCGTGGTACTTCATTGTTAGCACTGCCCTAACAGCTCGGCATATCCGCTATGAGGTGGAGGGCCAAGCTGGCGTCAGGCTTTGGCAAGAAAAAGCGCCCCATCGCTGGGGCGCCAGTCGGGCAGGGGCCCGCTGTAGGCATTGAAATTGCTGCACACGCGCTCAGTGCGGAAATTGAGAGGTATGACCAATGCTACGAGACGAACTACTTGCAAAGATGATCGTTCAAACTTCCCCAGGTCGCAATTTTGACGACTGGGCTGATGTACTGACAGAGTTCGCAAACTGTGTCGTCGAAGTCAGCCCGAAATTGAGCCCGGACGAATGCGATAGGTTGGTGGCCGTCGGGGCTTCGTTTTATCGAACGTTAGCTCGCGCCGAGGACTATCGGCGGACTTCGGTGTTGGGTGACTAAGCGGTGAGCCCGGCTCCTGACGGCAGACGGGCGGCTCCGCACCTCTTTGCGCCAACCGGCTTCCCATGCCTCCACTTTTTCTCGCCACTCGGCAATCGAGCCACCGCAGTGGCCTGGCATCTCCGAAGTGCGTAAATAAGGACAATCCAACAGGCTAAGACCCTCTCGGGCGGCTTGCGCGCCGAGCTTCTGGATGTCATCGCGTTGCATTGCCATTTCCTCCAAAAGAATGGTGATTGGAGAGGCTAGTATTGCCCAGTTGGAATGACGCTCGCAATAGTGTTGCAGTACTAAGGTGGATGTGTCGCGCGGATCATTCGCCGATCCACTGCATCCACCAGCCTTGGTAGTAGCGCTTGCCATCGATCTCCTCAAAACCGCAGACCATCATGCCTCGGTCGGACGCGAACGTTAGCAGTTCCGGCTGGAGCAGGTCGGGAATGGGACTTTTCTTTGTGGCGCCGAACGTGGCGAGGCTGTCCATGGTCATTACGCGCACGTACCGCTTCAAGTCATCACGCATGACCGAATACATGCGGACGGTGCCGGTGATCGTCGGGCCGGGATCGCGGTCGGACCGCTTTTCGCCCAGGCAATGGGTGCGGGTGACGGTACAGAGCATTGTTTGCTGCCTAAATACTGTATAAACAAACAGTATATTGCAGCAAAAACGGGGTCACTTCACCGGCGTGGCGACGAGCTTGTCAAAGGGGAAGGGGACCAGGAAGTCCCGGGTCGCATCGGCTGGCGCGGTCAGCCAGTCGCCGTAGGCGCCGTCCGGCAGGATGACGACCATGCGCTTTTCCAGGCCGACCTGGTGGTAGTCACGGAAGAGCGGGTCATCGTCCGCGTTGATGGTCAGCATGGTGTAGCTTTCCTGAGCCTGGCCGGCAGCGTCTCGCCAGCGGTCCCACAACCCCGCGATGCCGAGCGGTGCGCCATCGGCTCGTGTGAAGCGCGTAGCTACGGCTGCTCCCGACCTCCAATCAGGTTCGAAGATGGCATCGGCGGGGATGATGCAGTGCTGCGCGCGACGCCATGCGTTGCCGAAGGTGAAGGACTTGGCGGCGGTCTCGCTGCGAGCGTTGAAGGTGGATAGCTTGCCGGTTTTGTCCAGCCCGTCGGGCTTCGTCATGGCGCTGATGAGACCCCAGCGGCCAACGACGGCTTCCCGCTCAGGCACCGCTTCGTCACCCGCGTCATGCTCGACCGGTCGCCGCACGAACACGCCTTGGTAGCGCGGCCACATATCGTACTTGCCGATCGCGGCCGGCTTCTCGCGCACGCCGAATTTCTTGAGCAGCAACTCGGCGTCTTTCAGGGTCTGGTAATGGCTGCACATGGAACCCTCCAGGGAGGATTCCAGTATATGGTCAGTCGTGGGCGATGGGCTGGCACTGCTGGCGAGCCAGTTGCTGCAATTCGATCTTGGTCAGAAAGCCCATCCTGACCGACTCCAGCTGCGGGCTTTCTACTTCAGAAAGCACTGCGCAGTATTCGGGCGGATCGGGTGGTAGCGGTCGTTCATGACTGGAACTTTATCCAGTGCGAACGTGCTCGTCGACTGGCGGTGTCGGCCGGAGGTGGCGCTATCTATGACATACCATATGTAACTTTTCGCGCAGAATGTGGCTACAATTGCCTTGGAGGAGTGGGAATTGAGCCTAGAGGCGAGCTCGGCCGATGGGGCACACTAAGATACCTTGCTAGGTATATACTTTTGGAGGTATATTGAGCTCTCTGACAGTGAACTTTCATCCGCTCGCCGAAGATGAGCTCGAAGCGTTGGCAGACTCTACCGATGAGGTTGAACAGGATGCGGCAGCCCAGATCTTCGGAATCATTGCGCTGATGCGCGACGATCCCGCTATTGGAGCCAGGCTGTGTGGTCACTATGAAGTTATTCAGACACGTGATTTGGACGGAAATCGTGTCGAGGTCAACATCAAGATCATTCAGGCTCTGAAAGATTGTGCGAATGACCGATTCCATGTCGATGCGATCCGGAGGCTGCGTGAGCTGCATCAGCATCCAGGGGATCAGTATCGTACTTTTTTTGCCCCTAGGCCGACGCGCCACGGGCCGCATGTGTGCGAAGTGTTAGGCGTATTCCACAAGAGAGAGGCTTATCTGCCTCAAACTCTTGCCGAACTCAGGCGTCGTTACGAGAATCCAAGAAGATGACTATTATCCTTACTCCGAGTGGTTCCCCCGCTGCATCAGTTGGAGTTACGCCCGTTGTAATTCAGAGCGCTAAGGCTCCTGCTGCTGCTCAGGGTGTACAGTCGCGGCCCGATGGCCTGGATAGACTGTTGGAGCGACTGAGCGCGAAAAATAAGAAATTTGGCGCAAAGTTAGTCGCGGCGCGACAACAATTGGCTCCTCTGGCGTTGTCTGATGAGGGTGATCATTCAATGGTGTCTCTCCGCATGGGCCGAGGCTTAACGCAAGCGCAGTTTGCTGAGGCTATTGGTCAGAAGCAGGCAAATGTGTCGCTCATTGAAAGTGGGCAGCGAGTCAATTTGCAGCGTGAGACGATGCGACGTATGTGCGCTGTTCTCAGTTGCGACATGAATGTGCTTGATCGTGCCATAGAGATATCTGAAGCTCGCTATCAGCAGCATTTGAACCGGTTGGAAGAGTTGGCCCAAGCGAAAGAAGAACCGCAGCTGGTAAGGCATTGCGCATGAGCGGGCTACCGGTAGCGTTGCCAATCAGTCGCAGCCTCTCTGCAATGTTTGCCGACGACTTTAGACAAGAGGTCGATGGCAAGATCACTATCGTCGGCATGTACCAAGGCCGAATGATTTTTCCTAGTTTTCCAGCAAGTGTTGCTAAGCTGGCAGTCAGTATGACGGTAGTTACAACCACCGATCGCCCTTTTGAGAAGCTTATCTATAAGCTCTACAAGGATGATGAACAGATTTTTGAGCAGGCCGTCAGCGAGGAGCATTTCCTCAAATTGAAGGCCGAGTCGGCGGCGTATGATCCAGCTACATCCAACCAAGGTGTAGATGCCAGTTTTTTCGTTATTCTTGGACCTCTTTCCTTCGAGGGGCCATGTACGATCCGCTGTCGTGCTGAAACTGAAGAAGGGGAAATGGGAACCCGGCCGTTGCGTGTGCTTTGCTCATCGGATGCCGGCGCTGTGGAAGAGTCAGTGACGTAGTTTTTCGTCGACTTCAATGGGGTCCAGACCTATTCAATCAGTCCGCTTTGCCAATTGCAGGGCGGCTCAATCTCTTCAGAATGGCCGATCTTCTCACCCCTCTCGGGGATGGATGGGAAGGTGGTCCTCCGGTTGCGCTAGGTCAGGTGTAGGCGCTTCTAGTGTGACTCTGATCTACAGCAACGCGGTGTCTCTCAGCGCCTGGGATTGGCTACACACGGAGGCCTCCGTGTGCGAGATTACGCCATCAGGCCGGTGGGGTACTTTCCGTCCAAAGGGCCTCGTACGCTTCTTGTTTCTCCCGCGCGATAGCGTCCGCGCGCGAGATGTGGCCTGGCGACCTTTTTGCGAAATCTTTGATCGATTGAGTCAGCGTCCATGCATGCGTGGAATCAACGAAAATTGCGCGATCATGCAGGCGTCGGGGCTCAGATAGTCGGAGCTCGATCGGTCGCTCATCCCCGTATTGGGCCGCCCATCGCGCGAGCACCGGTAGCAGGCTTTTCCGATAGTTCGTCGGATCAGTCATGAGTCTAATCATCACCCCTGGGCGAACGCTCGACCCGTACTCCGTCAGAATTACCTCGTCCAAGTATGGATCGACAACGAGAATATCGACGGTCGCAGAGCTAAGCACTTTAGATATCGCCGAGTAGGCGTCGAAAACACTCCCGGGATTTATGAAGGTGCCTGCCGATTGCGATGGCATTCGCTGCTCCAGCGCTGCCAGCGTGCGGTAAGCGATGATGATGAGTTCGTCGCGCTGGTTCTCCCGATATCCCGGTAGCGTGATTGTGTTGCTCGACTTAACGGAAAAGGACATCGCGTCGGATCTAGCGCCGGCGCGGACGAGGATCGCATGCACTCGGCCCATCCATAATGGAGCACCTTCCTGTGTCAAGTCGGCGGGTGCTTGTTCCAATAAACGAGCAAGCTGAGAGTGAAGAACTGACGCTTCGTGTTCATTCAATTCCATACGATCCCTGCGTAGTTTTTAGCGTAACTTTCCTATATGCCGCCTGATGCTTCCTATGGAAGTTGCCTATGCATCATGGGGGTGTGGCCTGCGTGGGCCTCGGCGGCGGTGGGTTGTGTTGCTGAATTCATGCCCGTGATTGTATCGGGGCGGGCGCGCGCGTGCGGTGGCGGGCAGGATGGTTTTGACTCTGAAGCCGTCTATCTGCCCGGCCAGCCCGCTCAGGCGGGAGCCAATGGCGCGAGGTGTCTGGCATCGTCAAGTCGAGTAAGACGGTCGCGGCAAAAATCCAGAAAGAGTTGAGCCGGCTTGGTCAATTGCGTGTGCCTGAGTTTGGCGCACACCAGGCCCGAAGGCGCGACCGCTTCCTTGATGTCTTTGCAGACGATGCGCTTGCCGTCATACGTGCGGTCGCTGATGGGTCGAGTCACCAACAACGAGAATCCAAAGCCTTGGCCGACCATGCCGCGCACCATTTCGATGGACGGCGAGCCGAACACGATATTGGGTGTCAGCCCCAGCTCGTGAAACAACCTGACGAAATACGTACGGCTGGGCAGGATATCAAGCAGGATCATTGGCTCTTCGCAAAGATCGAACATTGAAATGCTGTCATGCCGGGCAAGGCGATGGTTTTCAGGCAGCAGAACATAAGGCTTGCGTGGCGACATAAGGGGTTCTGTCTCGAGGGTGTCGTCCAGATCGTGGTCGTAGAGAAAGGCCAAGTCAAAATTCCCTGCCGTCAGGCCCTGAACCAGATCGCGTTGATCGCCATCGCGCAGGCGCAGATCCAGCCCCGGATGCCGCTCGCGAAACTCAGCCAGCAACATGGGCAAATACAGCGGGGCCACGGTTTCAAAGCAGCCGATATCAATTTTTCCCATCGCGAAGTCATTATCAGCCAACGCGTTTTGTTCAAACTCGTGAGACAAGCGTAATAACCGATCGGCCTTCATATAGAAGCGCTCGCCGCTGGGCGTGAGCGATACCCCCTGGGCGTGATGGCGTATGAATAACTGCACCCCAAAGTTATCTTCCAGGCTTTTTATCGCATTCGAGACGGACGGCTGAGCGATATGGAGCTGACGGGATGCGCCCGCCAAGCTTCCCTCTTGCGCGGTGGCCACGAAATATTTCAGTTGCCGAAGTGTGTAGAAAGCCATGCGCGAGTCCCCATTGGATGTACGTTTTATTTTTTTATGTAGGCGGCCAACAGTTTACGGTTGCTCGTCACTGACCAACGGGTGTGCCAGTCATGTGAGGTCCCTGTAAATGGTGGGGGAAGCCGCTTAGCCAAGCCTGGTTTGGCGGTTAGGGTGTCAGGGGTTTTCCCTAAAGGCAGGCCTTGATATTTATTGTTACTGGCCGGACGGGCCGAATGGGCGGGGCGTGGGGCTCGTGACGATATTTTGACTATGGGTAGCCCATATTTTTAGTTGTTAATCAATCAGGCCTTGGCACGCTAGGCTTTAGTTGTTTGTGTAATTTCACGAAGAGGGAGCCGTGTTCAAAAGCCTGTTGAGCCTGTTGGTGGGTTTGGTTGTTCCCTATGTCAGCGTCATGTCGGGAATTTATTATTTTCGGTTCAGCGAGACATTCATATTGGGTTTTCCGGCGCTGTATTTCTGGATTTTCATCTGGTTCCTGCTGACGCCAGTCTGCCTGTCGATTTCTTGGCAACTTGATAAAAAACACTTCCCGGAAGATGCCGCGGAAAAGTGAGGGGAGCACTCGTGGCCGTATTGATCTTCATATCTATCATCGCCATTTCACTGTGGTTGGCGCTAGGCGCCAATCGACACGCGAAAACAGGGGATGTTGCCGATTTTTTCGTTGGGGGGCGATCTTTTGGGGTGATCATCCTTTTCTTTCTGGCTGTCGGCGAAGTCTATAGCGTGGCCACCGTGATTGGTCTGCCGGGCAGTATTTATGCCAAAGGTGTCAATTACGGAATCTGGTTCATGGCCTTTTTGCTCCTTATTTATCCGGTGGGCTATTTTTTGGCTCCCAGGATCTGGCGTGCAGGAAAGCGATACGACGCCATGACCGCGCCGGATCTGTTCAAAAGCCATTTCTCCAGCCGCCTGTTGGAATGGGTGGTCGCCCTGTGCTATCTGATGTTTCTTGTGCCTTGGGCGCAAATGCAGTTTCAGGGATTGATCGTGGCGTTGAATGCGCTGGGCTATGCGCTGGACCCGCTTTTGGCGGTGATCATCGCCGGCAGCATTGCATTCGTCTACATCTCTATTTCTGGCGTCAAGGCTCCCGCAAGGATTGCCGTACTGAAAGACATTCTGCTGTTCGGCGCCATTGTCTGCGTGGGGTGGGCGGCGTTCCACGATCAAGGGGGCGTGGAAGCACTGTTTACCTCGGCACGTGATCAGGGCGCGTCCATCGCGTTCGCCAATCAGGATGAAGTGGTGTTTTCGATGTCGACCATTGTCTTCCAGTCCCTGGCGTTCTACTGCCTGCCTTTCATGATCACGATTCTATTTACCAGCAAATCGGAAGGTGCCATCAAACGAGCCAAACGGATGATGCCTTTGTACATGCTGATGTTTCCATTTCTCGTCGCGTCCGCTTACTACGCCATGATCAGGATCCCTGACCTGCGCAGCCCCAATCATGCGTTTATTGCCACTGCCATTGATTTGCTTCCTGACTGGGCGGTCGGGTTCGTGGCGGCGGGCGCGGCCTTATCGGGCCTGATCCTGATTGCTGTGATTTCCTTGTCCGTGGGGGGAATCTTTACGCGAAATATTGTTGGAAATGTGCCGGAGGCCTCGCAAAAGCGCGTGTCGCAAATCGTGATCCTGGCGTACTTGATTATCTCGATGATTCTCACGGTGGTCTTGCCGACGCTGATGCTGGATCTGATGAATACAGCCTACGCGGGGTTTGGCCAGATGCTGCCAGGTTTGCTGGCGGTGCTGTTTTTCAGTCGTGCGACGGCGGTGGGCGTTCTAAGTGGTCTGCTGGTGGGCGTGGGCGCGGTTTTCGCGATGTATTTCACTGGATTCAATCTGTATTCGATCAACTCGGGGTTGATTGCATTGGTGATGAATGCGGCGACCGTGTTCATGGTGAGTGCATTCACCCAGCAAACGGGAAAGCGTGAGCTGCGTGCCAAGGCTGCTTGAGGGGCGGCGGAACCAAACCCGTGCCCGAAGAGGCCAGGGATACCGGTGCAAAAAAGGGAATTGGAAAATGACTATCGAGACCATTGACACGTTGATAATCGGCGGCGGGCAGGCGGGCATTGCGGCCAGCGAGCATTTGAGTCGTCTGGGTATTGAGCATCTTGTGCTGGAGCGAGCCCGGGTTGCCGAGCGTTGGCGATCTGACCGCTGGGACTCGCTCGTTGCCAACGGCCCAGCCTGGCATGATCGGTTTCCTGGCTTGGCCTTCTCGGATGCCAATCAAGATTCGTTTGTCTCGAAAGACCAGATTGCGGATTATCTCGCCGCCTATGCAAAACATATCGGCGCACCTGTACGTACTGGCGTCGAGGTCACGAAAGCCATGCGCAATCAAGGCCGGCCCGGTTTTACGGTGATCACCTCTGCGGGGGAGTTTGAAGCGCAGAACCTGATAGTGGCGACCGGCCCCTTCCAGCTTCCCGTGATTCCGGCCATTGCGCCGGACGATGACCGTTTGAGGCAAATTCACTCAGCGGCCTACAAGAATCCGCGGCAATTGCCCGAAGGCGGAGTCTTGGTCGTTGGCGCCGGTTCGTCCGGCGTGCAGATTGCGGAAGAACTGCTGGATGCTGGCCGCGATGTCTACCTGTCAGTGGGTCCCCACGCGCGTCCTCCCCGTCGCTATCGGAATCGCGACTTCTGCTGGTGGCTGGGCGTGCTGGGGCTGTGGGACGCGGAAGTGGCCAAGCCAGGTAAAGAACACGTCACCATTGCGGTCAGTGGCGCCCACGGCGGCCACACCATTGACTTCCGTGAATTGGCCGCGCGGGGAATGAAACTGGTCGGTCGAACCGAGTCCTTCGATGGCGTGGTGGCGTCTTTTCAGCCGGATCTGTCCCAGAGCATTCACGCTGGCGATCAATCGTTGCTGTCCTTGCTGGATGCGGCGGATGCGTACGTCACCCGTAATGGCATTGATCTACCGGAAGAGCCGGAATCCCGCCACATGCGGGCGGATCCGCCGTGCATGACTCACCCCCCTGCTGGAATTGGACCTGATCAAAGCGGGGGTAAGCACCATTATCTGGGCGACGGGCTACACCGTCGACTACCGCTGGCTGGACGTGGATGCTTTTGATGATACGGGCAAGCCCAGGCATCAACGCGGGGTGTCCAGCGAGCGGGGCGTTTATTTCCTGGGTTTGCCCTGGCTGTCACGCCGCGGTTCGTCCTTTATCTGGGGCGTTTGGCACGATGCCAAACATGTGGCGGGTCACATCGCCACGCAGCAGGCTTACCGTGCTTATCGCGTGGACGAAGGCGCTGCGGTTCAGCCCAACGCCACGGCGTTGTCCCAATAGCGTTGCGCGACACCTTTAGGAAGTGATGCGATGACGACACACACGCGCATTCGTATGTTCAACACAAGGGAAACGTACCCCAACCAGTCGCTGGATAACGATCTGAGCCAAGCCGTGCGAGCGGGCAATACCGTGTACTTGCGCGGCCAGGTTGGTACCGATTTCGACGGTAATCTGGTGGGCTTGGGCGATCCGGCCGCGCAGGCCGAACAGGCCATGAAGAACGTGCGGCAACTGCTGGAGGAGGCCGGCAGCGATCTTTCCCACATTGTTAAAACCACGACGTATCTTGTCGACCCGCGGTATCGGGAGCCGGTTTACCGCGTGGTGGGCAGGTGGTTGAAAGGGGTCTATCCCGTTTCTACCGGACTGGTGGTCGTGGCATTGGCGCAGCCGCAATGGTTGATGGAAATCGATGTTACGGCGGTGATTCCCGATGACTGGAATCCCGGTGCGGGCCGGGCAGGAGACTAGGCATGACATTTTCAATTGTTGGTCGTTGCGAGCAAACGGGTCAGATGGGGATCGCGATCAGTTCCTCCAGTATTGCCGTGGGGGCGCGTTGCCCCTGGGCGCGCGCGGGCGTGGGGGCCGTGTCCACGCAGAACGTCACGCTGCCTGCCCTGGGGCACCGCGTGCTGGACCTGCTGCAGACGCAGCAGGCGGGCGCCCGGGAGGCGTTGGCCCAGGCCATGGCTACCGATGATTGGAGTGATTATCGGCAAGTCAGCGTCGTGGATGCGCAAGGACGCACGGCACTGTTTCACGGCAACAAGGCGCTGGGAATCCACCACGGGGTAACGGGCCGGCAGTGCGTGGCGGCGGGCAATCTGCTGGCCAGCGTGGCGGTGATCGAGGTGATGACGCGGACGTTCGAGCATCACGGTGGCGCCCTGGCGGATCGCCTGATGGCGGCCATGCATGCCGCCTTGGCCGAGGGCGGAGAAGCCGGGTCATTGCATTCGGCGGCCTTGAAAATCGTGGGCGACGAAAGCTGGCCCATGGTGGACTTGCGCGTCGATTGGGCAGACGAGGCGCCCATCCAGAAACTGGATGCGCTTTGGCGAGCGTATCGGCCGCAGATGCAGGACTATCTGACTCGTGCGCGGAACCCCGCGGCTGCGCCTCGGTACGGGGTGCCGGGCGATGAGTGACCCTGGCAGGTCAACGCCCAGCCGGGTTTGTCGGGCGTTGATTGCGTCGGACGAGCGGGCAGGGCAACCATGCAAAGGCCTTGCTTTACCGGCACAATCGCACGACGCGGCCCCGTAACGGCCGTGGGAGCAGCAGATGTCGGATTTTCCTTTTCCCGACCCCGTCAACGCCCTTGAGCGCGTGACGATTTCCAGCGGGGCGCACCAGGCTGAATTCGCGCCCGGGGGCGGGGGGCGGTTGACCCGCCTGTCCACGGGGGCGCATGACTGGATGGTGCCGCTGACCGCCACCGAGTGGCCGGCCGGCAAGTGGCCGCGCGCGGGGTCCTATCCGCTGGCACCGTATTCCAACCGTATTCGCGACGGCGTGTTCACGTTCAATGGCGCGCGCCACGTGCTGGAATCGGTGCCGGGCCGGCCGCAAGCCATTCATGGGGCGGGCCTGTTCCAGCCCTGGCAGGTGCGCAATCACACGCCGGACAGTATCGACCTCGTACTGAACCAGCCGGCGGGTGTGCTGGGTTGGCCCTGGCCGTTCGAGTGCGTGCAGCGCTATCGGCTGGACGCGCGCGGCTTGAGCCTGTCGCTTAGCCTGATCAACCAGGGCGACTCGCCCATGCCCTGCGGCCTGGGTATTCATCCGTACTTCACCGCCGAGCGCGTTGCGCTGAATGCGCGGCGCCTGTGGCCGGCCGATGCGGACGGATTGCCCACCGGCAGCCGGGTCAAGCATGTGCGCGAAGTGCGCCGGTCGGCCGAGGGTTGCGACACCTATCTGTCGCAATGGGCGGGGCGCGCCACGCTGCACTGGGCCGATGGCCACGAACTGGCGCTGCACGCGGACCCGGCGTTTGCGCATGTCGTCATCTACACCGCGCCCGGGTCGGATTTTCTGTGCGTGGAACCGGTCACCAATGTGGCGGATGCCTTCAACCTGGCGGCGGCGGGCGAGTCGCGCACCGGGATGCAGGTGCTGGAACCCGGCGTCCGCTTTGCGGCTACGGCCTTGATGGCATTGACGGCGCCCCGGGGGCAATGCTGAAGGTGGAACGCGCAGGCCGAACGTCGGACGCGGATCCCCGAACGCGGCACTTTGAAAGCGCCGGTTCCTCCGGCGATAATCCCCGCACCCCAAACCAGGAGTCCCTACGTGAAAAAGCTCAGCACCGAACAATTGCAGGCCGCGGCCGAAACGTTGCGCCGGGTGCAGGCGAAGCTGGCCCGTTCGGGCAGCCTGCCGCTTGAGCCCACGCTGTACGCCAGCGCAAAAGGCTTTCGCCGCAACGTGCCGGACTATCTGTGGACCTGGTTGGCGGGCCTGCTGGCGCCGCACAAGAGCCTGGCATCGTGGATGGACACGCATCAACCCGGCTGGCGCGACGGCAAGACGCCGGCCGCCGTGGTGTATGCGCGTACCGAGAAGGGCTGGTTCGATTGGCTGATCGCTGAATTGGAAGCCGAGATCAACGACCCGCATGCCCGCGCCAAGCGGGAAGGGCAGGCCTGAACCCGTCCTTCGGGCCTGGCTCAGAAACCTTCCAGCACCACCTTGCCCTGCGCTTTGCCGCTTTCGATGAAGGCATGCGCGCGGCGCAGGTTGTCGGCGTTGATCTTGCCGTAGTGTTCACCCAGCGTGGTGCGCAGCGTGCCGTTGTCGATCAGGCGCGCGGCCTGGTTAAGCAATTCGTGCTGGGCAATCATGTCCGGCGTCTGGTGCATGGGACGCGCGAACATGAATTCCCAATGCAGGGATGCTGACTTGCCCTTGAGCAGCCGCACGTCAATGGCGGCCGGGTCATCGATCAGCGCGATCTTGCCTTGCGGCGCGATGGCCTCGGCCAGTTGCGCAAAGTGCTTGTCGGTGTGCGTCAGGCCGGCGATGTAGCCCACTTGCGGCACGCCGATGCGCTTGAGTTCTTCGGTCAGCGGCTTGCTGTGGTCGATGACGTGGTGGGCGCCCAGCTCGCGCACCCAGGCTTGGGTTTCCGGACGCGAGGCGGTGCCGATCACCGTCAGGCCGGTCAGTTGGCGCGCCAACTGCACCAGAATCGATCCCACGCCGCCCGCCGCGCCGACAACCAGCAGGGTGCCCTGGCTGGGGGCGGCGTTGTCCAGCACGCGCAAGCGGTCAAACAACAGTTCCCAGGCGGTGATGGTCGTCAGCGGCAACGCCGCGGCCTGGGCAAAGTCCAGGCTCTTGGGCATATGGCCGACGATGCGCTCGTCCACCACATGCCGTTCGCTGTTGGCGCCGGGCCGGTTCAGCGCGCCGGCATACCAGACGCGGTCACCGGGTTGGAACAGGCTGGTCTTGGCGCCTACGGCGCGCACGATGCCCGCCGCGTCCCAGCCGATGATCTCCGGCTTGCCGTCCTTGGGCGCGCGGTTGGCGCGGATCTTTACGTCCACCGGGTTCACCGAGATGGCGTGTACGTCGACCAGCAGGTCGTGGTCACCCGGTACGGGTTCGTCGATGGTGATGTCTTGCAGCGCGTCGGCATGGTCGGCCGGCAGGTTCTTGAAATAGGCGATGGCTTTCATGGATGGGCTCGTTGTATTGGGGGGAATCAAAGAATGGAGCGGACCACGCCGCCGTCCACGCGCAGCGCGGCGCCGTTGGTGGCGCTGGCCTGCGTGGAGCAGGTGTAGACGACCATGTTGGCCACTTCGTCCACGGTGGCCAGGCGGCGCAGCAGCGACGTGGGGCGGTGCTGGGCGATGAAGTTGCGTTCCATCTCGTCTTGCGACACGCCTTGTTCCTTGGCCATTTCGGCGAAGAAGTCGGCCACGCCTTCCGAGCGCGTCGGCCCCGGCAGCACGGCGTTGACGGTGACGCCCGTGCCGGCGGTCAACTCGGCCAGGCCGCGCGACACGGCCAGCATGGCGGTCTTGCTGACGCCGTAGTGGATCATCTCGGCGGGAATCTGCACCCCGGATTCGCTGGAAATGAAAACAATGCGGCCCCAGTTGGCGGCAAGCATGCGCGGCAGGTAGTAGCGCGACAGCCGGATGCCGCTCATCACGTTGATGTCCATCATGTCCTGCCAGTCGTCGTCGGTGATTTCCGTGAATGACTTCGGTGCGAAGAAGCCGGCGTTGTTGATCAGGATATCCACGTCGGGGTGAGCGGCGCAGATGGATGCCGCGCCGTCCGCCTTGGCCAGGTCCCCCTGCACGGTGCTGACGCTGGCGGCCGGGAATTTCTGCGTGATGGCCTGTGCGGCGTGGGCAAGCTTGTCCGCGCTGCGGCCGTGCAGCACGACCTGGGCGCCGGCTTCGGCCAAGCCCATGGCGATGGCCAGGCCGATGCCGCCCGACGAGCCGGTGACCAGCGCCTTTTTGCCTTTCAGTTCGATGTTCATGTGTGACTCCAGAAGGTTTGGGACCGTAGGTTGAGTACGTGTATCGCGTACGGATATCGAGAACGTGTATTCAGAACGCCACCATCATTACCCAGTCCGCACCGATGAAAAACCGGCTAGCATCGCACTCAGTTTCAATATTTTTTTGAAAATAGGCCAGGCATGGTGCGGTTTGAAGACCTACGAATCTTTGTGGCGGCGGCTGATCACGGCAGCTTCTCGGCCGCTGCGCGGGAATTGGATGTGACGCCCGCAGTCGCCAGCGCCGCGCTCAAGCGCCTGGAATTGACGCTGGATGCGCGGCTGTTCGTACGGTCCACGCGCAGCCTGCGGCTGACCACGGACGGCGAGCGCTATCTGGAATACGCCCGTTCGGCCATCGCCACGCTGGAGGCCGGCAAGAACGCCATGGCGCGTGACAAGACCGCCATATCCGGCACGCTGTCGGTGTCCATCCCTTCAGACCTGGGGCGGCACGTGCTGCTGCCCTGGCTGGATGATTTCCAAACCCGGTATCCCCGCGTGAGCTTCCAGGTACGCATCAGCGACCGCCTGGCGGACCTGTACCGCCAACCCGTGGACATCGCCATCCGCTACGGCACGCCGAACGACTCGGCCCTGGTGGCGCTGCCGCTGGCCGAACACAACCGCCGCGTCGTGTGCGCGTCGCCCGCGTACCTGGCGCGTCATGGCGTGCCCCAGACGCCAGCCGATCTGCGTCGGCACAACTGCCTGTCGTTCGTGCTGGGCGAGACGCTACACGACCGTTGGGCGTTCGAACACGAGGGCACTGCGATGACGGTGCCGGTCAAGGGCGACCGCGTCGGTGACGACGGCGATCTCGTGCGCCGTTGGGCGCTGGCCGGGCACGGCGTGGCGTACAAGTCACGCTACGACGTGCTGGCCGATCTGCGCGCCGGACGCCTGGTGGCGCTCTTGCCCGACTACGTTACCGAGCCGTCGCCGCTGTACCTGTTGTGCGTACATCGCATGCTGCTGTCGCCTGCCGTGAAGCGCATGCGGGAGTTTCTGCAAGAACGCTTCAGGCAGTTCGACGCGGGCTAGGTCCGCGGGCCAGCCTAATGCGTCGCATGGTGGTGCGATCCCGCCGCGGCCTTGTTCTTCGCCCGGGTGCGCGCCGCCTTCTTCGCAGCGGCCGAACGCCCGGCCGCGCCCTTGGTGGCCGCCGCCTTCTTCGCTGCCGCCGAGCGGTCAGCAGCGGTGCGGCGACTGGCCGTCTTGCTGGCGTGGTGCGACAGCGCCGAGCGCGATGCGGGCTTGGTGCTTTCCTTCTTCAAGGCCTTGGTGGTTGCGCGCGAGCGCGTCGAGGACTTGGCGTGTCCGTCATGCGCGGCTTCCAAGTCCTTCTTGGCGTGGCGCTTCGTCGACGGACTGGCGTTCTTCGAAGGCGAGGCCTTCACGCCGGCGCGGCGCGCCTTGGACAGCCCGATCGCAATGGCTTGTTTGGTTGAACGCACGCCATGCTTGCCTTCGCGCACGTGTTCGATTTCCTCGCGCACGAATTCTCCGGCCTGCGTGGATGCGGACTTGCCTTCGCGCTTGTCTTGCTTGGCACGCTCCAGGGTTTTTCGTTCAGGCATGGTGATCTCCTTGCTGGGTTGCGGGAGCGGGCTCCGTCGCCAGTCGAGACCACGCGACGGAACTCGTAACACCACGATAGCGCCGCGGCGGTATCCTGTGTGTTCGAATGGATTGCCGGTCGTAAGCGCCGGAACATCGCGTGCAGACCGGACAGTTCACGACTCACCCCCTTAGCGGAGACGAGCTATGTCGAATCATGTCTACAAGCAAATCGAACTGGTGGGCTCTTCCACCACCTCAACCGATGACGCCATCGCCAAAGCGATCGAGCGCGCATCCGAAACGCTGCGCAACCTGGATTGGTTTGAAGTCACCGAAGTGCGTGGCCACATCAAGGACGGCAAGGTGGCCCACTGGCAGGTCGGTTTGAAGATCGGCATGCGCCTGGAAGGCGACGAGTAATCCTTTAGCTGGTCTTTCTTTGAGCAGCACTTCCAAGTGCTTGTCGGATAAGAAGTTTTTGGGCTTGTTATCCGACTGTTCATAGGCTTGTCCACATTCCATGGGGACAAGCCTGTTCGCTTATCCCCAACGCGCCGCGCCCGTCGCGGTAAGACCGGCGTGGAGCAGCGCTTGAGCGTTTATTGCCCGCCAGGCGCAAGTCCTTGCCCTGCAAGCGTTTTTAGCGACTACCCGCATACTGTCCTCAGCCTTATCCACATTTGGCGGGGACAACTTGGCGCCTAGAGAGGCATCGTTGGGCCATTATTGACCAGCCCCCGCAGGTGCTTGATATCAATGGCATTTTTGTACCTGCCCTCAAACTGTCCTCATGCTTTTCCACAGAATGCTGGGACAAATCAACAAGCGCTGCGCCGCGTCGGCAACTGCTGGTCGGACATCCAGCCTTTTCGGGGATAAGTCCGCCGAATCTCATCCAAAAGGATGATTGCGCATTGTTTGATCAGCACACGCAAGTGCTTGGCGGGACAAGAGATTTTGACTGTGCCCCAAGACTGTCCTCAGCCTTCTCCACAGATGGCGGGGATAAGTTTCAGGAAGGCCGCCGCCGACCACGACCGGACAGTTCGCGTTGCTTCTTGAGTTCCGACTTGGCGACGTTGTTGGCAATAGCGAATCCCGAAGCGATGAGCGCGGCAAGAAGGCCAAGCCCGACAAGTGTTCCGATGTCCACATCACTCTCCTGAATTTGTACGGTAGTGCCAGGTAGCAAGCACCAGTGATAGCGGCACGCCTAAACACAGGCCCGCCAGTTATGCGGCGGCAATAGGATGGTTTGGTCATCCTTCCCCGCATCGCTCGCCTTGTGCGTCATCGCCCAACATAAAAAAGCCCCCCGACGTATCGGGGGGCTTGATCGCCCGGAGGTAGATCGGGCGATCGGTGCCGGCGGGCTTGGCCCTGCCGGCAGCGGCGGCGATCAGCGCTGCAAATCAGGTGCTCATCTTCTTGACCCAGTCGACGTAGCGGTCGACCCAGCCTTGCAGGAACTTGCGCGTGCCTTCATTGGTGATGGTGTATTGGTCGTCGACCAGGCCGTCGGAATATTGCAGGAAGACTTCTGGCGTGGTCAGCGCGTTGGCGCCTTCGGCGGCCAGGATGTTGCGCAGGTGTTGTTGCATCATCGCGGTGCCGGCGGCGCTGGGGGATGCGCCCACGATGCCGACGGCTTTGCCCGGCCAGGAGTTCTGGCCCCACGGGCGCGAGCCCCAATCGATGGCGTTCTTGATGGCGGCGGGCACCGAGCGGTTGTGCTCGGGCGATACGAAAAGAATGCCTTGCGCGTCGGCGATTTGCTGCTTGAGCTTGGCGGCGGGGGCGGGCAGATTGTTCTCGTTGTCCTGGTTGTACAGGGGGATGTCGCCCAGGCTCACATACTCGAACTTGAAGTCTGCGGGAACCAGCTTTTCCAGCGCTCGGGCCAATCGCAAATTGATCGAGGCGGCACGCAGGCTGCCGACAAAAACCGCAATCTTGTATGTGCTCATGGGCAAATGCTCCGACGAGAAAAAGGAAAGATCAGTGTAGACCTGGTGCGCGATGCGCTCAATCATCAAGCGCGTGATGTCTTGATGCGAGATGTGTCATGGAACCCGTCATGCCATCAGGCTGACGTGCGCGGACACCACGCGCCAACCCGCGGGCGTGCGCATCCACGTCTGGCTTTGGCGACCGATGCGGTCGCTGCCTTCACGCTGGAATTCAATGTTGGTGGTGGCGAAGTCGTTGCCGTAGGTGGTGATGGCGGTGCGCAGGACGCGGCGGGCCAATCCTTGCGGCGAACGCCCCGCGCGGAACTCGCGGATGGCGTCATAGCCGTAGAGGTTTTCACTGGCGCCGTAGCGCAGCGTGTGGGGGCTGTTCCAGAACAGCGCGTCCAGTTCCTCGACGTCGTTCGTGACCAGCGCCGTTTCGTAGCGCTCGAAGGCGGTGGTGACCTCGGCGACGACGTCGGGCAGGTTGATGTCCATGAGCTTTCTCCGAATGCACCGATGTGGTGCGTTGTGTAGGGGTAATCACCAATATGGTGTGTGCTGCGGTGCGCAAAATTCCGGACGCTGCGTCGTACGGTCATTCGCACCAGGGAAATGCTGCGCCGCAAGGCTGGCACGGGGATTGCTAGGGTTAACACTGCATAACAAGCTGCACCGTTGCTCAGGAGTTCCGTCATGTCCAGTTCCGCTGTTTCCGCCCCGGTCACCATGCTGGTCACCCGTCACATCGCGCCCGAACGCTATAGCGATTTTCTGTCCTGGATGCGCCAGGGCGAAATCTTGGCGGCGGGGTTCCCCGGTTTCCTGGGGTCGGGCGTGCTGCAACCGCCCGAGGGGGGGGACGAGTACCAGATCGTGCTGCGCTTTAACGACGCGGCCAGCCTGCTGCGCTGGGAAAAGTCGTTGCCGCGTCGCATGTGGTTGGAACGCGGCGCGAACCTGGTGCGCGCGAGCCATGAACACCGCGTCAGCGGCACCGACGGCTGGTTCGCGCCCAAGGCGGCCAGCGCGCCGCCGCGTTGGAAGCAGGCCGTGAGCATCTGGCTGGCTTACTTTCCGGTGCTGCTGGTGTTTTCGATTCTGGTCAGCGAGCACTTGAACATGATGCCGGTGTTCTGGCGCGTGCTGATCACGAGTGTGATATTGACGCCCATTATGGTGTTCATCTGCATCCCGGTTATTTCGCGTGTGTTGCAGCGCTGGCTGCGGGCGGGGTGATCGAACCCCCACCCCCGGCATCGCCGTGCATTCATGCCGCCTTGGCATGCCGCGTGGAGTACAGGCGGTGCAGCGTGATCTTGCGCACCGCGGTCTGGCTGTCATGGATATGCGCTTGCAGCAGTTGCGTGGCGCTGGCGCCGTCACGCGCCAGCACCGCGCGCAAGATCGCGCCATGTTCCTCGTAGGTATTGTCGATGCGGTCTTGCAGCGTGAAGTCCAGCCGGCGCACGATGCGGATGCGCTCGGTGGCGGCGCGGTGCACGCGCGAGATTTCCGGGTTGCCGGCCGCTGCAACCAGGTCGATATGGAAGCGTTCGTCCAGGTCGGCCAGCCATTCGCCATCGTTGGAGCGTTCGCTTGGGCTGACCAGCCACGTGTCCGCCAGCGCTTGCAGCGCGCGTAGCGGATCAGGCAGTTGTTGCGGGACGCACAAGGTCTGGACGGCAGCGGTTTCCAGCACGCTGCGCAGTTCGTAGAAGTGGTCCAGCGTGTTGAAGTCCAGCGGCTTGACCAGCCAGCCGTTGCGCTGCCGCACTTCCAGATAGCCTTCGCGCTCCAGCCGGAACAGCGCTTCGCGCACCGGGGTACGGCTGACCTGCAGCCGTTCCGCGATTTCGGTTTCGGTGAAGCGGTCGCCCGGCGCGAGCCGGAAGTCCAGGATGTCGCGTTTCAAAGCCCCGTAGGCCGTGTCGGCCAGGGTGCGCGGCATGTCGATGGCAGCGAAAGCAGTTTCCATAACGGGGCCTTGATTGCGAAAGGATTTGGGGGCGATCGGGCGTTGTCGGAGGGCGGGCGCTTAATCGATCAGACGGGCCGCACGCTTGCCGCGCCGGCCTGTTCCAGCGCGTAGGCGGCGGCCAGGCAATCGGCTTCGCGCCAGGGGGCGCCGATCAGTTGTACGCCCAGTGGCAGGTGGCCGTCCTGCTCGGCTTCCGGCCAGGTGGGGGCGGTACACACGGGCAGGCCGATGCATGAGATGGGCTGCGTCAACAAGCCCATGCTGGCGCGCGCCGGCAGTTCCTTGCCCGCCAGCGTCAGCCAGTCGGTGCCGATGGGCGTGGCGGACACGGGCGTGGCGGGCGCGATCAGCACGTCGTACTGGTCGAACAGCGCCAGGGCCTCGCGGTAGACGCGGTGGCGGATGCGTTGCGCCTGCTGCACCCAGGCCGCCGGCACCAGGCTGCCGGCCACGAGGCGGTCGCGGGAATAGGGCTCGTAGTAGTCGTAGTGGGTGACCAGCTTGCGTCGATGCAAGGCGCCACCTTCGGCCGCCGTGATGATGAAGGCGGCGGCGCGGGCTTGCGTGGCGCCGGGTAGTTCGACGATGGCGGTGGCGTCCAGGGCGCGCGCGGCGATCTCGACGGCGCGGCGCGCGGCGGGGCCGGCCCAATCGTTGAAGTAGCCGCCCAGGACGGCCACGCGCAGCTTGCGCGCGCCGGCCGCAAGCGCGGGTAGCACGGGTTCGGCGGCGTGTTGCGCGCAGGCGGCGTCGTCGGCGTCCGGCCCTTGCAGCGCATCGTAGGCGGCGGCCAGGTCGCTGGCGCTGGCCGCGAACGGCCCCAGGTGATCCAGGCTGCCCACGAACGGAAAGGAGCCGGTGCGGGGCAGGCGGCCATAGGTCGGCTTCAAGCCAAAGACGCCGCACAGGGACGCCGGCACGCGGATGGACCCGTTGGTGTCCGACCCCAAGGTCAGCGGCACGAGTCCGCCCGCGACGGCGGCCGCGCTGCCGCCGGATGAGCCGCCCGCCACGCGGGTGACGTCATGCGGGTTGCGGCAGGGGCCGTAGTGCGTGTTTTCGGTGGTGAAGCCGTAAGCGTGTTCGTCCATGTTCAAGGCGCCGACCAGCACCGCGCCGGCCTCGCGCAGGCGCGTGACCAGGCGGGCGTCGTGGCGGGCAGGGGGATTCGCCGCATTGACGCGGGCCCCCGCCAACGTGACTTCGTCGGTGATGTCGAACAGGTTCTTGACGGCATAGGGCACGCCGGCCAGCGGCGGCAGCGCTTCGCCCCGGGCGCGGCGCGCGTCGATGGCGGCGGCTTCCTGGCGCGCGCGGGCTTCGGTGATGGCGGTGAAGCAGTTGTAGCGGGCGTCGCGTTCGCGGATGCGTGCCAAGGTGGCGTCCAGCACCGCCACGGCGCTGCGCTCGCCGCTGGCAATCTGGCGGGCGATGTCGGTGGCGGGGCCGCTCATGGACGGAACACCGATGCGGATTCCAGCTCCACGGGCAGCGGCTCGTCGACAAAGCTTGCCGCAATGTCGTGGATGCGCGCGAACTGCTGCACGACTTCCGCCGTGGTGGATTCGCGCAAGGCATAGCCCGACAGCGCCAAGGCGCTGCGCACGTATTGATCGATGGTTTCCTGGGTCATGGCGGAGGCTCCCGATAGACGCTGTGTTGACTTACCTGTGTTGCTTGCAAAACGTTTGCTTGCAGGACGTATGTTCCCGACTTACCTGCGCACTTCGCGCTGGAAAATCTCCAGGCTCAGTTTCTTCATCTGGATGAAGCTGGGTTCGGACAAGGTTTCCACGGTGCGCGGGCGCGCGTCGGTGTAGTCCAGAATTTCAGCCACGCGCGTGGGCCGCTTGGTCAAGAGCAGTACCTGGTCGGCCAGGTACACGGCTTCTTCCAGATCATGCGACACCAGCAGCATCGTCGTGCCGGTTTGCAAGAACACCTCTTGCAGTTTTTCGCGGATGAACAGCGTCATCTCGAAGTCCAGCGCCGAAAACGGTTCGTCCAGGAACAGCACCTCGGGTCCGGGCGCCAGGGCGCGCATGATGGACGCCGTCTGCTGCTGCCCGCCGGACAGTTCGTACGGATAACGCTTCAGGTCGAACTTGACGTCGAACGACGCCACCAGTTCTTCCACGCGGGCATCCACTTCGGCCTTGCTGCGGCCTTCCAGGCGCAGCGGGTAGGCGATGTTGTCGATGGTGCGCAGCCACGGGAACATGGCTTCGCGATAGTTCTGGAACACGTAGCCGATCTTGGTTTGCGCCAGCGATTTGCCATCGAACAGGATCTCGCCCGAATCAATGGGAATCAGGCCCGCGATCATGTTGATCAGCGTGGACTTGCCGCAGCCGTTGGGGCCGAACACCGAGACGATCTTGCCCTTGGGGATGTCCAGGTTGAAGTCTTCGTACAGCGGCCAGCCCGCGAAATACTTGGTCAGGCCACGGATGGTGATGTGCGTGCCCAGGGGGCCGGGCTCGAACGGCGCGGCGGCGGGGGCGGGGGCGATGATGGGATTGATGACGGTAGACATTTATCGGCCGCTCCAATGGACCACGCGCTTTTCCAGCACAAGAAAAATAATGTTCAGCACATAACCCAGGGCGCCGGCCGCCAGGATCGCCGCATACATCTCGCGCACGTTCAGCACCTGCTGCGAATTGATGATGCGGTTGCCCAGGCCGCTGTCGGACCCGATGAACATTTCGGCCACGATCACGATCACCAGCGCCATCGACACGCCGCTGCGCAAGCCGACGAACGTGGGTTGCAGGCTTTCCCAGATCAGCACGTCCTTGAAGATCTGCCAGCGCGATGCACCCATCACGCGGGCCGCCATTACGCGCTGCTTGCGTGCGTTGATGACGCCATAGGCGCTGTTGAACAGAATCACCAGCACGGCAGCGAAGGCCGCGATGGCGATCTTGTTCATGTCCGTGACGCCGAAGATCATCAGGAACAGCGGGATCAGCGCGGACGACGGCGTGGAGCGGAAGAAGTCCACCAGGAACTCCACGCTGCGATACGCTTTTTCGTTGCTGCCCAGGAGCACGCCCAGCGGCACGCCGATGACGCCGGCGATGACGAAGGCTTGCAGTGTGCGGTTCAGGGACGACAGGAAGTCCCACAGCAGCGGGCCGCCCGCCAGGCCCTTCACCAAGGCCACGATGGTGGCGCTGGGGGTAGGCAACAGCACGGGGCTGACCAGTTGCAGGCGCACCACCAGGTCCCAGATGATGAAGAGCGCCAGCGGGCCGATCAGCGGCAGGAAGCGCGACGCATCGAACTTGCGGGGCGGCGACTTGGCGGGAGCAGCCGCGCCAGCAGGGGCGGCGGGCGTGGCAGACGTTGTTGCTGTCATGGATCAGCCCTTGTAAAGCATGGACGACACGTCGACCTTCTGCGCGAAGATGCCCTTTTCGGTGAACAGGTCGAAGAATTTCTGGAAGTACTGAATGTCGCTTGCCGTGAACTCGTTGTAGAGCGTGTAGGCGGCCAGCGGCACTTCTTCGGTCATGGGGCCTTCGATGGCGGTGTAGCCCTTCATGAAGGGGCGCGCCTCGGCCGGCTTGGTGCGGATCAGTTCAATGCCGCGCGCATAGGCCGCGATGAATTTTTTGCTTTCTTCCGGATGCTTTTTCAGGAAGGCGGTGGTCAGCGAGGCCGAGCCGCCGAACCACGGCGCCATGGGATCGCCCAACACGTACTTGGCGATCACGCCGGTTTCCAGCACGCGGGTGGTGCCGTTCAAGCGGCCCACCGTGCCCGTGGGCTCCAGCGTGTAGCACGCATCCAACTGGCCGGCGGCAACCGCGGCCACGTGTTGGCTGATTGCCAACTCGACCACGGTTGCTCCGGTTGCGCCGGCGCGCTCCAGCACTGCTTTGGCCAGCGTGGCGTTCTGGATGCCGGGTCCAGATCCGACCTTTTTCCCCTTGAGGTCTGCTATGGATTTGATGGGACTGTCTTTCGCGACGATGAACTCATCCAGCACGTTCTTCACGTTGCTGGGGTTGGACGCAAAAATCTTGAACAGGCCGGGCGAGGCGATTTCGCCAATGGCCAGGTTGGCCGAGCCCGTGCCGTTGGCGCTGCCGTCCGCGCGGCCTGCCAGCATGGCTTCCATGACCTGCTGCGCGCCCGCGAACTTCAGCGGTTCGACATTCAGGCCGGCTTCCTTGAAATAGCCTTTTTCAACCGCGGCGTAGAACGGCAGGCCGGCGGCAACGGGCCAGAAGCCGATACGGATTACCGGACCCGACTGCGCGCGCACCAGCGCGGGCGCGGCCAGCGTCGCGGCGCCCAGGGCGGCGCCCTGGATCAGGCGGCGGCGGGTGGCGTTGAAAGCGAAGGGCGCATTGCGGTTGATCATGAGGGCTCCTGGAGGGCTTGCATTGATTTGGGTCTGAGGCCTGTCTTGTAGACAAGCTTGCATACCAGTCATCAAGCAAAACCCGTGCCAGGTTTGCGAGTGGGTTCCTGCCGGGGCTTCTTCTGGGGTTTGCGCCGAGGTGCTGGCCGCGCGGGCCTCGGGCTGGTGCTTGGCGTGAACCATTTTGGTGCATGGCGCACCATTTAAGGGGACGTATCAAGGGCGAAGTCTGCCGATCGCCTGGCCAAGCACTGGCTACCTGATCAGCCAACCAATCAGCCCATCAGCCCACCAGCCTATTGGCCAGCGGCTCGCCGCCAGCCCAGCGTTGCAGATTGTTCAAGAACAGCGCACGCACGCGGGCGCTGTTGCCATCTGAAAAGCCAGCGCTGTGCGGCGTGACGATGACATTGTCCAGGCTCCATAGCGGGGATTCCGGCGGTAGCGGCTCTTGTTGGAAAACGTCCAGGAACGCGCCGCCCAGCCGGCCCGCCGCCAGCGCCTCGATCAGCGCGGGCTCGTCGATGACATGGCCGCGGGCCACGTTGATGACCGATGCATGCGCGGGCAGGGCGGCCAGCGCGGCGCGGTCGACCAACCCGCGCGTGGCCGAGGTCAGCGGACAGGCCAGCACCAGCCAGTCTGCCTGGGGCAGCAGGCCGGTCAGTTCGTCATATGTGGCGGTGTGGCGGGCATCAGCCACGGGCGTGGCGGAATGGCGCACCACGGTCAGTGTCAGGCCCAGCGCGCCCAGCAACGTGCCGATGCGTTGGCCGATGGCGCCCCAGCCCACCACCACCGCATGCTGGCCCGCCAGGTCGCGCGGTGTGCGCGCGCCCAACAGCGGCCGCCATGCGCGCTCGCGCTGGTCGGCCGCCAACAAGGGCAGGCGGCGCGCCAGGGCCAGCACGCCGCCGATGGCGGTTTGCGCCACCACGGCGTCGGTCGCGCCTTGCGAGGTGGTGATGGTCACGCCGCGCGCGTGCAGATGCTGATAGATCTCGCGGTCGGCGCCGGCGGAATGCACGTGCACCCATTGCAGCGTGGGCGCATCGCGCATCGCGTCGTAATACAGCGCCGTGTCGGGCGTGATCTGGAACTTGGTCGAATCACCGGTGATATCGCGGGACACAAACGCCACCTGCGCGTCGCAGGGCTGGCCGGCTTGCGGATGGCACAGCGTGAAGCGCCGCCCGCCGGTGGCGGGCAGCGCGTGGCGCAAGGTGTCCGCCTCGGTCGGCGAACACAGGATGCGGATCTCTTCTTGCGGCATAGAAGGGCGGCGTCGGGGGCTAAGCGTCAGGGGTTAAGCGTCAGGGGCTCAGTTGGGGTTGGGTTGGAACTTGCGCACCAGCGCCGCCCATTTGTCGTGTTCCTGCTTGATGAAGGTGGCGAACTGCGCCGGCGTGCCGCCCACGGGTTCAGCGCCCTCGTTCACCATCTGCGTCTGCAGGCCCGGCAGCGCGGCGTTGACTTCGCGGTTGATGGTGGCCACGACCGTGGGCGGCGTGCCCTTGGGCGCGAAGAAGCCAAACCACGATCCGGCGTCAAAGCCCGCATAGCCGGATTCGGCGATGGTGGGCAGGTCGGGCAGGGTGGCCGAGCGTTGCAACGTGCTGACCGCCAGCGGCCGCAGCTTGCCCGCGCGTATCTGCCCGATCACCGACGGAATGGTGGCGAACATGAAATCAATACGCCCGGCCAGCAGGTCGTTGACCGCATCCGCGCCCTTGTACGGCACGTGCGTGGCTTCCACGCCCAACTGGTCCATCAGCATGTAGCTGGCCAAGTGGGATGACGTGCCCACCCCGGTGGAGCTGTAGTTCAGTTGCTTGGCTTCTTTGACGTACTTCAGGAAGCCCTTGATGTCCTTGGCGGGCGAAGACGGCGGCACCACCAGCACGTTGGGCACCGTGGCGATCTGCACCATGGGAATCAGGTCGGTCAGCGGGTCGAAGGGCAGCTTGGTCAGCGATGAATTGACGGCGATGGGGCCCACGGAATTGACGATCAGCGTGTGCCCGTCAGGAGCGGCGCGCACCACGAATTCCGTGCCGATATTGCCGCCGGCGCCGGGCTTGTTTTCCACCACGAAGGACTGGCCCAATTGTTTGGCCAGCACATTGGAGACGCTGCGCGTCAGGGTGTCGGTGGTGCCGCCCGCGGTGAACGCGACGATTACCCTGACGGGTTTGTCGGGGTAGTCCGCGGCAGTCGCGGGCAGAGCGGTACAGGCGCAGGCCGTCGCTGCGGCGGCGAGCAGGGCTCGGGCAGTGTTCATGTTGTCTCCGTTCGTGGTTGTTGTGTGGGCGGTGTCAGCGCCGTGCCGCCACGTCGGCCAGCGCTTTTGAAAAGGGGGGGGGCTTCAGCCAGCCAGCCAGTCTTTAGTCGGTCAGCTCCGAAAGCTCGGGTCCATGCGGTCCAGCTTGCGCAGCAGGGCCGGCCATTCCATGACGCCGTAAGGGCGCCGCGTGCCGGGCTGATAGTTGTTCCAGGTCTCTTCCAGCACGGCCGGGCTGACGGCGCGCAGGGGCGAGCCCGTGGCCATGGCCGCCAGTTGCGCGCGGCAGGCCAGTTCCAGCCGGTGCATCCAGTTGAAGGCCTCGCCCACCGTGCGGCCCACGGTCAGCGCGCCGTGGTTGCGCAGGATCAGCGCCTCGCCCTGGCCCAGGTCGCGCAAGAGCGATTGCTGCTCTTGCAGGTCCAGCACCACGCCTTCGTAGTCGTGATAGCCGATCTTCAGGAAACGCATGGCGGTCTGCGTCAGCGGCAGCAGGCCGCAGTCCAGCGAGGCCACGGCCATGGACGCCCAGCTATGCGTGTGGATCACGCAGTCCACGTCATGGCGCGCGGCGTGCACGGCGCTGTGGATCACGTAGCCGGCCTTGTTGATGCCGTAGTCCAGGTCGCCGAAGTCGGGCTTGGCCAGGACGGTGCCGTCCAGGTCTACCTTGATCAGGCTGGACGCCGTGATCTCTTCGTACATCATCCCGTAGGGGTTGATCAGGAAGGCGTTGTCTTCGCCCGGCACGCGCGACGAAATGTGGTTGGCCATCATGTCGGCCATGCCGTAGTGTTCCACCAGCCGGTAACAGGCGGCGAGGTCGACGCGGGCCTGCCACTCCTGTTCGGAACAGTGCGGGCGCATCGAAGAGATAGGAAGCACACCGGGGGGTAACACGCCCGGGCGTCGGGTGTCAGTCGTCATCGGATATCAAGAAGGTGCTTGGCCGTGGCACGATGCCGCAGCGTCCATGAACCCACTTTATCCGTGTGACTTGCCGCGGCCTAGCCATGCGCCCGGCATGGGGGCATCACGAATCCAGAAGGGTGGCGCCGGGCCAGGCGCCATGGCGCACCTGGGCGCGCATCACGTCCACCAGCACCACGCGGGCGGCCAGCGCGGCGGGCGACAATTCTTCTTCGTCGATGCAGTAGACGGCGTTGCGCCGGTACAGGAACGGGTCGTCGATGGGGTGCATGTTCAAGAGGCCCGCCTCGGCCCGCGCGACCGCCGCGCCCGGCTGGATGGTGGCGATGGGGTTGGCCTGCACCAGGTCCATCAGGGTCGTCAGGCCGTCTACCTCGACCGCGACCCAGGGTTCGATGCCCGCGCGTTCGAAAGCGGCTTCGACCCAGGCGCGCAGGCCGTGCGCCTTGCTGGTCACCGCCAGCGGCAGGCCCGCCAATTCGGCAATGGTGGTGGGCTCGCCATCGGTCAGTGCAACCATGCCGCGCCGGGCCAGCAGGAACAAGCGTTCATCCAGCACGGGGATGGCGCTGCGCCCCTGGCCGCTGTCGTTCTGAAACAGCACGGCCAGATCCAGGCGGCGGCTGCCAAGCTGTTCGCCCAGGTTGCCCGACAAGCCTTCCACCAGATGCAGCCGCACATTGGGATAGCGTTCGGCCATGGCGGCATAGAACGGCTTGGCCAGCAGTGACGCGGTGGTGGGCGCAAAGCCCACGCTGACCATGCCGGCCAGCCGGGCCTCGCGCGCGGCGGCCACGGCGTTGTCCGCGTGCCGCAGCGTCAAGCGGGCCTGCCGCAAGAAGGCGGTGCCGGCGGCGGTGGCAACAACGCCGGTGTGCGTGCGCATCAGCAGCCGCGTCGCCAGCTCGCTTTCCAGCCGGCTGATCTGCTGGCTTAGCGCCGAGGCGACCACGCCCAGATCTCGCGCCGCGCGGCCGATGCTGCCCAGTTCGGCCACGCGAACGAAATAGCGGAGCTGTCGAAGTTCCATGGATAACGGTAGGGGAAGGGAGATTGCCGGATAGTAGCGGCGAGCCCTTGATATTGCGCGTATTTCATCGCGAAAGCCGTTCAAAAAAGTGTCAGGTATCTGACTTTGGGCTGAACATCAAACGAAAATTGTTTACACTCGCATCCTCAAAACTGAAGTCGGAACGGCCCGCCGCGGGGGCGGACACCGTTCGAGTCACGGGAGAAAGTCGATGCGCAAGTTGTTGTTGGGAGCGGTGCTGGCCGCGGCGGTATTCGGGGGAACGGCCCACGCGGCGGCAGAGCCTCGCGCTGTGGTCGCCACCTATTCGGATCTGGCGCTGGCGGGCTATGAAGACTCGCTTACCGCCGCCAAGACGCTGCGCACGGCCATCAACGCGCTGATCGCCAAGCCCAGCCCCGACACGCTGAAGGCCGCGCGCGAAGCCTGGCTGGCTGCCCGCGTGCCCTACCAGCAGACCGAGGCCTACCGCTTCGGCAACCCCATCGTTGACGACTGGGAAGGCCGCGTGAACGCCTGGCCGCTGGATGAAGGCCTGATCGACTATGTCGACGCTTCCTACGGTACCGAAAACGACGAAAACGCTTTTTACGCCGTCAACGTCATCGCCAATTCCAAGATCTCGGTGGGCGGCAAGACGGTGGACGTCAGCAAGATCACGCCGCAACTGCTGTCCGAAGTGCTGCACGAAGCCGACGGCAACGAGGCCAACGTGGCCACGGGCTATCACGCCATCGAATTCCTGCTGTGGGGCCAGGACCTGAACGGCTCCGGCCCCGCGCCGGCCGACCGCAAGGGCACGCCGCAAGAGCGCCATTCGGGCAACCGCCCGCACACCGATTTCGACACCAAGCAATGCACGGGCGGCCACTGCGAGCGCCGTATTGAATTCCTGAAGGCCGTGACGGATCTGCTGGTGACCGACCTGGAAGAAATGGTGGGTAACTGGAAGAAGGACGGCGCCGCGCGCAAGGCCGTCGAAGAAGATCCCAAGGCAGGGCTGATTGCCATGCTGACCGGTCTGGGCAGCCTGTCGTACGGCGAACTGGCCGGCGAACGCATGAAGCTGGGCCTGATGCTGCATGACCCCGAAGAAGAGCACGACTGCTTCTCGGACAACACCCACAACTCGCACTACTACGACCAGATCGGCATCCGCAACGTCTATCTGGGCACCTACACCCGCATCGACGGCAAAGAGGTCAAGGGCGCCAGCTTGTCCGAACTGGTCAAGGCTCGCGATCCGAAGCTGGATGCCGAAGTGCGCGCCAAGCTGGACGCCACCGTGGCCGCCATGCAGGCCATGAAGACCCGCGCTGAAACGGTCGAAACCTACGACCAGATGATTGCGGATGGCAACAAGGAAGGCAACGCCGTGGTGCAGGCCGCCATTGACCGCCTCGTGGATCAAACCCGCAGCCTGGAGCGCGTGATCACGCTGCTTGAGCTGGGCAAGGTTGCCATCGAAGGTTCCGACAGCCTGGACAAACCTGACGCCGTATTCAAGTGAAACTCGTACTAGCCGCCGTACTGGCGGCGTCGGCTCATGCCGGCGCCGCCGCCACTGAAGTGACCGCCGGGCGTGATGACCTCACGCCCGAAGACCAAAAGCGCGTCACCGCCATCACCGCGCCCACGCGCGACTTTTCAAAGGTCGAATCCTTTGAAACCATGCAGGCGGGCGCCGCGACCACCAACAAACTGATCAACGCCGATATCTTTTCCCAACCCTCGGCCAACATGAGCTTCGAGGGGCGCCAGGAATTCCAGGTTGGCAATGGCCTGTTCCGCAAGGACTGGGTGTCGGCGCCGGCCTCGACGCAGGCGTCCGATGGCCTGGGCCCGCTATTCAACGCGCGCTCTTGCCAGGCCTGTCATACCAAGGACGGACGCGGCACGGTGCCCGGGTTCGATCCCTTGGAACGCACGGACGCCGTGGCGCTGCTGTTGCGCCTGGCCGTGCCGCACGGCCCCGACCGTGGCCACCCCAAGCTGGCCCCGGGCGAAATCGCCGAGCTTCCCGAACCCGTCTACGGCGTGCAGTTGCAGAACTTCGCGGTGGCGGGGCTGCCTGCCGAAGGCCGCATGGAGATCGAATACGAGCCCATTCCGGTGGCCTTGAATGGCGGCGAAACCGCCACGCTGATGAAGCCCACTTACCGCATCGAAAACCCCGGCTACGGCCCGATGCGCGCCGACACGCAGATCTCGCCACGCCTGGCGCCGCCGATGATCGGCCTGGGCTTGCTGGAATCCATCCACGAAGCCGACATCCTGGCCAACGTGGGGGCGGACAAGCGCGATGGCATCGTCGGCAAACCCAACTGGGTGACCGATGCGCGCACCGGCCAGCGCGCGCTGGGGCGCTTCAACCTGAAGGCCGGCCAACCCACCGTCGAACAGCAGAGCGCCGCGGCGTTCTCCAACGACATGGGCTTGTCCACGCCAATGTTCCCCAAGCATTCGGGCGATTGCACGCCCGCGCAGAAGCAGTGCCTGGACATGCCGCACGGGGCGCAGCCGCGCTTTGGTCCGGAAGAAGTGCCGGCCAAGCTGATGGACTTCATCACCACCTATTCCACCAACCTGGCCGTGCCGCAGCGCCGCGACGCGGACGACGCGCGCGTGCTGGCGGGCAAGAAGCTGTTCTATGAAGCCAATTGCGTGGCGTGCCACGTGCCCAAGTACGTGACGAGCCGCAACGCCAAGCAGCCGGAGCATCGCTTCCAACTGATCTGGCCCTACACCGACATGCTGGTGCACGACATGGGCGACGACCTGGCCGATGGTGTGTCCGACGGCCAGGCCAATGGCCGCGAATGGCGCACGCCGCCGCTGTGGGGCATCGGCCTGACCAAGACCGTGAACCCGTCGGCCACCTGGCTGCATGACGGGCGCGCGCGCACCTTGCTGGAAGCCGTGCTGTGGCATGGCGGCGCGGGCAAGCCCTCGCGCGATCGCGTGGTGGCGATGACGCCTGAAGAGCGCGCCGATCTGATCCGTTTCCTGGAGTCGCTGTAAATGGCCCGATACGCCGTGATGACCCGATACGCTGCGATGACCCGGTTCTTGCATGCCGGGTTCAAGCCTGCTGTGTTCAAGCCTGCTGTGTTCAAGCCTGCCCTGGCGGCTGTGCTGGCGTTGTCGGCCGCCTTGGTAGTACCGATGAGCGCGCAAGCCCAGTCGCAAGCCGGGTCTCAGGCCGGGTCTCAGGCCGGATCTCAAGCCGGGTCTCAAGCCACCCTGCCGGCTGACCTGGGCGAACGGCTGGCGCGTGATTACGCGCGTCCGGCAGTGGGCAAGATGGTGGATGCTGCCGCCGCGCTGGACGGCGCGCTGGGCGGCTGGTGCGCCAAGCCGGATGCAGCAGGCGCGGCGCGTGTGGGTGAGGCCTACACGCAATTGGCGCTGGCTTGGTCGGGCGTGGAGATTCTGCGCTTTGGGCCGCTGGTGCAGGCCAACCGCTTTGAGCGGCTGGCGTTCTGGCCCGACACGCGCGGCGTGATGCCCCGGCAAGTGCAGCAACTGATTGCTGCCAAGGACGAAGCCTTGCTGGCGCCCGGCGCGCTGGCCGGCCGCAGCGTGGCGGTGCAAGGGCTGCCCGCGTTGGAATATGTGCTGTACGGCGACCCGGCGCTGCTGAAGTCGAACGCGCAAAGCACCGCGCCTACCTTCGCCTACGCGTGCGGCTATGCGCGCGCGGTGGCCGCCAACGTCGCGACGATATCGCGCGATGTGGCGCAGGCCTGGAGCGCGCAGGGCGATTTTGGCCGCCAGTTCGCCAAGCCGCAGTCGGGCAACGACCTGTACCGCAACTCGCAGGAAGTTGCGGCCGAAGCCATGAAGGCCTTGTCGACCGGCCTGCAATTTGCGCGCGACGTAAAGATCTTGCCGGTGCTGGGCGAGTCGCCAGATGCCGCGCGGCCCAAGCGCGCGGCATTCTGGCGCAGCGGGCTGTCCACGCGCCTGTTGGCCGCGAACCTGGACGGCCTGAAGGCGTTTTACCAGGCTGGCGCGTACCCCTTACCGGCGGGCGATGAGTGGATAGACGGCTCGGTGCGTGGCGAACTGCAGGCCGCCGCGCAAACCCTGCAAGCCGTGCCGGTGCCGCTGGACACGGCGCTGCAAGCTGAAGAAGGCCGCCGCCTGTTGTTGCTGGCTACTCTGACTCTGAAGAACGCCAAGGACATCGTCGACCAGAACCTGGCGCCCGCCTTGGGCGTCACCATCGGATTCAATGCGCTTGATGGTGATTGACCGCCGCCGCTTCTTGTCGATGGCTGCGGCGCTGGGCCTGTCGCCCGTTGCCGCGCGGGCCGCGCTTCCGGCCGACGGCGGCCCGCTGTACCTGAGCGCACGCAAGCGCGGTGGACGTGACGAAGCCGTGCTGCTGGACGAGGCCGGGCACGACCGTCTGGTGGTGCCGATGCCCGCGCGCGGCCACAGCTTTGCCATTGATTCCGCTAGCCAGCGCGCCGTGGTGTTCGGCCGTCAGCCGGGGTTTTTCGCCGTGGCGTTTTCGCTGCGCGAGGGCGGCGAGCCCCAGGCGCTGCCGGTGCCCGACGAACGCCATTTCTTCGGCCATGGCGCGTTCGTGGAGGGCGGACGGCTGTTGACCGCCACGGAAAATGATTTCGAGGCCGGGCGCGGCGTGCTGGGCATTTACGATGCCTCGCCGGGCGGGGCGTGGCGGCGCGTCGGCGAATTCGACTCAGGCGGCATCGGCCCGCACGAAGTCGTGTTGATGCCCGACGGCAAGACGCTGTGCGTGGCCAACGGCGGCATTCTGACGCATCCCGACTACGGCAAGCTGGAACTCAACCTGGATACGATGCGGCCGTCGCTGGCCTACATCGACGCGGCCAGCGGCCAACTGCTGGAAAAGGTGGAACTGGCGCCCGCGTTGCATCGCTTGTCGATCCGGCATCTGGCGCTGGCGGCTGATGGCTGCGTGTGGTTCGGCTGCCAATACATGGGGCCCGCCGCCGACCGGCCCGCGCTGGTGGGACGGCATCGCCGAGGCGCGCCGCTGGAACTATTCGAAGGGCCGGCCGAGACGCTGCGCAATATGCGCAACTACGTGGGCTCGGTCACGGTGGACGCGGCGGGCGGCATCATCGCCACGTCCAGCCCCGTGGGCGGGCAGGTGATCTATTGGGACGCGGCCAGCGGCCGCTGCCTGGGCACGACGCAATTGGCCGACGGCTGCGGCGTGGCGCCCGCGCCGCAAGCCGGCTTTCTGGTCAGCAGCGGTTTGGGCGCCATGTTGCGCACCGATGCCGCGGGCCATGAAACGCCGGTGCTGCCGCCGTCGCGCGAACAGTCCTGGGACAACCACTTCCGCATCGTTCCGGCCTGAAATCAGGTTGAAAAGCAGGTTGAAAAGCAGGTTGAAAAACAGGCTGACAAGCACCCGCCGCATCGCTTACAAAGCTTGACATAGCCAGGCTGCGGCGCGCCCCTTTGCGTATCCGCCATCTGATACAGTTTTCGGTTGTCATTTTTGTTGGAGATTCCATGGAAGACGCCTTGAACGAATTCAACGCCTGGGCCCCCAGGCTGGTGGAGATGGGCATCAATTTGCTGGTCGCCCTGTTGATCCTGATCATCGGCTGGTGGGTGTCGTCGTTGCTGGGCAGTTGGGTTCGACGCGCCGCCACACGGTCCAGCAAGATCGATCCGACCATCGTGCCGATGTTCTACAGCACGGTCGTCTGGGCGGTGCGTATCTTCACGGTGATCGCGGTGCTGGCGCGCTTTGGCGTGCAGACGGCAAGCCTGATCGCGGTCTTGGGCGCCGCCGGCCTGGCAGTCGGTTTGGCCTTGCAAGGCACGCTGCAAAACATCGCGGCCGGCATCATGCTGCTGATCCTTCGGCCTATCCGCGCCGGTGAATACGTGGCCCTGAGTTCGGGCTCCGAAGGCACGGTGGAAGAGGTCGGCCTGTTCCTGACCCGCCTGGTCCAGGGGGACGGCATTCATCTGACCCTGCCTAACAGCACGGTATGGAACGCCACCATCATCAACTACAGCCGCAACAAAACCCGTCGTCTGGATATCCCGGTGCCGGTGCGCTATGGCGATGATCTAAACGCGGTGCTGGCCAAGCTGAACGAAATCGTGGCCGCGCGTCCGGATGCGCTGAAGGACCCGGAACCGCAGGTGAAGGTGTTCGAATACAAGGAAAGCGGCGTCATCGTGAACGTGCGCGTGTGGGCCGAAAGCAGCAAGTACTGGGACCTGCGCTGGGGCCTGTACCAGCAGATTCGCACGTCGCTGGAAGCGGCCGGCTTCCAACCGCCGATTCCGCTGCGCGAAATCCAGAACCCCAAGACGGCGGGCAACGCCGACGCGGCGGCCTGATCGCCTTCGTTGGGTCTTCAATGCAAGCGGGCGCCTCGGTTCATCCGGGCGCCCGTTTTTTATCTGGCCAGGGGGAGATCAGGCCTGCATGACCAGCCGCGCCAATTCCGCCTTGATCCAGCCCGCGATTTCACGCTGGCGCTGGGCCGGCATGCGGTCGATGATGGCCGTGACGCTAACCGCCAGCAGCGGCGAGCCGTGTGCGTCCAGCAGGGCGCAGCCCACGCCCAGCGCGCCGCGCACGGCGTGGTTGCCCACTACCGAATAGCCGCGCGCGCGGGTGTTGTCGATCAGTCGGTACATTTCCTGGGGCGTCATGCCGCCGTACTCGTCCAGCCGGCCCGAATTGCGTTCCACGATGCCGCGCGCCAGGTCGTCCGGCAACGCGGCCAGCAAGGCCATGCCGCCCGAGCCCACGCCCAGCGGCTGACGCTTGCCGGCATAGGTGGCAAGGATCTGTACCGGGTAGCTGCCGATCTCGCGATGCAGGCTGATGGAATCGTCGTCTTCGCGCACCACCAGGAAGACGGCGTCGCCCGTGCGGTCGGCCAGGCGGCGCAGCACCGGCAGCAGTTGGCGCACGCGCGGATCGCGTGAGCGCGTGTCGGGATCCACCGCCAATTGGGCGCGGTACTTTTTGGTGCCCGTAACCGGCAGCACCAGCCCGGCATCAAGCAGGGCGGCCAGCAGGCGGTAAATGGTGGGGCGCTGTATGCCCGTCAAGCGGGCGATATCGGTCACGCTGAGGCCATCGGGCCCTTGGTCGCGCAGGGCGGCCAGCACGGCCAGTCCGCGCCGCAAGGTACGTGGGCCTGCTGACGCGGCATCACTGTCTGGCATGCAAATCTCTGAAAAAGCTAGGGTTATTCCGGAACGGTCAAGGGAAAACCATTGTCCGTAGCGTGGACTCTACCTTGATGCAACCGTCGTGTATAGATCAAAATGCGTCATCCAATAATTCAAATCGTCCATCTAATGGACAGTACCTGCACGGAGACACTATGACTACAGGTCAAAAGCCTGGCCTGCGGCGTTTCGCCGCCACCCTTCTGGCCACCGCCGCAAGCGCATTCGCAATGGGTTCCGCACACGCTGCCTACCCTGACAAGCCCGTCCGTATCGTGGTCGGTTTTTCCGCCGGTGGCACCACCGACGTGATCGCCCGCATCATGGCCAAGGAACTTACCGAGTCCCTGGGCCAATCGTTCGTGGTTGAAAACAAGCCGGGCGCCGGCAGCAACATCGCCACCGACCAGGTCAAGCGCGCCGACCCGGACGGCTACACGCTGCTGTTCGTGGCCGTGACCAGCGCCATCAACCAGACGCTGTACAAGAACGTCAACTTTGACCTGACCAAGGATTTCGCCCCGGTGGCGCTTGGCGCGAAAGTGCCGAACATCCTGGTCGTGAACCCGCAAGTGCCGGTGAAGTCGGTCAAGGAACTGGTCGACTACGCGAAGAAGAACCCCGGCAAGCTGGCATTTGCCTCGTCGGGCAGCGGCACGTCCATCCATATGGCGGGCGAGCTCTTCAAGATGAAGGCGGGTATCGACGTCCTGCACGTGCCTTACAAGGGCAGCGCCCCGGCCATGACCGACCTGATCGGCGGCCAGGTGCAGTTCATGTTCGACAACATGCCGTCTGCCTGGCCGCACGCCCAAACGGGCAAGCTGCGCGCTCTGGCCGTGACCACCACCGACCGCTCCAAGAGCGCGCCGGACCTGCCCACGATGCAGGAATCGGGCTTTGAGGGTTTCGACGTGTCGTCGTGGTTTGGCCTGTTGGCGCCGGCCGGTACGCCGCCGGAAGTGATCAACAAGCTGAACGCCGCCATGCAGAAGGCCTTGGACACCCCCTCCGTGCAGACCAGCTATGAGAAGCTGGGCGCCGTGGGCGTGAAGACGACGCCGGCCGAATTTGGCGCGTTCATCAAGTCGGAAGTCGAGGGCTGGGCCCCGGTGGTCAAGGCCTCGGGCGCCAAGGTGGACTGATGCCTGGATTGCCCCGGCAGGCTTGCCGCCGGAGCTGACCAGAACCAGGGATGGGCATTGCGCCCATCCCTATTTTTTTGCCTGGCCTTTGCGTGCCGTGGCCAGCATGGCGGTGCAGACGCCGCGCAGCATGTCCACTTCGTCACGGGTGAGCGCGGGGCGTGAAAACAGGTGCCGCATGCGCGGCATCAGCTTCTTGGGATGGGCGGGGTCCAGGAACTGCACGCCGACCAGCGCCTCTTCCCAGTGCGCCAGGAACGCCTGCACGGCCTCGCCCGAGGCGGGCTCGGCGCCGCGCGACGGTTCCTGCGCGGTCGAGGCGGGCAGCAGGGCGGCGCCCTGTTCCACCAGCAGCGCATAGCGCAACTCCCAGGCGGCCAGTTGCAGCGCCTGGGCCACGTTGAGCGAGCTGTATTCGGGGTTGGCGGGAATGTGGCAGATGCGGTGGCACAGCGCGATCTGCGCGTTGGTCAGCCCGGCCCGCTCGGTGCCCAGCACCACGGCGGTCACGCCCTCGGCCGTGCTGGCCAGATGCGCGCGGGCCAGGTCGGCCGCCTGGCGGATGTCGCAGGGCGGGGGGCCCAGGTCGCGCACCCGCGCGGTCAGGGCGAAGGCCATCGTCACCGGGGCCAGCGCTTCTTCCAATGAGGGGTAGATGCGTGCGTTTTCCAGCACGTCCAGCGCGCCGCTGGCCAAGGCCACGGCCTCTGGCTGGGTAGTTACATCTGGAAATTTAGGCTCTACCAAGACCAATTCGGAGAAGCCCATTGTCTTGATGGCACGGGCCGCCGAACCGACGTTTCCGGGGTGGCTGGGGTTCACCATAATGAAGCGAACACGTGAAAATGCTTGAGTCATTTAAAATGGCGCGTTTGGCTTCACGCCTTCCTGGTTTTTTGGGTCGATTTCCCCGTTGGGGCGACGATGGATCCGGGGGGCGGCAAGTGGCCTATCATCACGCGAACCCACCGCATACGTACGGAATTTTATGCACCCGATGCTCAACATCGCCATCAAGGCGGCCCGGCGTGCCGGCACCATTATCAACCGTGCCAGCATGGATTTGGAACGACTCAGCGTGGCTCGCAAGGGGCCGCGCGATTATGTCACGGAAGTCGATCGCGCCGCCGAGGAGTCCATCGTCGAGACCCTGCATGCCGCTTACCCGGACCATGCCGTGCTGGGCGAGGAATTCGGGCTGCAAGGTCCCGACCAGGCTGAATTCCAATGGATCATCGATCCCCTGGACGGCACGACGAACTTCATCCACGGCCTGCCCAACTACGCCGTGTCGATCGCGCTGACGCAGCGCGGCCAAGTGACGCAAGCGGTCATCTATGACCCCTCGCGCAACGAACTGTTCACGGCTAGCCGTGGCAGCGGCACCTTCCTGAACGACCGCCGCGTGCGCGTCTCGGGCCGCACTCGGTACCACGAAGCGCTGCTGGGCGCCCACTGGCCCAACGCCGGCGACCCTGAACAGGGTTCGCAGCGCTTCCGCCACATGGCGGAAAACGTCACCGGCGTGCGTCGCATGGGCTCCACCGTGCTGGACCTGGCCTACGTGGCCAGCGGCCGCCTGGATGGTTTCTGCGGCGTGGGCTTGAAGACCTGGGATCTGGCGGCCGGCAGCCTGATGGTGCTGGAAGCCGGCGGCCTGATCGCCGACTTCGATGGCGAGCAAGGCTGGATGGACAGCGGCAACGTGCTGGCCGCCACGCCCAAGATCTTCACGCAAATGCTGGGCTCGCTGAACCCGCCGTCGGCGGCCTGATCCCGGCCTGATTCCGGCATGAATCCGGTTTCAAAAAAGACTGGCCTTCGGGCCGGTTTTTTTTTGGCGTGACGCGTTCGGGCAAGCCCTGCGCATGGCGCAAAGCCAATGGCCATCAGGCAAACGGACGGGGGCGCGTCACCGGCATGTCATGAATTTTCCATGTACGATTACCGGTCGTGTAACTTCTGGAGCTCCTGATGGAGTGGCTGCTGGACCCCGCCGCGTGGGTCGGCTTGCTTACCCTGGTCGTCCTTGAGATCGTCCTGGGCATTGATAACCTGATTTTCATCGCCATCCTGGCGGACAAGCTTCCCCCCGAGCAACGCGACCGCGCTCGCGTCCTGGGGTTGAGCCTTGCGCTGATCATGCGCCTGGGTTTGCTGTCCGTCATGTCGTGGCTGGTCACCTTGACCACACCCTTGTTTTCGGTCGGCCCCTTGTCCCCGTCGGGACGCGATCTGATCCTGATGGTGGGCGGCTTGTTCCTGCTGTTCAAGGGCACGATGGAACTGCACGAGCGCCTGGAAGGCGGGTTTCACAGTGGCTCGTCAGGCCCGCGCGTGTACGCCAGCTTCTGGGTGATCGTGACGCAGATCGTGGTGCTGGACGCGGTGTTCTCGCTGGACTCGGTCATCACGGCCGTGGGCATGGTGGACCACCTGGCCATCATGATGATTGCCGTCGTCATCGCCATCGGCATCATGCTGATCGCCTCCAAGCCGCTGACGCGCTTCGTCAACGCGCATCCCACCGTGGTGGTGCTGTGCCTGGGCTTCTTGCTGATGATCGGTTTCTCGCTGCTGGCCGAAGCGTTTGGCTTCAAGGTGCCCAAGGGCTATCTGTATGCGGCCATCGGCTTCTCGGTAGCCATTGAAGCGTTGAATCAGGTGGCGCGCCGCAACCTGCTCAAGCTGGACGCCCGCCGTCCCATGCGGGAACGCACCGCCTCGGCCGTGCTGCGCATGCTGGGCAAGCGCCCGCCCGCCAGCGACGAGGCCGATCTGCCCAACATGGACGGCCCGGCCATGCCGGCCTTCGGCGTTGAAGAGCGCAACATGGTCAGCGGGGTGCTGACCCTGGCCGAACGTTCCATCCGGTCCATCATGACGCCGCGCACGGATGTGTCGTGGATCAATATCGATGACGACCCGGACCTGATTCGCCACCAATTGACCGAGGCGCCGCATAGCTTCTTCCCCGTCTGCCGGGGTTCGCTGGACGAGGTGCTGGGCATTGCGCGCGCCAAGGACCTGGTTGCGGACCTGATTACCGAGGGCCGCGTGCGCCGCAATCGCCTGCGCGACCCCATCATCGTGCACGAGTCCATCGGCATCCTGCGCCTGATGGATACGCTCAAGCGCTCACGGGGCCAACTGGTGCTGGTGGCCGACGAGTTCGGCGCCATTGAAGGCCTGGTCACGCCGATTGATGTATTCGAAGCCATCGCCGGTGAGTTCCCCGACGAGGACGAACTGCCCGACATCGTGGCCGACGGCGACAACACCTGGAAGATCGACGGCGCGGCTGACCTGCACCACGTTGAGCAGGTGCTGGAAACCGAAGGCCTGGTGGACGACGCGCAGGAATTCTCGACGCTGGCGGGCTACCTGCTGTCGCGCTTCGGCCACCTGCCCAAGCCGGGCGATGTTTGCGAATACGAAATTCATTACCAGCATTTCCGCTTCGAGGTGCTGGAGATGGACGGTCGCCGGATCGCGCTGGTGCGCGTTGAAAAGCGGCCGCAGGAAATGCTGTCGGACGAAGCCCCCCTGGCCAACGATTAACCGGACCCTTATCCAACGTGACTGATAACGCGCTCTACCTGATCAAGGCCTTCATCCTTGGCATTCTTGAAGGCCTGACCGAGTTCATCCCCGTGTCCAGCACCGGCCACCTGATCCTGGTGGGCGACTGGATCAATTTCCAGTCCAGCGATGGCAAGGTGTTCGAGGTGGTGATCCAGCTTGGCTCGATCCTGGCGGTGATGTGGGTGTTCCGCGCGCGGCTGCTCCAGCTGATCCGCGGCACGCTGACCGGCGTGGCCAGCGAGGTCGCGTTCACCCGCAACCTGATCATCGCGTTCCTGCCGGCGGCAGTCATCGGCGCGATCTTCATCAAGACCATCAAGTCGGTGTTCTATCACCCGGGCGTGGTGGTCGTGACGCTGGTGGTGGGCGGGTTGATCATGCTGTATGTCGAGCGCAAGACCCACCACACGCCGGGCGATGCACCGGGCGCGGCGGACGATACGGCATCCGATGAACGGGCGTCGGCGCACACGCTGGAGCAGATCACCTGGAAGCAGGCGTTGGGCGTGGGGGTGGCGCAGTGCTTTGCGATGATCCCGGGCACGTCGCGGTCGGGCGCCACGATCATTGGCGGGATGATTGCCGGCATTCAGCGCAAGACGGCAACGGAGTTCTCGTTCTTCCTGGCCATGCCCACGATGCTTGGCGCGGCCGTCTTTGATATGTACAAGAACTTCGGCGTGCTGACCCAGCATGATTTGTCGGGCATCGCCGTGGGCTTCATCGCGGCGTTCCTGAGCGCGATGGTGGTTGTGCGCGCGGTGCTGCGATTTGTGGCGAACCATACGTATAGAGTGTTCGCGTGGTACCGGATCGTGTTCGGCGGGGTTGTGGCGGCGTGGATTTTTACGCGCTGAGGCGGTGTTGAAGATACGCGCAGGGTAGGGGTTTTGCCGCGCGGCGCCTGTCGTGCGGTGGGGGGATGTTTGATGGGTTTGCGCGATGGGGGCTGGGGTTTTTATCCATGCCCTGCCGCGCTACACCCATCCTACGGCTGCTGCACGATGGGGGTTTTTATCCATGCCCTGCGGCGCCATACCCATCGTAGGATGGGTGTGGCGCGAGACGTTGCAAGGCTAGCGCGAAGGCGGTACAACGCGCAAACCCATCAAACGGCATCCGCTACGGATTTTCCATGCTGCTTGATGGCGGCATCCGCTATGGATTTCAACGCTGCTTGATGGGTTTGCGCGTTGGGCATTGGGATTCTTATCCGTGCCTTGCCGCGCTACACCCATCCTACGTTTCCAGGTCGTAGAACTCTAACCCGTCGCGGTCGATGGTGAGCCAGCCGCCGCGGGGGGGCGAGACGTGGTCGAAGTCCCAGTCGGGCAGTACCCAGCGTTCGCATTTCTTGCCGTCGATGTCCAGCACGTGGCGCGCCGGGCGGTGGGTGTGCCCGTGCACCAGCACGCGCACGCCGGTGTCGCGGAAGACTGCGTCGATGGCCGCGCCATTGACGTCCATGATTTCCATGGACTTCGTCTGGTTGGCCGCCTGGCTTTCGCCGCGGGCCTGCTGCGCCATCGCCAGGCGGTCGGGAATGCTCTTGCCAAGGAATTCGGCCTGCCATTGCGGATTGCGGACCATCTTGCGGAACTGCTGATACGCGGCGTCATCCGTACAGAACTCGTCGCCGTGCGTCAGCAGTACCTGGCCAAAATCCGTTTCCAGCAGCGCCGGTTCGGGCAACAGCTTGGCGCCCACGGCATTGGCCAGTTCTTCCCCGATGAGGAAGTCGCGGTTGCCGCGGCCCAGCCACACCGGAATGCGCGCGGCCGTCTCGCGCAGCGCCGTCAGCACCGTGGCAAGCCACGGTGGCGCGGCGCGGATCACGTCGTCGCCGATCCAGGCGTCAAAGATGTCGCCCGGCAGCAGCAAGGCGGCGGCGTCTTCTTGCGCGGCTTCCAGGAATGCCAGGAATGCCTCGGACGTGGCCGGCGTGGCCGGCCCCAGGTGCAGGTCGGACGCCAGCCAGATCGGGCCGGGCAGGGCAATCTTATTCAAGAATTTCGGCCTTCTCGATGATCACGTCTTCGTTGGGCACGTTCTGGTGGAAGCCCTTGTTGCCGGTCTTCACGCCCTTGATCTTCTCGACCACGTCGGTGCCTTCGGTGATGGTGCCGAACACGGCATAGCCCCAGCCATTCGGCGTGGGCGACGTGAAGTTCAGGAAGTCGTTGTTGGACACGTTGATGAAGAACTGCGCGGTGGCCGAGTGCGGGTCGCTGGTGCGGGCCATCGCCAGGGTGTACTTGTCGTTCTTCAAGCCGTTGTTGGCTTCGTTTTCGATGGGGGCATGCGTCTGCTTTTGCTTCATGCCGGGTTCGAAGCCGCCGCCCTGGATCATGAAACCGTCGATCACGCGGTGGAACACCGTGCCGTTGTAGAAGCCTTCCTTGACGTAGGTCAGGAAGTTTTCGACGGTCTTGGGGGCCTTGGCGGCATCCAGGGTGATGACCATATCGCCTTGGTTCGTGACGAGCTTGACGCGCGGATTGGTGCTCATGGCTTTTGTGCCTTCAGAAGTAGTGGTGGAGGAGGAGGCCGCTGGGGCGGCGCTGACAAGCGCTGGGGCAAATGCGGCCAGCGCGAACGAGCACGCCGTCAGGCGCAGCAGGTGAAAGGGGGAGTAACGGGACATCATTTGCCTTGTTTATCCTTCAGCATGGTTTCGACTTCACGGGCCTTTTCCTGCATGCCCGGCACGCCATCGCTGGCGGCCTTCTTGTAAGTGCGCAGGGCCTGTAGAAGTTGCAGATCGCCCAGATTGGCTCGGGCGGCGGCATAGCCGGGGTCAGCGCGTAATGCCATTTGCAGGGCATCTTGTGCTTTTTCAAGTTCTCCGCGGCTGGCATATAGAGCGGCCAGATTATTCCAAGGTTCCGGAAGCTCCGGGAAACGCGTGGTCATTTCGGTATAGATGTCGATGGCTTCTCCCGGGCGGTCCAGGGCAGCCAGGGCGCGCGCGTGCTGGAACATCAGTTGCACATCGGTGCCGCGCTGGTCCTTGATTTCAGCCTGGCGCTTTTCGATCATCGCCAGCGCTTCTTCGTTGTCGCCACGGTTCAGCAGCGTTTCGATGCGCGTGGTGATCTGCGATGCCGAAGGCGTCAGCCGCGTGTCGACGCCGGGTTTCGCCGCTTCCAGCAAATTGGCCAGGGCGTCCCAGCCGCCTTCGGGCGGAATGGGATCCAGGGTAGTGCGTGTGGCGTTCGGGTTGGCTCCGCCGCCGCCAGCCATCGACTGGGCAAGGGCGGTTCCAGCCGGCACGCCGGCAAGGGCCAGGGCGAGCAGGGCGACAAAAAAACGCGGCTTGATCGTCACGTGGGTATCCGTTAAAAGTCGTGGCCGGGCAGCACTGATACGTGCGACCGGGCCGCTTGCTATACTTGACGACCGCCATTTTAGCCCCGGTTGCGTTTTTGGTTCGGCATGAGTCAGAGCTTAGGCCAGAGCCTGCAAATCCGAGGGCTGCAAAGCCAAGGGCAGAGGGCTGCAGCAGGGGCTGCAACAGGGGCTGCAGCAAGGGCTGCAACAGGGGCTGCAACAGGGGGGGGCTGCAAAGCCGAGGGCAGTATGTCCTCGACAGCGGCCCTCGACAGCGGCCCTCGATGGCGGCAAGCTGCGCGGGTATCGTCCCGCCCGAGCAACTTTTTCCGATTCCGCCGCGGAAAGCAATCAGACAATTCATAAGCGCCATGCTGCAAATCTACAACACGTTATCGCGTACCAAAGAACCGTTCAAACCGGCCCAGGCTGGTCAGGTGCGCATGTACGTGTGTGGCATGACGGTGTACGACTTCTGCCATCTGGGTCATGCCCGCATGCTGGTGTCGTTCGATGTCGTGCAGCGTTGGCTGCGCGCCAGCGGCCTGGCCGTCGACTACGTGCGCAACATCACGGACATCGACGACAAGATCATCCGCCGCGCCGTTGAAACCGGCCGCCGCATCGGCGAAGTCACCGAGTTCTACATTGCCGCCATGCATGCCGACGAGCAGGCGCTGGGCGTTGAGTCGCCCGACCGCGAGCCGCGCGCCACGCAGTACGTCGGCGAGATGCTGGACATCATCGGCAAGCTCGAACAGAACGGCCTGGCCTATCAGGCCGGTGACGGCGACGTGAACTACGCCGTGCGCGGGTTCCCCGGCTACGGCAAGCTTTCCGGCAAGACGCTGGACGACCTGCGTGCCGGCGAGCGCGTCGCGGTGGGTTCGGCCAAGCGCGACCCGCTGGACTTCGTGCTGTGGAAGTCGGCCAAGGCCGAAGAACCCGACGACACCAAATGGGAATCGCCCTACGGCATGGGCCGCCCGGGCTGGCACATCGAATGCTCGGCCATGAGCAAATCCCTGTTGGGCTTGCCGCTGGATATCCACGGCGGCGGCCCCGACCTGAAATTTCCGCACCACGAAAACGAAATCGCGCAGACCGAAGGCGCGTTCGGCGGCACGCTGGCCAACGTCTGGATGCATTGCGGCCCGCTCATGGTCGATTCGGACAAGATGTCCAAGTCCCTGGGCAATTTCCGCACCATCCGCCAAACCATCGCCCAGGACGACCCGGCCACCGATGACGCCAACTACAGCGTGAACCCGCGTGAAGCGGAAATGGTGCGCTTCTTCATCGTGCGCAATCACTACCGCAGCTCGCAGAACTACACGCCAGACAACCTGATCGACGCGCAAAACGCACTGGACCGCCTGTACCAGGCCTTGCAGAACGTGCCCGCCGACGATCAGGGCATCGACTGGAACGAGCCGCAGGCCCAGGCCTTCAAGGCGGCCATGGATGACGACTTCAACAGCTCGGGTGCCGTCGCGGCCCTGTTCGAACTGGCGTCCGAAGCCAACCGAGGCAAGAGCGCGCGTAGCGCCGGCCAGTTGAAGGCACTGGCTAGCCTGTTGGGCTTGTTGCAGCAGGACCCGGCAACGTATTTCCAATCGCCCACCCGCTATTCGGCGGCGGCCATCGAGCAAGGCCAGCGCGCCACGCTGGACGCCACGGCCATCCAGGCCCTGATCGACGCCCGCGCCGCCGCCAAGGCCGCCCGCGATTTCGCCGAAGCGGATCGTATCCGCGCCGAACTGCGTGAGGCCGGCATCGAACTTGATGACAAGCCCGGTGGCTTGACGCAATGGCGACGGGCGTGAGCCCAGTGGATACGCCCGATATGTCCACCCCCGATCTCGACATTCCCAAGCCTGAATATTGGGAAACCGCCGTCGCCCATCTGATGCGGCGCGACCGCATCCTGAAAAAGGTCATCCCCCAGCACCCTGAAGTCTGGTTGACCTCGCGCGGCACGCCGTTCGTGACCTTGGCACGCGCCATCATCGGCCAGCAGGTCTCGGCCAAGGCGGCCGACGGCGTCTGGACCAAGTTCATCGAAGCCGTGGGCAAGCGTCCGACGCCCGTGGCCGTGCTGCGCGTGGGCCTGGAAGGCTTGCGTAAGGCAGGGCTGTCGCAACGCAAGGCCGAGTACGTGCTCGACCTGGCCGTGCACTTCGGTGAACGCCGCGTCCACCCTGAAAAATGGGCGGCGATGGACGACGAAGCCGTTATTTCTGAGTTGGTCGCCATCCGGGGCATTGGGCGCTGGACGGCGGAGATGTTTTTGATTTTCAATCTACAGCGGCCTGACGTCCTGCCGCTGGATGATCCAGGGTTGCTCAAGGCAATCTCGCTACACTATTTCAGTGGCGAGCCTGTCTCGCGCTTCGAGGCTCGCGAAGTCTCGCTGGCGTGGCAGCCCTGGCGTACCGTGGCAACCTGGTACTTATGGCGCAGTCTGGAACCGACACCGGTCCAGTACTGATGCACACCAGGCAGCCCATCTACGGAACCACACTACATGCGCAATACATTTCTGGAATTTGAACAGCCGCTGGCCGAACTTGAAAACAAGATCGAGCAGCTGCGCTATGTGCAGGCCGATTCGGCGGTAGACATCTCCGATGAAATCGGACGTCTGCAGCAAAAGAGCCAGACCTTGGCCAAGGAAATCTACGCCAAGCTCACGCCTTGGCAGACGGCCCTTGTCGCCCGCCATCCCCAGCGTCCCTACACGCTGGACTACGTGCGCGAAATGTTCACCGACTTCCACGAACTGCACGGCGACCGCATGTACGCCGACGATCAATCCATCATTGGTGGGTTGGCGCGGTTCAACGGCACGCCCTGCATGGTCATCGGCCATCAAAAGGGCCGCGACACCAAGGAACGCGCCGCCCGCAATTTCGGCATGCCGCGTCCCGAAGGCTATCGCAAGGCCCTGCGCCTGATGCGCCTGGCTGAAAAATTCGGCGTCCCCGTGTTCACCTTCGTGGACACCCCGGGCGCTTACCCAGGCATCGGCGCCGAAGAGCGCGGACAGTCGGAAGCCATTGGCCATAACCTGTACGCCATGGCCGAGCTCAAGGTCCCCATCATCTGCACGATCATCGGCGAAGGCGGCTCCGGCGGCGCGCTGGCGATTGCCGTGGGCAATGCCGTGCTGATGCTGCAATACGCCACCTACGCCGTGATCTCGCCCGAAGGCTGCGCGTCCATCTTGTGGCGCAGCGCCGACAAGGCGCCGGACGCCGCCGAAGCCCTGGCCATCATCGCGCCGCGCTTGAAGGATCTGGGCCTGGTCGACCGCGTGGTCAACGAACCGGTGGGCGGCGCCCATCGTGACCCCCGCGTCATGGCCCGCCTGCTGCGCCGCGCGCTGGGCGATGCCCTGCGCCAATTGCAAGGCATGACGCCCGAGCAGCTTGTGGAACAGCGCGTGCAACGCCTGCTGTCCTACGGCGCCTACCAGGAAGTGCGCGCGTAACGCAGGCAAGGGCGCTGGCCGCTTGGCCGGCGCCACGGCCGCGCCGCCCGCGCCCTGCATCATGAACACGCCACCCATGCCCGACACGCCCCTTGCGGCCGAGTCGGGCGTGTTGCGTTGCGCGTCCGTCGCGCTGCCCCTGACGCCCGCGCTGCTGACGGCGTTGCGACTGGCCTTGCGTGCGCTCCCGGTGCAACCGGCACGCATCGGCGTGGCCTTGAGCGGTGGCGCCGACTCGGCCATGCTGGCCGTGCACGCGGCTGCGGTGGCGCGTGAATTGGGTATCGAGCTTGCGCTCTTGCACGTACACCATGGCTTGCAGGCGGCCGCCGACGACTGGGGGCGGCAGGTCCATGCCTTGAGTGCCTTGCTGGGGCTACCGATCCAGGAAGCCCGCGTGCGGGTGGAGCAGGGCGCGGGCAAAGGGATCGAGGCCGCCGCGCGCGACGCCCGCTACGCGGCGCTGGCGCAGCTTGCGCGGGCACAGGGCATCAACCACGTGCTGCTGGCGCATCACCGCAACGACCAGGCCGAAACGGTATTGCTACGCCTGCTGCGCGGCACGGGCCTGGTGGGCATGGCGGCCATGTCCGACGCTTCCGCTCGCGATGGCATTACCTACTTGCGTCCTTGGTTGGGGCAGGACCGCGCCACGATCTTGCAGGCCGCCGCTGCCGTCGAAGACGCCTGCGGCTGGCGCCCGGTACAAGACCCCACCAATGCCGACCCGCGCTACACACGCGCCGCCGTGCGCGAATTGCTGGCGCCGGTGCTGGACAGCCGCTGGCCCGGCTGGCGCGCCATTGTGGCGCGGCACGCCGCCCACATGGGCGAAGCCGCCCAGATCCTGGACGAGGTGGCACGCGAGGATTTTGCGCGGCTGGAACCGAGTGCAGACGGCGCCAGCTTCTCGTTGAAGGCGTGGCGGGAATTGTCGCCGGCGCGCCAGGCGCAGGTGCTGCGCTTCTGGCTGCAACAAAACGGCGCGCGCATGCCCACGGATGCGCGCCTGCGCGACCTGCTGCGCCAACTGCGCGAGCTGCACAGCCTGGGCCATGACCGCCAGTTGCGGGTGGAGCAGGCCGGCCATGTGGTGCGCTGCCATCGGGGACGGGTCTGGGTCGAGCCGCGCGGATAGCGACTGTGGTTTGCGCAGGAATCTTCGGGAAAATAACCGCCCAATGAACGTAAATTCGTACAAATTGAGCAAATTTTTACCGCCGCGCTAGAATATATGGTTTTGCCCGTCACCACTTTGCGGCGGGTTTCCAGCCAGAGTACGAGATGTCCCTGATCGTTCACAAATATGGCGGTACTTCGATGGGCTCGGTCGAGCGCATCCGAAACGTGGCGCGTCGCGTCGCGAAGTGGCATGCCGCCGGCCACCAAGTTGTTGTTGTGCCGTCGGCAATGGCGGGCGAAACCAATCGCCTGCTGGGTCTGGCGCGCGAAATTTCGCCCCAGCCCGATGGCCGCGAACTCGATATGATCGCCGCCACCGGCGAGCAGGCCAGCAGCGGTTTGCTGGCCATTGCGTTGCAGGCCGAAGGCGTGCCCGCGCGCAGCTATGCCGGTTGGCAAGTGCCGGTGCGCACCGATTCGTCGTTCACCAAAGCCCGCATCAGCTCCATCGACGATGCGCGCGTGCGCGCTGATCTCGACGCGGGCCGCGTGGTGATCGTGACCGGCTTCCAGGGCATTGACCCCGAAGGCCACATCACGACGCTGGGCCGTGGTGGTTCGGACACCTCGGCCGTGGCCGTGGCGGCCGCCATCAAGGCCGACGAATGCCTGATCTACACCGACGTGGACGGCGTCTACACGACCGATCCCCGCGTGGTGCCCGAAGCGCGCCGCATGGCCGTCGTTTCCTTCGAGGAAATGCTGGAAATGGCGTCGCTGGGTTCCAAGGTGCTGCAGATCCGCTCGGTGGAATTCGCCGGCAAATACCGTGTACCGGTCCGGGTGTTGTCCTCGCTGACCGACCCGCTCATTCCGCTCGACGAAGAAATGGTCTCGGGCACGCTGATTACTTTTGAGGAAGACGAAAAAATGGAAGCCGCCGTAGTCTCCGGCATCGCCTTCAGCCGCGACGAAGCCAAAATCACCTTGCTGGCGGTGCCCGACAAACCGGGTATCGCTTTCTCCATCCTGGGTCCGGTCGCCGCCGCCAATATCGACGTCGACATGATCGTGCAGAACCAGTCCGTGGCTGGCACCACCGACTTCTCGTTCACCGTGAACCGCAACGAATTCGCGCGCGCCGTCGAGCTGCTCAAGCGCGAAGTCATCCCCGCCGTGGGCGCGCGTGAACTGTCCACCGACGAGAAGGTTGCCAAGGTCTCGATCGTGGGCATCGGCATGCGTTCGCACGTGGGCGTGGCCAGCCTGATGTTCCAGACGCTTTCGCAAGAAGGCATCAACATCCAGATGATCAGCACCAGCGAAATCAAGACGTCTGTCATCATCGACGACAAGTACATGGAATTGGGCGTGCGCGCGCTGCACAAGGCGTTCGGCCTGGACCAGGCGCCGGGCGCCAAGGAATAAAGGCAGCGAGTCCGGCACGTTTTTTTGCATGATGACCCCGTTTGTGGGCAACGGCCAAAAAATTCGTGCTAGAATCTCGTTCTCTTTTCGGAGACGTGCCCGAGAGGCTGAAGGGGCTCCCCTGCTAAGGGAGTATGTGGCTAAAAACTGCATCGTGGGTTCGAATCCCACCGTCTCCGCCAGATAAGCTTCGGCGCTGGCTTAAGTACAGCGTTGAAGATAAAAACCCCGCAATCGCGTAAGTGATTGCGGGGTTTTTTCATGTCGGCTTTATCTGCATCGCTTTCATCTACACCGCTTTTATCTACATCGCTTCCGCCTGTATCTCCGCCAGCAACGCGCGTGCCTGTTCCACCACATCCGCATCGTTTGGCCTGAACCTCATCTGCCTCGCTTGCGGCAGTTGCGTGTAGTGCGCGTGGCCACTGCGGGCATATGCCGGGTCGTAGTGGCGGCTGATCAGGTCGCTTGCCAGATCCATGCGACGGCCTTCGTCCACCATCTGTAGCCAGCCCTTGATGACGTCGCGGCTGTGCAGGCCAAGCAGGCGTTGCAACTGTTCCTTGAGCCAATCGGCGTTGTCGAACAATTGTGCGTAGTCCTGCTGCAGAAACGCCGCGCGGTCTTCGGGGGTGCAGACCACTTCAATGCACGCGCCTTGATGCATGGCTTGCAATAGCGCAGGGGGCAATGCCACGGCGCCGATCTTGCGGCTTTCCGCTTCAACGAACACGGGGCGAGTGGTGTCCAAGGCGCGCAGGCGCGCTGCGAGCAGGGTGTCGAAACGCTTTTGTGAGGGTTGTGGAACGCCCGGCACGGCGCCCAGCAGCGAGCCGCGATGGGATGCCAGGTGCTCAAGGTCCAGCGTCTGTGCGCCGGCCGATTCAAGCGCGTGCAGCAGGCGCGTTTTGCCGCTGCCCGTGGGGCCGACAAGGACCACGCAGCGCAACGCGAGGGGCAGGGTGTCCAAGGCAAGCAGCGTGGCGCCTCGGTAGCGTTTGTAGCCGCCGTTCAATTGCCTGGCACGCCAACCGATCATGTTGAACATCACCGTCATCGAACCCGAACGCTTGCCGCCGCGCCAGCAGTACACCAGCGGGCGCCAACCTTGCGGCCGATCGACGAACGTGGTTTCCAGGTGCCTCGCGATGTTGCGCGCGACGATCGCGGCGCCAATGCGCGAGGCTTCGAAGGGCGAGACCTGGGTGTACAACGTGCCGACTTGCACGCGCTCTTCGTCGTTCAGTACCGGTGCGCTGATGGCGCCGGGAATGTGGTCGATGGCGTACTCCAGCGGTGAACGCACGTCGATGATTTCGTCGAAGTCGGTAAGCTGTTCCAGATCAGCGAGCAGGTGTTTCACGTTCAAGGCCGTTGTGTTGAGCGGCCATTAGAGTAGTGCTTTTCTGACTGCACCCAAACTTGCACGCCGCAAAAATTCACGCTATTATTCAAGGCTTGCTTGAACGCGCGCCCGTAGCTCAGCTGGATAGAGTACCTGGCTACGAACCAGGGGGTCGTAGGTTCGAATCCTGCCGGGCGCACCAAGTTTTGAAGTGGTTTGATTGTGCTGATGTTGAGCCGAATGAATCGCTAAAAACTTTGAGTAGAACAAGCAAAAAAAGCAGCAAAAAAAAAGCAGCAAAAAAAAAGCAGTAAACATGCAGTAATGGTGAAATTGTTCTGATATAATTTTGCCTCTTTGTCGGAGCGCCCGTAGCTCAGCTGGATAGAGTACCTGGCTACGAACCAGGGGGTCGTAGGTTCGAATCCTGCCGGGCGCACCAGATTTCAGGTCACACTGAAATCACCGTCAAAGAAAATAGAAAGGCCTTTGATCATCGATCGAAGGCCTTTTTGTTTTGTGCGGCGTGGGTAATGCCTGAAAACGCATGAAAAGGGCTGTACGGCTGTCGTGCACGACAGCGATGCACATCGAATTTCCCCCTCGATTTGCACGACCCTATTTTTTCATGTTATAAACACGCCTCTTTCGGGGCGCCCGTAGCTCAGCTGGATAGAGTACCTGGCTACGAACCAGGGGGTCGTAGGTTCGAATCCTGCCGGGCGCACCAACTTATTCTTGAACACGCGATATCCGAAATGTCGTGGTTCAGCCGAAGCGTAAAAGCGAACGGCAACACGCAATGCAAAGCGGCTTGATGGTCATCCATCAAGCCGCTTTTGTTTTGTCTGGTGCAAGGCAGATTGAAGTCACCCCCGATCAGCCACCCCGTCGTCGGTCTACCGCGGTCAAAGAGACGCCGCTCTTGATCATCTTGTAGGCCTGGCCGCCCAACCAAGTGACTTTTTCGCCGGAGCTAGTCCGGCAGATGCAGTGCGTCTTGGGATCGAAGCGCGAGGTGCCCAACGCGGAATAGGCATCCAGGTCCGCAACGAAGCGTTCGATGCGATACAAGGTGCCGTCGGGCGATGTGACAAGCACATCGGTCAATCTTCTTGCGGTGCCGAGCATACTCAGTACCTCCACGGGCCGGCGGTGTTGCGGCGCCAAAGTGGTGTGGACGCTTCAGGGCGCCGCGCGTGCGCGATGCAGGCGCGGCACTACAGGAAACGGCCCCCAAACAATGAATCATCAAGTTGGTCGGGTGACACGCCCAAGGCCTCGGAGACTCGGTCCAGCACAATCTGCCGAGGGCGCGGGCGTGGCCGTTCCAATTCAATGTAAATGGAATGATCCACGCCAAGCCGGGCAGCCATATCAGCGGTAGTGATATTGAGGTGCTCGCGCCACGCGCGTATCAAACTCCAATCGTTGCCGGTTTTTAGATTGACAACAGCAAGTGGTAAGGGGTTATGCCCGTGGGCTCGTCTCTTGTGCGGGCCTGTTGGGGCGGGGCCGTGTTCGCTCCGTTTGGCGGCGCCGCTTTTGCGGCGTTCGCGGGTCGGGGCCGTGACATCGGGTTCAGCGGTGAATATTGCGTCGCCGTTGGTTTGACGATATCGATTGCTTCCGATCCACGTAAGCGCCTCGCCGTTATCAAGCATGCATTCGCAATCCAGGTGGTAATTGCTGGGGATGCTCTCAAGTTTGGCGATGGTTGCCGTGGTCGTGGCGTGGCGCACAACACGGTGCAGCGTGCCATCCGACGCACGTACGAATACGTCGGGAAGTCTCCAGGAAAAAGGGATGATGATCTCCACGGTCGAAGCCACGATCGCCACTGTAGCCCGATGGCGACGCGGCGAGATTTGGGGTTTCCCCTCGACTGCTGCGCTAGCTCGTTTCTACTCGATGTGGGTCGTAAAGATCTTCACAAATGTTCACCGGGCGTATGCAAAGTGCATGGCTATGCAAAAGCCGCCGCCAGTACGCGCGGCATCACGTCGGCGGCCGCGCCATGCAGATTGCAATGCGCCTGGGCGTCCAGTGGCGTGACGTTCGGGTTCACCTGCACGACCGTCGCGCCCGCTGCCAGCGCGCGCTGCGGCAGTTCCGCGGCGGGATAGACCAGGGCCGATGTGCCGATGCTGAAGAGCACGTCGCACTGCTCTGCCGCGCGCAGCGCGATGCTCCACGCATCGCCAGGCAGGCTCTCACCAAACCACACCACGCCGGGCCGCACAGGCTGCCCACAGCGCGTGCAGGCGGGCGGGGCAATGCGCCGGCCTTCGTCGGGCTCGTCGGGCGCATTGTTGGCGTAGGCTTGCGGCGCGGCGCACACCGAGCAGCGCGGCGCGTGCAGGCTGCCATGCAGATGCACCACCTGCGTGCTGCCCGCGCGTTCGTGCAGGTCATCCACGTTCTGTGTGACGACCGTCAATTCAGGTACGTGGCGCGCCAGCGCCGCGATGGCATGGTGCGCGGCGTTCGGCGTGGCACGCAGCACTTGCGCGCGCCGCCATTCATACCAGCCCCAGACAATATCGGGATGCGCGCGAAAGGCCTCTGGCGTGGCCAAGGCTTGCGCATCGAAGCGCGACCACAGTCCCGTCAAGGCGTCGCGAAAGGTGGCGATGCCGCTTTCGGCCGACACGCCCGCCCCTGTGAAAACTACGACACGCTGCGCGCTGCGCAACGCATCCAGCAATGCCTGGGGAATATCGTGATGCGTGTTTTCCATTTCAACCCTTGAAGACAGTGCATACGCTGCGCGCCGTGGCCCGGGGCTGTCAAGCAGGGCTTTGCGTGATGTCGCGACCAAAACACAAGGCCCGGCGTGCGCAAGCATCCCGAATGATGGATACTGCTTTTCTAATCTGGGATTGCCCCAACGATTGCCACGACGGTTGACCCAACGGTTGCCACAACAACAGGAGACCCGCGATGCCCGATTCTTCCGCCGGCCTGGACCGGCTTCGCCGCTTCATCGCCACCGCGACACGCTTGGCGACGCCGGATGCCCTGGCGCAAACGCCCGCGCTGCGCGATGCCTTTGCCGACCTGGTGCGCCACGACGACTGGCTACCCGAAGACTGTACCGTGCCCCATCCGCAGTACTACCAGCAATACCTGCTGCACTGCGACCCCTTGGAGCGATTCTCGTTGGTCAGCTTTGTCTGGGGGCCAGGGCAATTCACGCCCGTCCATGACCATGAAGTCTGGGGCTACGTGGGCATGCTGCGCGGGGCCGAGATCAACCAGCGCTATGTGCGTCATGCCGATGGTCGCGTGCTGCCGGTGGGCGACCCCACCACCTTGCAACCCGGCGACGTTGAACGACTGTCGCCCGCTGAGGGCGACATCCATCGCGTGTCCAATGCCTACCCGGACCAAGTGTCGATCAGCGTGCATTTGTACGGCGGCAATATCGGCGCGGTGTCGCGCCATGTCTATGACCCGGAAACGGGGCAGCCCAAGCCCTTTGTGTCGGGCTATTCGTCGCCCAGCCTGCCCAATCTGTGGGACCGGTCGGCGGCGGTGCGCGCCACCATTGCGGCCGGCGGCTAGAGGTGGCTACCAATCGCGTGGCTACAACGCGCCTCGCACCTGCCACGCGTTGTTCGGCGGCCTTGTCTCGTGCTATGTTCGCGTCCTAAATATTAGGAAAAAACCAAGATGGACAAGACACTGCTCAAGGGGCTGATGGTGTTGGAGGCGGTGACGGATGTGGACAATCCGCCGCGCACCATCGACGCCCTGGCCGCCCGGGTCGGCCTGACCCGCAGCAATACGCATCGCACGCTGCAAACCTTGATCCACGCCGGCTACGTCATCAAGGACGATGACGGCGGCGGCTACCGTGGCGCGGTACGGCTGTTTGAGTTGGCCGCGCGTCAGCTTGCGCAGTTGGACGTGCGCAAGCTGGCCGCGCCGTTCATGCGCACGCTGGCGGACCAGACGGGCGAGACGGTGCACTTGTCGGTGCTGGATGGGTTCGACGTCGTGTATGTAGACAAGATCGACAGCCCGCAACCCATCCGCGCCTACTCGATGGTGGGTGGACGCGCGCCCGCCTATGCCGTGGCCACCGGCAAGGCGCTGCTGGCGTATCAGCCCGAAGGCTATGTTGAGCGCTACGCCGATCAGCTTGTGCGCCACACGCCGTCCACCATCGTGTCATTGCCCTTGCTGAAAGACGAACTGCGCAAGATCGCGCGCGCGGGCTATGCCGTGAACCGGGGCGAATGGCGCGAAGGCGTGGGCGGGCTGGCCGTGACCTTGTTCAATAGTCTTGACCAAGCCGTGGCGGCCGTGGGCATTTCCGGCCCCCTGGACCGCCTGAGCGCCGCTAGGATGAAGCAGTTGGCGCCGGATGTGTCGGCCTGTGCGCAGTCCATTTCGCAAGGGATGGGTTATCGGCGAGGCTATCTGAATCAGTGATTCGTGCCGGCCTGGCCAGCGCCGTCGCAATGCGCACCGCCTGGTCGCGCGCCAACCTGGCGTTGACATCCATGGATGTGGTCCAGAAGTACGTGCCGCCCGCCAGGCTGCCCAACACCGATACCTGGCCCAGCACCGCGTCCTGCGCGGTCTTCAGGCAACCCGTGTTGAAATCCAGCGCCAGGCCGCCGAACGGATCGGCGCGCGCATGGCCGTCGCGCAGCAGGGTGGCGATTAACGGATCATCCGTGCGCGCCACGTCCACTGAAAAGCTGGTGGCGTTGATCAGGTAGTCGCTGCGCTGAGTGGTTTCGCCATTGGTGCCGCGCAGGCGAGTGTGGAAGCGGCCGTCGGCCGAGTCATGGCAGCTATCTACATATCGCGTATCCACATACCCCGCGCGCACCTGCAATTGGCCCGTCTTGAAGAGCGCTTGCAGCTTCAGCGCATTGCGCATCGGGAACGTGGCGCGCCGCGCCATCCACAGCGCGCGCCACTGCGACTGAAACCGCTGGCGTTCGGCATCCGGCATCAAATGCCACACCTGCTCCACCACCGCGTTAGTGGCGGCGGCCACGGCCTGCCAGGGGCGGGCTGCTTGCGATGAGCGGCGTATTTCTTCGTCCAGTGCGCGTTGCGCATCGCCGGCCAGCCCGAACACCTCATCCGCATCCAGCGCGCCATGCAGCGCCAGCACCTCGTCTTGCAGGGCACCGGCTATCGCGTCCAGCGTCAGCGTGCCGCCTTGGCGCGCCGCCAGGCGCAGGATGCCTTCTTGGTTGAAATGGCGCAGCGCCGTCGGGGCCTGGTTGTGCGGGCTGCGTACCGAGGGCAGGCGGCCGTTGCGCGACACACAAAGCAGGGGGCCGCGATGGCCCGATTGCTGCAAGGCGGCCACCGCGTCCACCGCGCTCAGGCTGGTGCCGACGATGCACACGGAGGCGTCCGGCGGAATCTCCCGCGCCAGGTCGGCAACGGGATACGGGCTATTGAAGTAGCCGGGCGCACCTTGCAAGGCCGGGAACGCCTGCGACGGCAGATTGCCGTTGCACAGCACGGCGTAGCGCGCCAGGCACGGTGCGTTGCCCTCGGCCTCGATCCGCACGCTGCCGTCAGCCAATGGCGACACGCGCTGCACGCGGCGTTGCACCTGGGCAAGCGCCACGCCTTGCGCCAGCGCCAGCTCGCGGCAACGCTCGTACACGGCGCGCATGTAGGCACCGAACAAGGGGCGCGGAAGAAAGTCCGACGGCGCGATGGCCTCCACGCCATACCCCCGCAACCACGCAGCATCCTGCGTACGCAGCCAGTCGACAAAGTCCATGCGCTGGTCCGCGCGCGCCGACATGTTGCCGGCGGGAATGTTGAGCAAGTTGCTGGGCAGGTCTTCCTGATACGCGCCGCCCGGGCCGCACACCGCTTGCGGTTCGAACACGGTGATGGCCAGGGGGCGCGCCGCGCTGTCTGCCTGCCACGACAGCAGCAACTGGTACAGGAAGCTGACGGCGACCGAGCCGCCGCCCACGATCGCCACGTCGGTGGCGATCGAACCTGAAGAGGCGTCAAGGGGCTTCATTTGGCGGACGACAGGCGCACCACGTCGGCCCAGCGGGCCACTTCTCGCTTCAGCACGCGGCTGGTGTCTTCTGGGGACGTGGCCACCGCATCGGCGCCCAGTTTCAACGCCGCTTGCTGCACGGATTCCATGGCCGCGGCCTTCTGCATGCCGGCCGACAGCTTGTCCACCACGGCGGGCGGTGTGCCGGCGGGCGCCAGCAGCGCATAGGCGGTGGCGACGGAATAGTCTTTCACGCCTTGCTCCATCAAGGTGGGCAGGTCGGGCAAGGCCGTGGCGCGCTTGGCGGTGGTCACGCCCAACAAGCGGATCTTGCCGCTGGCCACTTGCGGCAACAGCGCGGGCAGGGTTTCGATGACCATGTCGATCTGGCCGCCCAGCAAATCGGTGATGGCCGGACCGCTGCCGCGATACGGCACATGCATGAGCCGGGTGCCGGTCACCACCTGGAACAGTTCGCCGGCCATGTGCTGCGAGGTGCCCGGCCCGGCCGAACCAAAGGTGATGGTGCCGGGCTTGCTCTTGGCCAGCGCAATCAATTCCTGCACGTTGTTGGCGGGCACCTTGCTGTTGACGGCCACCGCCATCGGCATGCTGGTGGCCATGGACACGCCCACGAAGGCGGTGGCGAAGTCGTAGCCGGGCTTGTCGGGCATAGCCGCGTGGATGGCATGGCTGCCCACCGCGCCCATTAACAGGGTGTAGCCGTCGGGGGCGGATTTGGCGACGTACTCGGCGCCGATCTCACCGCCCGCGCCCGCCTTGTTTTCCACCACCACGCCTTGCCCCAGGAAGTCTCCCAGGTGTTGCGCATAGATGCGGGCCGCGGCATCGGTGGCGCCGCCGGGTGGGAAGGGCACGACCATGCGGATGGGTTTGGCCGGCCAGGTCTGGGCCAGGGCGGGTCCGGCGGCCAGCGCCAGGACCGCGCCCGCCAGGGCAATGCGCCACGTTTGCTTCATGTATGTCTCCTTGGTGTGCCGGACCGTCTTGCGCGGGATGCGCCGCGGCTCGTTTTTATAAATCCTAAAATATAGGATTCGCATTTCAATAAATGGTTTACGTAGAATTCCACAGGGTGATATGCTGGTCAACAATTAAGCGCGAGACCTAGGGATTGCACTAGGAACCACCGAGAAGGTGGCGCGGATTGCCTGGCATGATGCCATCTGGAAAGCGGCGCACTTATACTGATTTGCTTATCCCAAATATTGAATTTTCATAATGAGAGGTCAGACATGACACCCAGTTCGGCACTGGCCGGCATTACCGTGCTGGAAATTTGCAACGTCGCGGCGGGACCGTTTTGCGGCATGTTGTTGGCGGATATGGGCGCCGACGTCATCAAGGTCGAAAACCCCGAGGGCGGCGATACGCTGCGTAGCTGGCCGCCCATTTCTGACGGCTACAGCGAGAACTTCGCGTCCTTGAACCGCAACAAGAAGTCGGTGACGCTGAACCTGAAAAACCCAGAAGACCTGGCCCTGGCGCGCGAATTGGCGCAGACCGTCGACGTGCTGATCGAAAACAATCGGCCGGGCGTGATGGATCGGCTGGGACTGGGGTATGCGCAACTGCGCGAGGCCAATCCCAAACTTGTCTATTGCTCGATTTCGGCCTACGGGCAGTCGGGCCCGCGTTCACAGGAAGGCGGTTTCGACCTGACCATCCAGGCCATGAGCGGCATCATGAGCGTCACCGGTGAAGCCGGCGGCGAACCCGTGAAATGCGGCGTGCCGGTGGCGGATTTTTCGGCCGGCCTGTATGGCGCCTTCGCCATCGCTTCGGCCTTGCGCGCGGCCCAGGCCAGCGGGCAGGGCACGCACATTGATGTGCCGATGCTGGGCGCGACGCTGGGCATTGCCGCCTTGCAGACGTCGGAATTCTTCGGCAGCGGCAAAGACCCCGTGAAGCTGGGCTCGGCCCACCCGCGCAACGCGCCGTATCAGGCGTTCCGTTGCCAGGGCGGTTATTTCGGCATGGCCGCCGGCAACCAGGCATTGTGGAAAAGCGTATGCGCCACCGTCGGGCGCGATGACCTGCTGGCCGACCCGCGCTTTACCGACACCAGCGCCCGCGCCCGCAACCAGACCGCCTTGCGCGAGATCCTGGAAGCCATCTTCGCTAACGAGGATGCGCAGACCTGGCTGTCGCGCTTCCGTGCCGCGGGCGTGCCTTGCGCACCAATCAACACCTATTCCGAAGTGCTGGCCGACCCGCAGGTGGAACACATGGGTTGGGTGCAGCCGGTTGAACTGCCCAACGGCGTGCAGACGCGCACCTTCGGTTTGCCGGTGCGCTTTGACGGCCAGACCACGGCGCTGCGCCTGCGTCCGCCCGCGCTGGGCGAGCACAACGACGAAGTGCTGGGCGCCTTGCGCGCGGCCATGAAGGGAGCAGTGGCATGAGCGTGCTGCGTATCGACAAACAGGGTGCGCGGCATGTGCTGACGCTGACGCGCGCCGACAAGATGAACGCGCTGTCCGCCGAATTGGTGGACGCGCTGATCGCCGCGCTGGACGAAGCCGAGGCGCAGGGCGCCAAGCTGATCGTGCTGAAGGGCGAAGGCAAGAACTTCAGCGCGGGCTTTGACTTTGGGGACTGGCAGTCGCAAAGCGAGGGCGACCTGCTGCTGCGCTTTGTGCGTATCGAGACCCTGCTGCAACGCCTGGCGGCGTCGCCGTGCCTGACCGTGGCGCTGGCGCATGGCCGCAACTTCGGCGCGGGTGTGGATGTATTCGGTGCCTGCAAATGGCGCATCAGCGCGCCGGACGCCACGTTCCGCATGCCGGGCCTGAAGTTCGGTCTGGTGCTGGGCACGCGCCGCTTTGCCGCGCTGGTGGGTGCCGAGCGTGCCCGCGTGGTGCTGGAGCAGGCTGCCACGTTCAGCGCGGAAGAAGCTTTGCGCGACGGCTTTGCGACCCGGCTTGCCGTGGCGCAGGAATGGCCCGACATCGAACAGCAGGCGTGGGACACGGCGCAGGCATTGACGGACGCCAGCCGCATTCAGCTCTACGCCGCGCTGTCGCAGGAAACGCCCGACGCCGACTTGGCGCGCCTGGTGCGTTCGGCGGCGGCGCCCGGCTTGAAGGACCGCGTGGCCGCGTATCTGCAAGCGCGCTAACGGCACAAGAACCAGCAGGAGGAAGACAATGGCTTCAGGCTTCAATCAACCCAACAAGCAGTGCACGGTGGCCGAACTGGCCGCGCTGGTGCCCAATGGCGCGTCCATCGCGCTGGGCGGCAGCTTTCTGCACCGTGGGCCGTTCGCGTTCGTGCGCGAACTGATCCGGCAAGGCAAGCGCGACCTGGAACTGGTCAAGCAGTCGCCGGGATACGACGTGGACATCCTCTGCCGCGCGGGCGTGCTGCGCCGCGTGCGCGCGGGCATCGTCGCCATGGAAGGCAACTTCGGCCTGGCGCCGTGGTATCGCCGCGCCGTGGAACACCGCGAGATCGAACTGGAAGAACACGCCTGCGCCAGCCTCACGGCCGGCTTGCGGGCGGCGGCCTTTGGCGTGCCGTTCCAGCCTTGCGGCGGGCTGCATGGCAGCGGCCTGCCGGAGCTGAACGGCTGGGCCTGCCTGGACGACCCCTACGGCAGCGGCCAGAAAACCTATGTGGTGCCCGCCATCCGCCCCGACTTCGCGGTGATCCAGGCGTCTGAAGTGGATGCGCTGGGCAATGTGCGCGTGCATGGCACGGCGCATTGGGACCGCATCATGTCGCGCGCGGCGGGCAGCGTGCTGGTGGTGGCCGAGAAGGTCGTCGACAGCGCGGTATTCGAAGCGCAGCCGGAATCCACGCTGGTGCCGTACTTCATGGTGCAGGCCTACGCGGTGGCGCCGGGCAGCGCCTGGCCGGGATCGTGCTGGCCCGACTACGCCATCGACTATCCGGCCGTAGAGGCCTACATGGACAAGAACAGCGATCTACAAGCGCACCTGGCCGCCGCGCCCGAAGTGCAAGGGGGCAATCATGGCTGAACAATGGTCGGGCTTTTCCTACATCGTGACGAATCTGGCGCGCTTCATCCGCCCCGATGAAATCACCTTCAGCGGCGTCAATTCCACCATGCCGATGCTGGCCTGCCTGTTGGCCAAGCGCGCCTACGACTGGGACTTCGTCTACATCAACGTGGCGGGCGGCGTGAACCCGCGTCCCTCGCAGATTCCCATTTCCAGTTCAGACCCGGTACTGGCCGAACACACCGCGTCGATTTTCTCGAACGAAGACTTCTACGACCTGTGCACGCGCGGCCGCATGGACCTGACCTTCCTGGGCGCGGCGCAGATCGATGGCGCGGGCTGCGCCAACAATTCCTGCATTGGCGACTGGCATGAACCCAAGGTGCGGTTGCCTGGCGGCGGAGGCGGTGCGGTGATGCTGCCCACGGCCAAGCGCGCCTGCACGTGGCGCACCGAGCATTCGCGCCGCACCTTCGTATCGAAGCTGGATTTCATGACGTCGTGGGGCGGCTTTCATGGGGTGGTGACGCCCATCGCCGTGTTCATCAAGCGCGACGGGCGGCTGGCGCTGCAATCGTGGCATCCGGAGTCCAGCTTGTCGGAAGTGCGCGAGCGCACCGGCTTTGAATTCGACGCGACCGGCGCCGAACCCACCGCGCCGCCGACCGAGCAGGAAGCGCGCGCGTTGCGAGAGCTGGACGCGGACGGCCAATTCGAACGCGACGCCGCCGTCGCGCTGCGCTAGGGGGGCCGTCATGACGCTTTCCGAACCCACCTTGGTGGCGGCCTTTGCGCGCGCCTGGAGCCAGCCTGCATGGGCCACGCGCCCCGCTATTGTCACCCCCGACACCACCTTGACGTATGCCGACCTGCACGGCCGCGTTGCGCGCATTGCGGGTGGCTTGCGCGCGGCCGAGGTCGCGCCGGGCAGCTATGTGGCGGTGGCCATGGAGCGGTCGCTGGATCAAGTGTTGACGATACTGGGCGTGATGGCGGCGGGGGCGTGCCCCTGCCCGCTGGAGCCCCGGCTGTCGGTCGAGGAAACGGCGCGGCGAGTGGCGGCGGTGGGTTTGACGTGGCTGGTGCACGACGAGGCCAACACGGCGACCGCGGCGGCCAGTGGCCTGGCCCCGTCGCGAGTGCTGGCGGCGGCGAATGTCGCCAATGCCGCCCAAGCGAACAATGCGGACAATGCGCCAACGCTCGATCACGCCACCGATATTTCGCCTGACGCCCCGGGCTTGTTGCTGTTCACCTCCGGCAGCACCGGCAACCCCAAGGGCGTGCTGTTAAGCCACCGAGGCCTGGCGAACAACGCGCGCGGCGTGTTGGCGCATACCGGCCTGACTCCCGACGACCGGCTGCTGCACGTGATGCCGCTGCATCACACCAACGCACTGAACAACCAGATCTTCGCGCCGCTGCTGGCGGGCGCCAGCGTGGCGCTGGCCGGCCGCTTTCGCGCCGACGACATGCCGGGGCTGTTGCGCGCGTTTCGCCCCACCATCATCACGGGCGTGCCCACCATGTACGCCCGCATGCTGGAACTGGAGTTCGACGCGGCCAGCCTGGCGGGCCTGCGCTTTGCGCGCTGCGGATCGGCGCCCATCACCGAAGCGCTGCATCGGCGCATTGAAGCGTTCCTGGGCTGCCCGCTGGTGGTGTCCTACGGTCTGTCTGAAGCCACCTGCACGTCCACCATGAACCCGCCCGGTGCGCGGCGCGTGGGGTCTGTCGGCACCGTGCTGGCTGGGCAAAGCGTCACGCTGCGGCTGCCGGACGGATCCCTGGCCGCACCGGGCGGCGAAGGTGAAATCTGCATCGCGGGCGACAGCCTGATGCTGGGTTATCTGGGCGTGGACAATGGCGACGATGGCGCGCTGACCTTGTTGCGCACCGGCGACCTGGGGCGCTTCGACGATGCCGGCTACCTGAGCATCACGGGCCGCATCAAGGACGTGATCATTCGTGGCGGCGAGAACATTTCACCTGCCTTGATTGAAGGCGTGGTGACGGGGCTGCCTTTCGTTGCCGCGTGCTGCGTGGTGGGCGCGCCGGATGATGACCTGGGCGAAGTGCCGGTGATCTTCGTGCAGCCCCAGGGGGATGCGACACCCGGCGTCAAAGAGGCCGCGGCGCTGCAAGCCGATGTGTTGTCGCGGCTGGGCCGCATCTATGTGCCGCGCGACGTGTTCTGGGTGGAACGGCTGCCGGAAAACGCGGTGGGCAAGGTGGACCGCAAGGCGCTCTCCGGGCTGGCGTCGCGCAAGGCCGAGCAGGCGGAAACCATCTGCTCGAAGTAGCTTGGGCCAGATGCGGGTTGGTAGCGAAGTGGCCGAGGCGATAGTGGCGGCGGCACGGGCGTCACGCCATCTGGCTGAGGGTCTTGCGAAAGCGCTTCAACGAGAAGGCGAACAAGACGCCGCCGATCAGCGCCAACGCCAGGAAGGGCTGCCAGACGACGCTGAGCCCCGCGCCGCGAAACAGGATGGCCTGGCCCAGCTCCACGAAGTGCGTGGTGGGGGCGGCCAGCATGATGTCCTGTACGAACTGGGGCATGCTTTCGCGCGGCGTCGTGCCACCGGACAGCATCTGCAACGGCAACAGCACCAGCACCAGCAGCATGCCGAACTGCGGCATGCTGCGCGCCAGCGTCGCCATGAAGATGCCCATGGAGGTGGTGGCGAACAGGTGCAGCGCCACGCCCGCCAGGAACAGCGCCACCGACCCTTCAATGGGCACGTGCAGCAGGCCACGCACCACGAACGTCAGCGACAGGCCGGCGGCCACCAGCACCACCAGGCCCATCGACCACACTTTCGCCACCATGATCTCGGTGGGCGTGACCGGCATGACAAGCAGGTGCTCGATGGTGCCATGTTCCCGCTCGCGGATCAGGGCCGCTCCGGTCAGGATGATGGACAACATGGTGACGTTGTTGATGATCTCCATCAGGCTGCCGAACCACGTCTGCGTCAGATTGGGGTTGAACCGCATGCGCACCGCAAGCTCCACCGGCAGTTCAGTCGGCTTGCGGTAACGCCGGACGAATTCGTTGATCTCGTCGCTGACGATCTGCTGGATGTAGTTGCTGCCCGTGAACGCCTGACTCATGCGAGTCGCATCCACGTTCAGTTGGATCTGCGCGGGCTTGCCGGCCAGCACGTCGCGCTGGAAATTCGGTGGGATGTTGACGGAAAATGTGTAGCGCCCGGCATCCATGCCGACGTCGGCTTCGGCTGCCGTGACCATCTGCGGCCGGGTGAAATGCGGCGGGTAGAACGCCGAGGCGATGCGCGCGGATAGCGGCGAGACGTCTTCGTCCACCACGGCGATGGCGGCGTTGTGCAGGGATTCAGGCACCGCCGTGGCCGCCGTGTAGATCATCAGGGTGAACGAAATGAAGATCAACGCCAGCATCATGGGGTCGCGCGCCAGGCTCCAAAGCTCTTTCACGCCCAGCCGGTAGATATTGGACAGGTGTCGCGGCATGGTCAGGTCTCCTGCTTTTTCAAAAGCAGCACCGACGCGCCCAGGATCACGGGTATCGCCACAAGCAGGGGCCAGAACGAATCCCACAAGCTGGAGAAGTCCAGCGCTTTGCTGAACACGCCACGGCTGATGGTCAACATGTGGGTGGCCGGATAAATTTCCCCGATCAGCCGGCCCATGCCTTCCAGCGACGACACGGGGTTGAGCAGCCCGGCGAACTGTACCGCCGGCACCAGCGTGCCGATCATGGTGAAGAACAGCGCCGCGATCTGGCTGCGCGTGAACGTCGACGCCAGCAATCCGATGGCGGTTGCCACCACGTTGTAGATCAGCGCCGCGGCCAGCAGCGTGGCGAAGCTACCGGTGATGGGCACGCCGAACACGGTCACCGCCAGCAGCGTCATCAACAGGAAGTTCAACATCGCCAGCGTGACGTAAGGCGCCTGCTTGCCCAACAGGAATTCCAGTCGCGTGACCGGTGTGACGTACAGATTGATGATCGAGCCCAGTTCCTTTTCCCGCACGACGGCCAGCGCCGTCAGCATTGCCGGCATCATCAACAGCAACAGCGGAATCACGGCCGGCACCATGGCGGGCAGGCTGCGCACGTCGGGGTTGTAGCGAAAGCGCGTTTCGATGCTGATCTGCTGCGTGGCTGCGTTGCCCAACCGTTCACGCGCCTGCTGTTGCAACCAGCCCTGGTGCATGCCTTGCACATAGCCGCGTATGGTCTCGGCGCGTTGCGGCATGGCGCCGTCGATCCAGATGCCGATCTGTGCACTGCGCCCGCGTTCGGCGTCGCGTGCGAACCCCTGCGGGATTTCGATGGCCAAGGATAGTTCGCCGCTGCGCATGCGGGCGTCCATGTCCTGGTAGTCGGCAATGGGGGGCTGCTCGAGGAAGTAGCGCGAGCCGGCCAGGTTCAAGGCGTAGTTCTGGCTCAGGCTGGTCTGGTCTCGGTCCATGACGGCGTAGCGCAGGTCTTCCACATCCAGGCTGATGCCAAAGCCGATGACGAACATCAGCAGAAGCGAGCCGGCTAGCGCCAGCGTGGCGCGCACCGGGTCACGACGCAATTCCAGCGATTCGCGCCACAGGTAGCTGATCATCCGTTGCAGGTTGAAGCCACGAGGCCCTCGGGCCGGCGCGTGGTCGGGCATGGCGGTCTTGTTCAGCCGGGGCGCGTCTGCGTCTTGCGCTTTCCGGGCGGGCAAGGGGGCCGGCGGCGTGCCGGCGCCCGCGTCGATCAGGTAGGCGATGAAGGCCTCTTCCAGCGTTCTGGCGCCCCGCATGCGCATGATTTCGTTTGGCGAGGCACTGACCAGCACCTTGCCCGCGTGCATCAGCGACATCCGGTCGCAGCGCTGCGCCTCGTTCATGAAGTGGGTGGAAATGAAGATCGTGACCTGGTCCTGCCGCGCCAGCGAAATCAGAAGGCGCCAGAAATTGTCGCGAGCCACCGGGTCCACGCCCGAGGTCGGTTCGTCCAGAATCAGCAGCTCCGGCTTGTGCACCATGGCCACCGCCAGCGACAGGCGCTGGCGCACGCCCATCGGCAGCTTCTCGGGCAGTTCGTCCAGCGCATCGGTCAGGTCAAAGCGCGCCACCATCTCGTCGACGCGGGAAGCAATCTCGGCCGTGGGCACATGGAACAAACGGGCGTGCAGCACCAGGTTCTGGCGCACGGTCAGCTCGCCATACAGCGAAAACGCCTGCGACATATAGCCCACCCGGCGCCGCGTATCGATATTGCGGGGATCGACCTCGTTGCCGAACAGCCAGGCCTGGCCTTCGCTGGCCGGCAGCAGGCCGGTCAGCATCTTCATGGTGGTGGACTTGCCGCAGCCGTTGGACCCCAAAAAGCCAAAGATCTCGCCTTGGCGAATGCGAAAGTTGACGTGGTCCACGGCCACGAAATCGCCGAACCGCATGGTCAGGTCGCGCGCCTCGATGGCAATGGGGGCGTTGTCGTCCAGCGCCAATGGCGTGATCTCGACGGGCTTGTGGCCGCGCCGCTTTTCTTCCGGCAACAGGGCGATGAAGGCGGCTTCCAGCGTGTCGGTGCGCGTGCGCTGTTGCAGTTCGCCGGGCGTGCCGGTGGCCAGCACCCGGCCGTCGTCCATGGCGATCAGCCAGTCAAAGCGCTGCGCTTCGTCCATGTAGGCGGTGGCGACGACGACGCTCATGCCGCTGCGTTCGCGCCGGATGTCGTTGATCAGGTCCCAGAACTGCGCACGCGCCAGCGGATCAACGCCGGTGGTCGGTTCGTCCAGGATCAGCAGGTCAGGGTCATGGATCAGCGCGCAGCACAGGCCCAGCTTCTGTTTCATGCCGCCGGACAGCTTGCCGGCCGGACGCGACAGGAATGGGGCCAGGCCGGTACTGCCCGTCAGGCTGTCGATACGGCGGCGGCGCTCGGCCTCGCCGTGGCCGAACAGGCGGCCGAAAAATTGCAGGTTCTCTTCCACCGACAGGGTGGGGTACAGGTTCTTGCCCAAGCCCTGCGGCATGTAGGCGATGCGCGGGCAGACGGCGTCGCGATGATGCTTGCTGGCCATGTCGCCATCCAGCACGTACACCGTGCCGGCCTGTACCGCGCGAGAGCCGGCAATCAGCGCCAGCAGGCTGGATTTGCCCACGCCGTCCGGGCCGATCAAGCCCACCATGCGGCCGGCGGGTATTCCCAGCGTGATCTTGTCCAGCGCCAATGTCTTGCCGTACCGCAACGTAACGTCCGACAGCTTGATCACTGGCGCGCAGGGCGAGGCCGCTGTGAGAGGGGGCATCACGGCACCCTGACTTCCAGGCTGGCGGGCCAGGTGGCGTCTCTGTCAAGTTTCAGCCAGGCGACGCCGGGCACGCCGGTCTTGACCTGCTGCAAATGCTGTTGCAGCAGCTTGGGGTCGATCTGCGCCTTGACGCGGAACATCAGCTTCTGGCGTTCGGAGGCGGTTTCGACGGTTTTGGGTGTGAACTGCGCGGTGCTGGCCACGAACGACACCTTGGCCGGAATGACATATTGCGGGGCGGCGTCCAGGATGATGCGCACGTCCTGGCCCAACGCTACCCGGCCGGCCGCCTGTTCCGGTAGGAAGAACGTCATGTAGACATCGACCAGATCGACCATGTTGAGAACCTTGCCGCCGGCGCCGAGCACTTCACCGGCCTGGGCCACCAGGTACTGCACGCGGCCGGCGCGCGGCGCGCGCAGCTCGCTGTCGGCAATGTCGGCTTCGATGCGTGCAACGGTGGCCAGCGCCGCGTTCACCGCGGACTGCGCACCCACTTGTGCGGCGCGCGCGGCCTGGATGGCGGCTTGCGCCGCGTTCACCTGGGCTCGCGCGGCATTCACCGCGGCGTGCGCGCTGGCGACCCGGGCCCTGTCATCGTCCAATTCCTGGATGGACGAAGCGCCTTCCTTGGACAAGGCTTCCGACCGCGCCAAGCGTCTGCGGGCGGCATCCAGTTCGCTTTCGCGTTGCACCACGAAGGCCTCGGCCGCCAGCTTGTCGCTTTCGCGTTGGGCGATCTGGGCGCTGGCGCTGGCGGCGTTGTTGATGGCCTGCTGGTGCTGGGCCCGCGCTTCCTCGCGCTGGGCGTTCAGCGTGTTGATCTGCATGCGCGCGAGCGGTTGGCCGGCGGCGACGAATTCGCCTTCCGCTACCAGCACTTCCTGTACGCGGCCGGCCAGTTTGGTGGCGACGTCGATTTCCGTCGCTTCGATGCGGCCATTGCCGCTGATGAAGCCTGCGCCCGGACCGTTGTCGGCAAGCATGCGCCACCCGGTGTAAGCGGCGGCGGCCACGGCCAGCACGAGCAGGATGGGAATCAGTTTTCGAGTAGGCAGCTTCATGGTTCGGATCCGGTATCTATCGTGGCGTGGCGGGGGCCTGCGAGCCTCCCCCCAGCGCGCCGTACAGCCCGACGCGCGCCGACAAGAGGGCGCGGCGCGTCTGCACCAACGCCTGCTGCGCGGCCAGCAGGTCACGTTGTGCGTCCAGCACTTCCAGGTAAGGCGACGCGCCATGGTCATAGCGCAGCTTGGCGAGCCGCGCGCGTTCGCTTTGCGCGGCGACGGTGGCGCGCAGCACCTGCACCTGTTCGGCCAACCAGCGGCGGGCGGACAGCGCATCGGACACGTCCTTGAACGCGCTCTGGATGGTTTGTTCGTAGCTCGCGACTGCCTGGTCGCGGCGCACCTCGGCCAAGTCCAGGTTGGCGCTGCGTCGTCCGGCGTCGAAAATGGGCAGGTCTACGCTGGGCGCGAAGTTCCAGGCCCCGCTGCCGCTGCCGAACAGACCATTGAGTTCGGCGCTGGCGGTGCCAAAGGCGCCGGTCAACGTAATGCGGGGAAAGAAGGCGGCGCGCGCCGCCCCGATATTGGCGTTGGCCGCGCGCAATTGGTGTTCGGCGGCGACGATGTCGGGGCGTTGCGTCAGCAGGTCGGACGGCAGGCCGGCGGGCAGGTCGCTCATCACGGCCTCGTCATCCAGACCGGCTCGCGCGGGCGGCAGGTTCAACGGCTTGCCCACCAGCAGCTCCAGCGCGTGCGCCTGCGTGGCGCGGGCCTGTTCCAGTTCGGCGCCCAGCGCGCGGGCCTGCTGCCACAGCGTTTCCACCTGGGTCAGGTCCAGCTTTGAGATCGAGCCGACCTCGTAGCGGCGGCGGAAAATGCGCAGTGATTCCTCGCGCGATGCGATCGTCTCGCGGGTCAGCGCCAGGCGCTCGTCCAGTTCGCGGAGCGACAGGTAGCTGTCCGCCACCTGCGCGATCAGGCTCAAGGTGACGGCGCGCGCGGCTTCTTCGGATGCCAGGTAGTTTTCCAGCGCAGCGTCGTTCAAGCTGTGCACGCGACCCCAGAAGTCCAGTTCCCAGGTCGCCATGCCCACTCCCGCCTGGTATTGGTTGGCCACCATGGGCCGACCCGTCAGGTTCAGGTCCGCGGGTGTGCGCGAACGGCTGCCCGCGGCCTGCACGCCAATGGTGGGAAACTGGTCCGCGCGCTGGATGCCGTACAGGGCACGCGCTTCTTGTACACGTAGTAGCGCCTGGCGCAAATCACGATTGTTCGCGAGCGCCTCGTTGATCAGGCCTTGCAGAGTGGGGTCGGAAAAATAGCTTTGCCAACCAAGGCGGGCGGCGTTCAGCCCCGCTTCGGTCTCGTTCGGGGGCGGGGTGGACCAGGTGGCGGCCACCGGCAGGGCGGGGCGCTCGTACGGCGGAGCCATCGACACGCAACCCTGCGCCAGCAGCACGGCCAGGACGGCCGGCGCCAGGCGGGCAGCGTTCCATGCCGAAAGCGGATGGCGAGTCATGCATCGTTCTCCATCTTGTAAATGGAAGGCTGACGTCCAACGGCGGTAACCGTGACGCCTTCATGGAATCAATTCTGCCCGCCACGTGGCGGCGGTTCATTGATTGAAGTCAAGCTAACGACTGACCGGTCGGTTTGTAATGAAGCCGAAGGATGGGGCATGACTTGCACGCCACGCGCCTATTGGCAAGGAGGCAAGAATGAGCACGCAACGCCAGCGGCTGCCTCCTGCGGTGCGGGTAGGGCAGATCCTGCACGCCGCGCTACAGGAATTCTCGGCGGCCGGTTACGAGGGGGCGCGCATGCAAGACATCGCGCGCCGGGCGGGCCTGTCCAAGGGCGGGCTATACGCCCATTTTTCTAGCAAGGAAGACGTATTCCGGGCGTTGCTGGAACAGCACCTGACCCCGGCCCGCCTGGATGCGCGTGCCATGGTCGATGGCTCGCGGACGGTCCGGCATTTGGCGGAACGCCTGGTGGACCACTTGTATGCCAGCCTGGCCAACCCGGCCATGATCGCCACCATGCGATTGCTGCTGGCCGAAAGCGCCCGCGTGCCGCACCTGGCGCGGCGCTGGCGCCAGGAGACGGTCAACGCCTGTCAAACCGATATTGCAAACCTGCTGGTGTTGGCGCGTGAAAGGGGCTTGTGCAAGGCAGGCGTGGCGGCCAGCCACCCCGAGCTGTTGCTCTCGCCGGTGGTGCACGCCATTGTCATGGCCATGCTGACGGGCGCGGACGAAACTTTCGATGTGTCGGCGCGACGCGACGCGCACGTGGCGCTGATCTGTGGATTGCTGTAGCGCGCCGGTCAGGCCTGGCCGCGCAGTCTGGCTAGTTCTGCCGACAGCTCGGCAACCAGCGCCTGGGCCCGCGCCAGAGGATCGTGCTGGCCTTGCGGCGTAATGCCCTTGGCCGATTCAGCCGGCGCATCCTGCAAGCGCGGATGCACGCTTTCATGGCCGTTACTGACGTCCACGTCGAACACCAATTGTTCGGCGCGGTGCCAGGTGGTGAACCACTCCAGCGGCCGGTCGTGCTGGTCCATGCCCTGGCCTTGCAGCATCAGCAAGGGCGTGCCGGTTGTGGTGTCGAGCAGCTTGGCCAGCTTGGCGTCGGCGGCAACCGCGCGGATCTGATTGCGGCCGGCGCCGGGGCGCAGGCCAAAGCGGCGCGTCAACACGCCGTGCAGGGAAGCGTCGGTCAGGTCCTCGGCACGCAGGCCGGGCACCACATCGACGGGCAACCACGTGCGCACATAGGCCAGCGGCGCGTCGGCCACGTGGCGCAAGCGTTCGAGCATCAGCAATTTGGATGTGCCGAAGAACGCGGCCACATCGGCGGGCGGTTCGGCGCGCGCAAAGGCCAGCACGCGCGTCTGCAAGGCCACGCCGGACTGCGCGAACTGCTCGTACAGGCCGGTGGACCGCTGCACCAGACGGCGGTGTTCCTGCTGCGCGGCCACCGTGGCGGGGCGTCCGCTTTCGCGTTGGATCAGCCCTTCGGTGGCCAGCGCGGCAAGCGCCTGGCGCACCACGCTGCGCGCGACGCCAAAGCGTACACACAGCGCAGCTTCGCTAGGCAGCACGGCGCCCGCCGCAAGCTTGTTCGACCGGATGAACCCCCGCAGCAGCGTCGCCACCTGGGCGTGCAGCGGGACCTCGCCTGAGCGATCAAGAATGGGCAATGCGTCGTGCGTGGCGGGCGCCATGGAAATCAACCTCCGGTTTGTGCCCGCGCAGTTTCCCATACATGCGTCCAGCCCGGGGCCAGATGCGCGGCGCGCTCGGCGGCCAGGATCAGGCTGTCTTCGCGCGCGATGCCCTTGCCCGCGATGTCGAACGCCGTGCCGTGATCCACGGACACGCGCACGACGGGCAGGCCCACCGTGATGTTGACGCCGTCATCGCCATACACGGCCTTGAAGGGCGCGTGACCCTGGTCGTGGTAGCAGGCGATCACGAATTGCCACTTGCCGCGCACGGCTTGCGGGAACAGGGCGTCGGCCGGGATGGGGCCGGCGGCCAGGATGCCGGCCGCATTGGCTTCGGCCACGGCGGGGGCCAGGATGTCGGCGTCTTCGCTGCCAAAGATGCCGTTTTCGCCGGCGTGCGGGTTCAGGCCCGACACGGCCACGGGCTGGTCGCCCCGGCCCAGCGCCTTGGCGAACGAACCCGCCAGGCGCAGCACGGCGCGCATGCGCGTGGGCGTCAGGTCTTCAATGGCCTGGCGCAGCGACACGTGGGTGGTTGCGTGGAAGATGTAGAGGTCGCCGGCCGACAGCACCAGCGAGAAGGTCTTCACGCCGAATTCATGGGCCAGCAGTTCGGTGTGGCCGGGCCACTTGTGGCCGGCGGCGTGCATCGCGGCCTTGTTCAGCGGCGCGGTCACGATGCCGTCGACTTCACCGGCTCGCGCCAGGGCGCAGGCGGTGGTCACGAAACGCACCGAACCGTCGCCCGCGTCGGCGCTGATTTCACCCAGCTTGACGTGGGCCAGCGACGGGCCGGCTTGCAGCACTTCAATCGTGCCGGGCGTGTTGGAACAGTCGGCCGCGCGGTCCAGCTTCTTCACGATGGCGGGGTCGCCGCCCAGGTTGCGCACGGCGTTGACCATGACGTCCACATCGCCGACCACCAGAAGGCGGGCCTTTTGGCGCAGTTCGTCGTGGCCCATCAACATCTTGGCCGTGATTTCCGGCCCGATGCCCGCCACGTCGCCCAGGGTGACGGCCAGCAAAGGCAGCTTGTTCGGTTGGGGTTGTGTCATCGCTTGAATCTCCTGTCGCGGATCGCGCGCACGGCGCGAACCAATACGTCTTCGGTGCCAAAGCCGCCGGCCTTGGTCACCACGGGCAGGCCCGCGGCCGTGCCCCCGGTCAGCGTGCCTAGCGGCACGCCACCCATTACTTCATCCACCAGCGCGATACCGCTGGCATTCAGCGCCACCAGCACGCTGCGCGCGCCGTCGCCGCCCGTGGCGACCACGCCGGCCGCGCGCGAGGTGGCGATCAATTGCGCCGCCAGGCAACCCAGGCGGTCAGCAACTTTTTCCGAATCCAGTCCTTCCAGTTGCCCTTCGGGCGCCAGCAGCAGCACCGTGCCCGCTTCGGCGGGCGCCTTGGCGTGGGCCTGCAGCAGCGGCTGGCTCCAGGCCTGCCAGGCGGCGTCGTCGGCCAGTTGGGCAAGCGACGGCGTCCAGGTGTCTGCGCCCGAGGCTTGCAGCGCGGCGGCTTGGGCGCGCGCCGCGCTGTGCTGCGACGTCACCACGACCACGACGGGTGCGGTCTGGTCGGCGCCGGCCCACACGCGGGCCAGCGGCACGGCCAGGCCGCCCGCGCCCACGGGCAGGGCGTGTACGCCCAGCAGGCCGATGGCGCGCGCCAGGCGTTCCAGGTCGGCGTCGGTGGTGGCGTCAACCACCACCGTGTTGCCGGCCTGCCGGATGCGCGCGGCAAGCGTGTCGGGCGTGTCGCCGTCTTGCGCTGCTACATGGGCGCAGCCCAGCAGGGTGGGGATATGGCTTTCCGTCACCGGGGTCACCGGGTCGGTGGCCGCGGACGTCTCGGTGACCGGCTTGCCGTTCACCAGCAGTACGCCTTGTTCCACGGTACGGCCGGTGGCGGGGAACGCGGGGCAGATTACCGCCACCGTGTCCGGGCCCCAGGCATCGCGCGCGGCGTCGATCTCGGCCTTGAAGGCGCCGCGCAAGGTGGAGTCCACCTTCTTGTACAGGCGCGATACGCCGGCCGCGCGCAGTTGGCGCACGTTCTGTTCAATGACGCGGGCGGCGTCGGCGGCGGGCAGCGCGCGGCTGTGCGTCGTGACCGCCAGCACTTCGACGTCCGCCGTGGCCGGCACGGCCAGCGCCTCGTCGGCGCCGCCGATGGACAGGTGCGTGGTCCAGCCGGCGCGCACAAACTGCACCGCGGTATCGCCGGAACCGGTCAGGTCATCGGCGACGATGGCGATGGTGGGCCTCAAAGCGCCTCTCCGCGCGCGCTGGCCAACGTCGGCGCGGCGCTGCTGTCCGCGTCGGCGTCTTCGGACTTGAGTTCACCGGCACGCTTGAGGAAGTACGAGGCCAGCATCGGCGCCAGGATCGAGCTGATCAGCACGCAGGCGGCAACCTGCGCGGTGGCGGTCGACACGTATTGCTGGAAGTTGGGGTCGGCCGCCGCGACCACGGCGGGCGTGGCGATGGCGTTGCCGGCGGTCGTGCCGGCCGCGAAGCCCAGGCCGCTCTTGCCACCACGGCGCAGAATCATGCGATAGCCCAGGTAGACCAGGCCGCCGGTGATGGGGCTGATGATCAGGCCCAGGATCAGGCCGCTCATGCCGCCGCTGACGACCGCGCCCAGGTTGATGCCGGTGCCCAGCGCAAAGGCGAAGAACGGGATCACGATGTTGGGCACGGGCTTGAGCACGTCGCGCCACTTCGGGTCCAGGTTGCCGACCACCACGCCCAGCAGGAACGGCACCAGCGCCGCCACCAGGGCAATCATCGGAATATCGGCCAGGCCCGAGGCGCCCAGGAACAGCAGGCTGAAGAAGGGGCCGTCGTTGACCGCGCTGGCGACGTAGGCGCCGCGGTCGCGGGCATCACCGTATTGGCCGGTGTAAGCCAGCCACAGGCCGCCGTTGCTGTTGTCGAACGCGGCCAGCAAGGCCAGGATCGACACGCCCATCACGCCGTCCAGGCCCACATAGCTGCCCAGGATGATGATCAGCGTGGCGGGCACCAGCGTCTTCATCAGCAGCAGGGTGCCGGCGGTCGCCAGGATGGGGCCGCCGGTGCGGGCGTTGACTTGCGTGCCGGTCGCGAAGATCAGCAGGGCGATCAGCGGCAGGGCGCTGTTCTTGAAGAGAGCGGTGGTAAAGCCGCCGATGGCGAGCGCATCAGGGGCGAAGGTGCCGATCAGGGAACCCAGGATCAGCGGCACGAGCATCAATCCACCAGGGATTTTCTGCATGGTGCCAAAAAATGGCGAACGGGAAGAAGCGGTGGTCGACACTTGCGTAAGTCTCCAGGACGGTTCTGGTGGATTGCAGACGTTCGTGGACGCGTCTGTCAGTGGGGGTTGAAAAACCGCTAGTGTACACCTGTACGTACTGCCTGTACGTACAGGTTTTTCGTCCTGGAGGGCCGATATAAGGGGGCAGAAGGGCGGCGGCCCGCGCCGCGTTGGATCAGAAGCGGTACGCCCCGCTCAGCATGACCGTGCGGCGCGCGCCGTAGAAGCAGTCGCCACGGTCCAGGCAGACCACTTCATAGGTGCGGTCGGCGATGTTGTTGACGTTCAAGGCATAACGCCACGGGCCATTGTCGTAGCTGACCATGGCGTCGAACAGCGTGACGGCGGGCGTTTCAGGCGCGCCGCCGTCGCGGAAGGCCGTCAGGTAGCGCACGCCCGCGCCCACCGCGAAGCCGGGCTGGCCGGCCAGCGCAAAGCGGTACTTGCTCCATAACGACGCCATGTGCTTGGGCAAACCTTCCAGTTGCGGGTCGACATCGGTGTAGATGTAGTTGGCGATCACGTCCACGTTCTTGGTGACGCGGCCACGCAATTCCAATTCAACGCCGCGCGTGCGCGTCTTGCCGGCCTGGAGCTGGTTGTTGGGGTTCTCGGGGTCGTTGGTCTGGCGGTTCTTTTCGCGCAGGTCGTAGGCGGCGGCGGTGAACTCCATGTCGGCGTCGCGGGGCATGTACTTGATGCCGGCCTCGACCTGTTTGCCGCGCATGGGCTTGTAGCGTTCGTTGTAGAAGTTCGACCCGGCAATCGGCGTGAACGATTCGCTGTAGCTCAGGTACGGCGACCAGCCGTTGTCGGCCGCGTACATCAGACCGAAGCGCTTGGTGGTGGCGTAGTCGGTTTCCTTGTCCTGGCCGTCGATGCGGTTGTCGGCGCGGTCGCGGCGGATGCCCGCCAGGAAGATCCAGTTCTGGTCGAACTTGATCTGGTCTTGCGCGTAGAAGCCCAGTTGCTGCTGCTTTTGCTTGGGCGTGTCCGACAGTTCATATTCGGGCCGGTTGCCGTAGACGGGGTGGTACAGGTTCAGCGGCGCGCCCAGGCCAGAGGCCGTCTGGCTGGTTTCGCGGTAGTGCGAATAGTCCATGCCCAGGATGACGGTGTGCTCGGTGCGGCCCCAGTTGAGCTTGCCCTCGATGTTCTGGTCGGCCAGCAGCGTGCGCATGCGCGGCTTGTTGACGTAGAAGTAGCGGTCGGTGGTGGTCTGGTCGGCGTCGATGTAGGAATCGCCCCGGCGCGCGCCGTACACGTTCGGGTACAGCGATTGGTAGTCGACGCGGCTGACCGTGTTGCGGAAGTTCTGGCGGAATTTCCAGGTGTCGTTGAACTGGTGTTCAAACAGCCAGCCCACGCTGAATTGCTCGGTGTCGTAGGCGTCCCATCCCGGCTCGCTGACGAAGCGGCGGGTGGGGATGCGGCCGTTCGGGTTCTCTTGTACCGACCCGCCCCAGGGCAGGAATGACTGCGTGGTGCCAGCCTTGTCCTTCTGCCACAGCGCCTGCAAGGTCAACGACGTGGCGGCGCTGGGCTGCCATGTGAGCGACGGGGCCAGCATCAGGCGGTCGTCCGGCGCGTACTGCACCTGAGTGTCGCTGTCGCGGCCTACGGCCACCACGCGGTACAGCCATTGGCCGTCTTCCGTCACCGGGCCGGTCAGGTCCGTATGGATCTCGCGGCGGTTGTCATTGCCCAGCACCACGCCGATCTCGCGTTGCGCTTCGGCTTGCGGACGCTTGCTGACCAGGTTGACGATGCCGCCCGTGCTGCCCTGTCCGTACAGCATGGACGAGGGGCCGCGCAGCACCTCCACGCGCTCCAGGCCATAGACCTCGGTGCGCGGGTTGTTTGAATTGAAGAACTGGCGCAGGCCGTCCAGGTATTGCGCCGGCTCCGTGCCGCGAATCCGGACATAGTCGGCGCGGTTGTCCACGCCGTACGCATTGGGCCGCACCCCGGCCGCGTAGTTCATGGCGTCCTGCACGTTCTGGGCGCCCTGGTCGACGATCTGATCGCGCGGGATTACGGTGATGGCCTGCGGCGTTTCAGACAGGGGGGTATCGGTCTTGGTGCCGGTAGCGCTGCGCTTGGCCACGTAGCCGGTCACCGGGCTGGTGGCGGTTTCGGCCGTGCCCGTCACTTGCACGGCGGGCAGTACGGTGGTGGGGCCGGCGGTGGGGGCGGTGGTGGTTTGGGCGTGGGCGGTGGCGCCCAGGCAGGCGGCGAGCGCGGCGGCGGGCAATAGGGTCTGCTGGCGCGCACGGCGGGCGGCCCGGGTCGGATGGCGTTTCAAGTGAGGTCCCCTGCGGGCGCGATGGCCGCTGATTACATATAGGAATGGCAACGATAATTATTATTAATTGAGCCGTGCTGGCGCGCCTAGCCGCGCGCTCTGTCCCAGATGTAAAAAAGGCCTGCAAATCGTGCCGGCCGACGCCTTCGTCTCTGTAAAAGCCTTTTCTTTCAGTGGCTTGGCGATGGGTGCTCAGGCAGCGCTGACCCCGCCGCATTGTTGGTCCGGCGCGACACCCGGCTCAGGCATACTGCGCGCGCCGGGTCCCGCCCTCGCGGCGGCTGGCCTTGTCCGCCACGATGTTGTCTTCGGCCATGCGCCGCCCGCGCTGCTCGATGCGGCCCAGAAAGTCGCGCAGCAGGGCGACTTCGGCATCGCTCAAGTCCTGCACCAGCAGTTCGTTCAAGCGCAAGACCTCGGGCAGCAGCGCCCGGTAGCGGGCCAGCCCCTCGGCCGTGGCTTCGACCCGCACGACGCGGCGGTCGGTGCTGTCGTGCAAGCGGCGCAGCCAGCCTTTTTCGCACAGCGCGCCCAGCGTGCGCGACGTGCGGGCAAGATCCAGCTTGGCGGCAGCGGCCAGCTCGGCCGAACTCATGATGCCGCCTTCGATAGCGCAGGCCAGAATGCGCCATTCGCGGCGCGTGATGCCGAAACGGCCTTCACACAGCCGCACGAAAACCGGGTTGGACTGCGACCACGCCTGGTACAGCCGGTACATCAGCATGTCGGCCAGGTGGGGCGGCGGGTCCGATGGGGGCTGGCCTGGGGGCTGACCGGATTCGGGCCGGCCTGACGGCGGCAGACCGGATGTCGGGTGGATTGGCATGGCGTCTCCTCCTTGCCGCGGCGCGGGCCGCGTGCTGCGCGGTGCGTGCTGCATATCGTTATTGAAAGTCCTGGATTAGATCAAGCAACGGCTGCGTTGCTAAATTGTTTCTGCTTATTTGGATTGGGCCAGGCAGAAAGAACCATAACCGACAGCAGGCCACTGTCCCCAGGAGAAGACGATGCATCAATGGACCAAGGGATGGATAGCAAAAGCCATCGTGGCCACGGCCATGGCCGGAGGGGCCTCGCTGGCCTGTGCGCAGCAGGCGCCGCTGGACGGCACCTTGACGCTGGTGGTGGGCTATCCGCCAGGCGGCAGTTCCGACCGCATTGCGCGGCTGGTTGCCGACCGCTTGAAGGACCGCGTGGGCGTGCCCGTGGTGGTTGAAAACAAAACCGGGGCAGGCGGACGCATCGCGGCCCAGGCGCTGCATGCGGCGCCGGCTGGGCAGAACGTGCTGATGCTGGCCAACCCCGCGGTCATGGTCGTGGCGCCGCTGGTCTATGCCCAACCCGGGTATGACGCCAAGCGCGACTTCACGCCGGTGTCGCTGGTCAGCCGCTACAAGTTTGCCCTGGCCGTGCCGGCCAGCTCGCCCATCAAGGACGTCCCAGCCCTGCGCGAGTGGTTGCGCGCCAACCCCAAGCAATTCACGGTGGGCGTGCCGGCCACCGGCAGCCTGCCGCACTTCTTCGCGCTGATGCTGGGCCGCGAGATCAAGCAGGAACCCGAAGTGATCGGCTATCGCGGGTCCGCGCCGTTGATATCGGAACTGATCGGCGGCATCCTGCCGCAAGGCATCGACACGCTGGACACCCTGCTGCCGCAGCACCGCGCCGGCAAGATCCGCATTCTTGCCACGTCCGGCGACACGCGCGACGCGGATCTGCAAGACGTGCCCACCTTCAAGGAAAGCGGCGTGGACCTGGCCGCCGACGGTTGGAACGCCTTCTTCGCGCCCGCCGCCATGCCCAAGGCCAAGGTGGATCGACTGGGCGCGGACATTGCCGCCATCCTGCGCGAACCCACCATGGAAGAAGCCGTGCGCGCCGTGTTCCTGGAACCGGTATCGCAGGACGCGGCGGGTACCGCCGGCGCACTGGATGCCTACCGCAAGCAATGGGAACCGGTGGTGCGCGACTCCGGCTTCACGGCCACGCAATAGGGGCGGCAATGAGCACGGTGCAGAATGTGTTGTTCATCATGGCCGACCAGTTGCGGGCGGATCACCTTAGCTGCTATGGCCATCCCTATTTGCAAACCCCCAGCCTGGATGCGCTGGCGGCGCGCGGCGTGCGCTTTGATCGCGCCTTCGTGAACTCGGGTGTGTGTGGTCCGTCGCGCATGAGCTACTACACGGGCCGCTATCCGTCGCGCCACGGGGCTACGTGGAACCGCGTGCCGCTGTCGGTCAACGAGATCACGCTGGGCGAGTACCTGGCGGGGCAGGGACGCGAGCTGGCCCTGGCCGGCAAGACCCACATCATTCCCGACAAGGCTGGCATGGAACGGCTGGCCATCGACGGCGCGTCCGAGCTGGGCGTGCTGCTCAGCCGGGGCGGCTTCACGGAACTGGACCGCTACGATGGCCACCACACCCCCGGCCAGGAAAGCGGCTACCCGGCCTTTCTGCGCCGCCACGGCTACGACAGCGCCGACCCCTGGACCGACTACGTGATTGCCGGCGTGGACGCCAACGGCCAGATCGCCAGCGGCTGGAACATGCGCAACGTGCATCTGCCGTCGCGCGTGGCCGAAGCGCATTCCGAAACCGCCTACATGACGGATCAGGCGCTGGACTTCATGCAGCAACGCGGCAGCCAGCCCTGGGTGCTGCACCTGAGCTACGTCAAGCCGCACTGGCCCTACATGGCCCCGGCCCCGTACCACCAGCGCTATACCGCCGATCAATGCCTGCCGGTGCGGCGCAACCAGGAAGAATTGGCGAACGCCCACCCCGTGGTCGCCGCCTATCGGCAGCAGGAAGAGAGCGTCAGCTTTTCGTCGGACGAATGCGTGCGCGTGGTGCGGCCGGCGTATCAAGGGTTGATCCGGCAACTGGACGATCACCTGGGGCGCTTGTTCGACTACATGGAAGGCGCGGGCCTGATGAAGAACACGCTGATCGTGTTCACGGCCGACCACGGCGACTTCCTGGGCGACCACTGGCTGGGCGAAAAAGAACTGTTCTATGACACCGTGCAGCGCGTGCCGTTCATCGTGATGGACCCGTCGGCGGCGGCCAACGCCACGCGCGGGCAGGCCTTGAACGACATGGTGGAAAGCGTCGACGTCGTGCCCACGGTGCTGCGCGCATTGGGCACGCCCGGACCGTCGCATCGGCTGGAAGGCAGGGAACTGCAAACGCTGCTGCATGGCCGAGGGGCGGGCTCTGCATTCGGTACAGGATCCAGTACTGCATCCGGCACGGAATGGCGCGACTGCGTGTTCTCGGAGCTGGACTACAGCTTCCGCCAGGCCCGCATCCTGCGCGGCAAGACACCACAGAATGCGCGCGCCTGGTCGGTGCGCACGGACCGCTGGCGCTACGTGTATTGGCTGGACGAGCCCGAGCAGCTCTTTGACCTGCACGCCGACCCTGAGGAGTTCCAGGACCTGGGCACCAGTGCCACGCACGCGGCGACAAGGCTGGAACTGCGCCAGCGCCTGTTGGACTGGATACTGCGCGGCAAGCGGCGCACCACCATCAGCGACGAGGCCGTGGAAAAGGCCACCAACGCGCATAAGCGGGCGGGCGTGTTCTTCGGGCAGTGGTAGCGAGGGTAGGGCCAGGAAGACGGCCAAGATGCCACGGCTGGCGCAACCGTAGGATGGGTGGAGCGCGGCAAAGCAACAAAAAGAACGAACCGCCGATCGCGCGAAACCCATCAAGCAGCGCCCCAATTCTTCCGCAGCCTCGCCATATAGCAACCGTTGCAAGATGGGTTCCGCGCGATCGGCGCCAGCGGTTCTTGGCATGACCTTGCCGCGCTCCACCCATCCTACTGCCGCGGCTGGCGCAAAAAGCCGTTGGGGTTTTCAATCCTGGCCGACGCTTTGCTTTTCCACCTGCGGGGGAGCGTCGGGTTTCAGTTCCCGCCGCAGGATCTTGCCCACGTTGGTGCGCGGCAAGTCATCGCGGAATTCCACCTGGCGCGGCACCTTGTAGCCTGTCAGTTGCGTGCGGCAATGCGCGATCAGCGTTTCGGCGTCCAGCGTGGGATCCTTGCGGATCACGTATAGCTTGACCGCTTCGCCCGAGCGTTCGTCCGGCACGCCGACCGCGGCCACTTCGCGCACGCCGGGATGCAGCGCGGCCGCGTCCTCGACCTCGTTGGGGTACACGTTAAATCCCGACACCAGGATCATGTCTTTCTTGCGGTCGATCAGGAACACGTAGCCGTCCTGGTCCACGTAGCCGATGTCGCCCGTGCGCAGGTAGCCGTCCGGGTACAGCACCAAGGCGGTTTCGTCGGGACGGTTCCAGTAGCCCTGGGTGACTTGCGGGCCGCGCACGCAGATCTCGCCTGTTTCACCCACGCCCAGTTCCACGCCTTCATCGTTGCGGATGGAGATGTCGGTGGACGGCACCGGCAGCCCGATCGACCCGGTGAACGCCTTGACGTCCAGCGGGTTGACGGTGACGGCGGGTGACGTCTCGGTCAGCCCGTAGGCCTGCGCCAGCGACTTGCCCGTGACCGCGCGCCAGCGCTCGGCCACGGCGCGCTGTACCGCCATGCCGCCGCCCATGGTCAGGCGCAGGCGCGAAAAATCCAGCTTGGCGAAATCGGGATGATTCAGCAGCGCGTTGAACAAGGTATTGACGCCGGTGAATGCCGAAAATGGCACCTGGCTCATTTCCTTGATCAGCCCGGCAATGTCACGCGGGTTGATGATCAGCAGGTTGCTGGCGCCGATCTTCATGAACGTCAGGCAGTTCGCCGTCAGCGCAAAGATGTGATACAGCGGCAAGGCCGTGACGATGCACTCTTCGCCATCCTTGACCAGCGGCTTGATCCAGGCATGAGCCTGGTTCACGTTCGCTACCAGATTGCCGTGCGTCAGCATCGCGGCCTTGGCCACGCCGGTGGTGCCGCCCGTGTATTGCAGGCAGGCCAGGTCGCGCTGGTTCAGCGGCACTTCGGTGAACGGCGCCTGGCGGCCGGCGCGCAGCGCATCGCCCAGGCGCACGTGGCCGGGCAGCGACCACGCCGGCACCATGCGCTTGACGCGACGGATCACGAAGTCCACCAGCCGGCCTTTCAGCGGACCCAGCATTTCGCCGATGGACGTCACCAGCACGTGTTCGACCGTGCTCCCAGGCAGGGCTTTCTGTACCGTGGCCGCGAAGTTGTCCGCCACCACGATGGCGCGCGCGCCCGAATCCGCCAACTGGTGTTCAAGCTCGTGCGCGGTGTACAGCGGGTTGCAGTTGACCACGATGCACCCGGCGCGCAAGGCGCCGAACAGGCAGACGGGGTATTGCAGCAGGTTGGGCATCATCAGCGCGATGCGGTCGCCTTTGCCCAGGCCATTCGCGTGCAGCCACGCGGCGAAGTCGCGCGTCAGCCCGTCCAGTTCGGCGTAGCTGATGGACTTGCCCATGCTCAGGTACGCGGGTTTGTCCGCGTAGCGGCGGCAACTGTCCCGCACGACCGAGACCAGCGTGGTGACGCCGTCCACCTCGATCTCCGCGGGAATGCCTGCGGGATAGCTCTTGTGCCAGATTCGTTCCATCGTGTGCGGTTCCGCCTAGTTGCCCAACAGGGCATTCTTCAGGGATGTCTGCGCGGGTTTGTCGCCCAGCCAGACGCGGAGCAAGGCGCGCGCGAAATCGGGGTTGTCAACGCGGCCCCGGTGCTTGCCGTTGTGGGTCACGGCAACGCCTTGGGCGTCGAAATCCACGTCGACCACATCGCCCTCGCGGGCAATGCCCAGATCGGCCACCAGGCTTTTCAGGCGGTCCGCCGACGCTTTCAGCGTGGCAAGTTCCTTAGGCGGCGTGTTGTCGCGCAGGCCGTCTTGCAGCGCCTCGTCCAGACTCTCGCTGTCCACGTCACGCAGCAATTGCAAACGGATGCGGCGCGGCTCGGTGCTGTTGATCACCGCCGCTGCGTCCTGGCTTTTCGTGGTGACGTACAGCGCGGCCACGTAGACCTTCACGACGAATCGGGTGCGCAGGCCCGCGCCGTTGAGCACCAGCGTACGGCCGCCTTCGGTCATGTGTTCCGGCACGCGCTGGCCGGCCACTTCCATGTCGGCGGCGAACGTGGGCGCAGCCGCCGCCAGGCTGGCGGCAAGGATCAGGCTCAGGGCGGGGTATCGCCCTCCAGAGATGCTTTGCATGAGTCTCCTCCTGTGTTCTTTTGCTTGTAGAACTTCTTGTCCGCGATATAGATCGTGCGTTCCACCACGGCATACACCACGCCGTCCTTGTCCTTCAATTCCACCGTGTACGTGCGGGTGGTTTCGTGGTCGCGGGCGAGCACGCCACGTATCTCCGCGATTTCTCCGGGCGGCAGCCGGAAGTCGGCGTACAGGGTCGTGTAGGCCGGCTTGCGGAAGCGGATGGACGCCGCCTTGTCCCACACAATGTGGTCCGGGCCCAGCGCCGACATCAGCATGGTGGGGTGGGCGCCGTCCGTCACCGCGAACAGCGACCCGCCGTACATCGAGCCCACGATATTGCGCGTGCGCCGCAACAGCGGCAGCTTGATGCGGATGTGCTGGAAGTCCGGCGACACAAGCATCACGCGGCCGCCGGTGGCGCGAAACGCCGGATGCAGATTGAAGCCCACCCGCATCAGGCGCGCGCGCCATTCCGGCGACAGGTTCTTGAACCAATAGGGCTTCATGCTGGGCATGCCGGGTTATGTCGCAAGGTGATTTCGCAGGATCGCGCCAGGCATCACATCGCTTCGAACAGCCCGGCCGCGCCCATGCCGGTGCCGATGCACATGGTGACCAGCCCGTACTTGCCGCCCGTGCGGCGCAGGCCGTGCGTGATGGTGGCCGTGCGAATCGCGCCGGTAGCGCCCAGCGGGTGGCCCAACGCAATGGCGCCGCCTAGCGGGTTGACCTTGGTGGGGTCCAGTTTCAGTTCGCGGATCACCGCCAGCGATTGGGCCGCGAAGGCTTCGTTCAGCTCGATCCAGTCCAGCGCGTCTTGCGTGATGCCGGCGCGTTCCAGCACCTTGGGGATGGCCGCGACGGGGCCGATGCCCATCACCTCGGGCGGCACGCCGGCCACCGCGAAGCTGACAAAGCGCGCCAGCGGGCTCAGGTTGAATTCGCGCAGGATGCGGTCGGACACCAGCACCACGGCGGCCGCTCCGTCGGACATCTGCGAGCTATTGCCGGCCGTGACGCTGCCGCGCGTCGAGAACACGGGGCGCAGCCGCGCCAAGGCTTCGGCGCTGCTGTCCGGGCGCGGGCCTTCGTCCACCTCGACCAGGCGGCGCACCACGCGCACCGCGCCGCTGGCGCCGTCCGGCAGATGCGACACGACTTCATACGGCGTGGTTTCAGCGCGGAAATGGCCGGCCGCGATCGCGGCGCAGGCCTTCTGGTGCGAGGCCAGCGCGAAGGCGTCCTGATCCTCGCGCGAGACCTTCCAGCGTTCAGCGACCTTTTCACCGGTCAGGCCCATGCCGAAGGCCATGCCGATGTTCTCGTCGTGGGCGAAGATCTCGGGGTTCATCGACACCTTGTTGCCCATGATCTGCGGCATCGCGCTCATGGATTCGGTGCCCGCGCCGATCATGATGTCGGCCTCGCCCAGGCGGATGCGCGCGGCGGCGTCCGCCACCGCCTGCAAGCCCGATGCGCAGAAGCGGTTGACGGTCACGCCCGCCACGCTTTGCGGCAGGCCCGCCAGCAGCAGGCCGATGCGCGCCACGTTCATGCCTTGTTCGGCTTCCGGCATGGCGCAGCCGGCAATCACGTCTTCGATGCGCGCGGTGTCCAGCGCCGGCGCCTGCGCCAGCGCGCCGTTCAGCGCGGCGGCCAGCATGTCGTCGGGGCGCGTGGTGATGTAGGCGCCGTTGCGCTTGCCCACCGGCAGGCGCGTGGCGGCGACGATGTAGGCGTCTTGTATCTGCTTGGTCATGATGCTTTCCTCAGTTGCGCAACGGCTTGCCGGTTTCCAGCGTGTGGCGGATGCGGGCCTGGGTTTCAGGCGTGCGCAAGAGCGCGACGAATTCGCGGCGCTCAACCGCCAACAGCCATTCTTCGTCCACCTTCGTGCCGGTTTCGATCTCGCCGCCGCACAGGGCCACGGCGGCGCTGCGCGCCACGCGGTAATCGTGCGCGCTGATCATGCCGCCTTCGCGCATGTTGACCAGCACCATCTCGAAGTTGGCGATGCCGTTGCGGCCCGCCACCGGAATGTTCGACAGTCGCGGCGGCGGCGTGTAGCCCGCCTGAGCGGCGGCGCGGGCCTGGCCGATGGCCACAAACAGCAGCTCGTCTGGGTGGAACAGCACGATGTCGTGTTCGCGCGCGAAGCCCGCGTCGATCGCTTCCAGCGCGCTCTTGGCCACCTGTGCCATGGCGATGGTCTGGAAGACGGGTTGCAGGTAGGGGAAGACTTCCCCCGGCGTCGCGGTCTTGGCCGCCAAGGCAGCCGCGCGGCCGGCAAATTCCTTGCTGCCGCCGCCTGCGGGAATCAGTCCGACGCCAGCTTCGACCAGGCCGATATAGCTTTCCAATGCCAGCACGCGGTGCGACGCGTGCATCAGGAATTCGCAGCCCCCGCCCAGCGCCATGCCCTGCACGGCGGCCACGGTGGGAATCTGCGCGTACTTGAACGACTGGGACGCGCGCTGGAATTTTTCGACCATGGCTTCCAGCATGTCGAACTGGCCCTCGGCGCAGGCCTGCACCACTTGCTGCAGGTTGGCGCCCACGGCAAAGGGCGGTTCGTGCCAGATGACCAGGCCGTCGAAATCACGTTCGGCGCGCGCCACGGCTTGCAGCACGCCTTCCAGCACTTCGCCGCCCAACGTGTGGTTCTTCGACGTGACGGACAGGATGGCGATGCCCGCATCCACCTCCGGCAGGTTCCACAAGCGCACGCCTTCGTTTTCCCACACGGTGACGCCGCGGTCATCCGGGCCTTCGCCAAAGACACGCTCGGGGAACAACTGGCGGCTATACACCGGCAAGGCAGAACGCGGATGCAAGGTGCCGGAGCGCGCGGAATACGAGCCTTCGGGCGCATGCACGCCCTGGCGGCCAGATTCCTGGACCCAGGCGGGCAAGGGCGCGTTGCTCATGGCGCGGCCGGCGGCGATGTCTTCGGCCACGGCGGCGGCAATGTCCTGCCAGCCGGCGGCCTGCCAGGTTTCAAACGGGCCTTGCGCCCAGCCAAAGCCCCAGCGCATGGCCAGGTCCAGGTCGCGCGCGTTGTCGGCCACGTGCTCAAGCTGCACGGCGCTGTAGTGGAAGATGTCGCGGAACAGGCTCCACAGAAACTGCGCCTGTGGGTGCTCGCTGGCGCGCAGCGCGGCAAAGCGCTTGGCGGGGTTGCGTTCCTTCAACAGGGCGGCAACCTCATCGGCCAGCTTGCCGGCGCTGGGCACGTAGTCTTGCGCCTTCAGGTCCAGCACCAGGATGTCGCGGCCTTGCTTGCGGTAGACGCCCGCGCCGGTCTTCTGGCCCAGCGCGCCTTTCTGGATCAGGGCCGACAACCATGCAGGCAGCGCGAAGTAGCGGTGCCAGGGGTCGTCGGGCAGGTTCTTTTCCATGGTGCCCACCACGTGGGCCAAGGTATCCAGGCCGACCACGTCGGCCGTGCGATAGGTGGCGCTCTTGGGGCGGCCGATCTTCGGGCCGGTCAGCGCGTCGACCTCGTCAAACCCCAACCCCAGGCGCGCGGTGTGGTGCATGGCGGCCAGGATGGAGAACACGCCGATGCGGTTGGCCACGAAGTTGGGCGTGTCCAGTGCGCGAATCACGCCCTTGCCCAGCGTGGACGTGAGCCAGGTTTCCAACTGGTCCAGCACGGCCGGCTGCGTATGCGACGTGGCAATGATTTCCACCAGGCGCATGTAGCGCGGCGGATTGAAGAAGTGGATGCCGCAGAAGCGCTCACGCAGGCTTGCGGGCAGGGCGTTGGCCAGCGCATCGATCGACAGGCCGGACGTGTTGGACGCAACGATGGCGTCGGGCGACACATGCGGCGCAATACGCTCGTACAGCGCCGTCTTCCAGTCCATGCGCTCGGCGATGGCTTCGATAATCAGGTCGCAGCCGCGCAGCGCGTCCAGGTGGTCGTCGTAGTTCGCGGGGGTAATCAGGGCGATGCGGGCCGCGCCGGCCAGCGGGGCGGGTTCCAGCTTTTTCAGACCGGCCAGCGCCTTGTTGACGATGCCGTTGCGGTCGCCTTCGGACGCGGCCAGGTCGAACAGCGTGACGGGCACGCCGGCGTTGGCCAGGTGGGCGGCAATCTGCGCGCCCATGACGCCGGCGCCCAGGACGGCAACGTGTTTGACGACGAACTTGCTCAAGGGGAATCTCCTTCAAAAAACGGGGGGGGCGGCGCGGCCGCCCGCCCGTGCAAGCCTGAATGCGGGGCCTGATCTTGGTGCCTAGAAGCGGGACGTCAGTTGCAGGCCCACGATGTGGGCGTTGCTGTTATAGGTGCCCGCCACGCGGCCCTTGGTCGCTGCACTGCCGGACGTGGTGTCGATGTCCGTGTCGCGCAGGTACAGATAGGTGTAACCCAGGTCCAGCGTGGTGCTCTTGGTGGCTTCCCACTGCACGCCGGTCGAGAACCAATAACGGTTGTTGTCGGGCAGGGACGTCGGGCGGTCGGCCTCGTTGTGGACCGGCGACTGGTCATAGGCCAAGCCGAACTTCCACTTCCAGGTGGGGGCGAACTTGTAGTTCGCGCCCACGGCAATGCGCCAGGTGTCGCGGAAGTTCAGGGGCAGTTCATCGTCGCGCGCGCCCGGGCCGGAGTTGCGGATCTTCAGCTCGGGAATGCTGCTCCAACCCGTCCACGACACGTCGCCCAGCAGTTCCCAGCGTTCGTTCAACTGGTGCGCGGCGCTAAGGATCAGCGTATCGGGCAGGTCGACCGAGGCCTTGGCGTCAAACGACACCGATTGCCCGGTGGGGCCGATGTTGCTGATGTCGGTATCGCCCTTGGCGGTGTGCTTGATCTTTGAACGGTACGACAGGCCGATGCGGGTGTCTTCCGTGGGTTGCAGCATGAAGCCGACGTTCCAGCCCCAGGCGTCGCCCTTCAGGTTCAGGTCGGCGTCGCCGTTGGTGGCGACCGGCAGGCCGGCAATCGGCACCACCGTCTTTTTCTTGTAGTTGGCGTCGATGTGCTGCCAGTTCACGCCGAAGCCCATCGAGAACTGCTCGTTCACCTTGTAGGCAATCGACGGGTTCACGTTGATGGTCTTGATCTCGAACTTGTTGGAGTGGTACTGGCCCACCCAGTCGTCGTCGTATTCGGTCATCAGGCCGAAGGGGGCGCCGATGCCCAGGCCGATGTACCACTGTTCATTCAACTGCCACGAGGCATACAGGTTGGGTACCACGCCGAGGTTGCCGGCGTCGCCGCCGTTGCCGCCGGTGGGCACCGAGCCGTTCAGGCCCGAGCCCGGAATGCCGGGAACGCTGGGGTTGCGGCTGTCGCCGTTGTCCTTGAACTTGAACGACGGCTTGATCAGGTTGACCCCACCCGAAAAGTTGACGCCCGGCAGATACGTCATGCCCGCCGGGTTGTAGTAGATGATGCTGGCGTTTTCCGGATTTGCCGCCGAGCCTGCGTAGGCGTTGCCCAGGCCACTGGCGTTCTGCTCTAAGAGCTGAAAGCCGGCGGCGTAGGACGTTGCGGACGCGCCCAAGCCGACCACGATGGCCGACAAGGTGCTCAGGGACAATGAACGTCTGCGCATGGTACTGCCTCCTCGAGTTGGATGTATGCCTCTATTGCACTGCCGGTCTGTTTGTGGGGCCGGTCTAATCGGCGTGAGCCGTTCTGCTGCGGTGCCAGGCATTGCTGCCCTGGTAATGCAGGGGTCCGCCCGTGAAAGGCGCGAACCCCGTTCCAAAAATCACGCCGGCGTCGGCCAGGTCGGCATCGGCGACCACGCCGTCTTCAACACGCTGCCGGGTAGCGTCCACCAGGGGTTGAATCAGGCGTTGCGCCAGGCCGTCGGGGGCGGCAGCGGCAGAGTCGGCGTTGGCCGTGCCCTTGGCTGCGTTGGCCTGGGCCGCTTTGTCCTTTGCCGCGTTGTCCTTTGCCGCGTTGTCCTTTGCCGCTTTAACCGGCTTGCCGTCGCGCCAGGTGTAGAAGCCCTTGCCGGTTTTCTTGCCGAGGTCGCCGCGCGCCAGCCGGTCGGCCAGGCAGCGGGGCGGTTCGGCGCCATCCGCCAGGGCTTCGCCCGCCGCGCGCGCGATGTCCAGGCCCACGGTGTCGGCCAGTTCCAGCGGCCCCATCGGCATGCCGAACGCCACCATGGCGGCGTCGACGGTTTCCGGCGCCAGGCCTTCGTCCACACTGCGCATGGCTTGCAGCATATAGGGTGCGAGCACGGCGTTCACGAGGAATCCCGGCGCGCTCTTGACGGGAAGCGCCAGCTTGTCGATCTGGCCCACGAAGGCGCAAGCGCGCGCGGTGGCGTCGCTCATGTTGCGTCCGGAGTTACTTCCTGTGTTGCTCCCGGTGTCACCGATGTCACCCACGTCGCCGTCGGCATGCACCACTTCCACCAGCGGCATCTTGGCCACGGGGTTGAAGAAGTGGATGCCCACCAGTCGTTCGGGCCGCGCCAGCCCGGCGCGCAAGGTTTCCAGCGACAGGCTGGACGTGTTCGTGGCCAGCAGCGCGTCGGCCTTCATGCGGGGTTCCAGCGACGCATACAGCGCGCGCTTGGCGTCGGCTTGTTCGCTGATGGCTTCGATGATGATGTCGGCGCGCGGCACGCCACCGCCCGCGGGGTCGGGAATCAGGCGGTCCAGCGCGGCGCGCGCCAGACGGGAATCTTTCAAGCGGCGCGCATACAGCGCGGCGGCGCGTTTGATGGCGGGCGCGATGCGAGCCATGTCCTGGTCTTGCAGGGTCACCGTCATGCCCTTGAGCGCGCACCACGCCGCGATGTCGCCGCCCATCGTGCCCGCGCCCACCACATGCACATGGCGCGCGGGCGCGACGCCAGGCTGCTTGCCGTTGGCCTTCAGCCGTTCCTGCAAGCGGAACACACGCAGCAGGTTGCGCGCGGTGTCCGACGAGATGATGCCGTCGATCAGCTCAGGAGCCTGCAAGGCGTTGCCGCCATGCTTTTCCCATAGCGTGACGATGGCGGGCGCGGCGGGGTAGTGCCCCAGCGGGTCCTTGTCGGCGATCTGCTTGCGCGCGCGGTTGGCGACGATGGCTTTGAACGGCCAGCGGTTGGCCAGGCCGCCCAACCCTCGCGCGCGGCGCGGCGGCTTCTTCGACAGCACGGTCTGGCGGGCGGCGGCGTGCAGCAAGCGCGTGGGCACGCGCGCGTCGGCCAGACCCAATGCGGCCGCGCGCCGGGCATCCGCGCCCCGGCCGGTCAGCATCATGTCCAGCGCGGCGGGCGCGCCGATGACTTGCGGCAGGCGCAGCATGCCGCCCCAGCCGGGAAAGATGCCCAACATGACTTCCGGCAGCGCCAGCGATGTGCCGGGCTGGTCGGCCACCAGCCGGTAGCGGCAAGCCAGCGCCAGCTCCAGGCCGCCGCCCAGGCAATGGCCCTGGATCAGGGCCAGCGTGGGATAGCGCACGGCGGCCAGGCGGTTGAACAGGTTCCAGCCACGGGCCACCAGCGCGCGCGCTTGTTCCGGGGTGTCCAGGTTGGCGAATTCGTTGACGTCGGCGCCCACGATAAAGCCCGTGGCCTTGCCGGACTGGATGATCAGCCCCTTGGGCGGGGCGGCGTCCAGCGCGTCCAGCACCACGGCCAGCTCGACCATGGTGTCGGCCGACAGCGCGTTCACGGCGCTGCCGGCACGGTCGAACGTCAGCCATGCCAGGCCGTCGGTGTCGCGCTCCAGGCGCCAGTGCGAAAGCGAGTCGATGGTCGTCATGGGCGGTCCTCGTCCAGAGTTTCAACCAGCATGGCGCCGCCTTGGCCGCCGCCGATGCAGATGGCCGCCATGCCGCGCTTGGCGCCACGGCGCTTGAGCGCGTCAAGCAGGTGCAGCACAATGCGCGCGCCGGACGCGCCTACCGGGTGCCCGATGGCGATGGCGCCGCCATCGACGTTGAGCTTGGCGGGGTCCAGCGAGCCCCATGCCGGCGTTCCGAAATGTTCCTGGCAATAGGCTTCGTCGCGCCAGGCCGCCAGGCAGCCCAGCACCTGCGCCGCGAAGGCTTCGTTGATTTCCCACAAGTCCAGGTCGTTCAAGCCCAGGCCGTGGCGTTGCAGGATGGGGGTGGCGGCATGCACGGGGCCCAGCCCCATTTGCGCGGGGTCCAGGCCGGCCCACTGGCTGTCGACAATGCGGCCGATGGGGCGCAGGTTCCATTTGGCGACGGCGTCTTCGGAAGCCAGCACCAGCATGGCCGCGCCGTCGGTCACCTGCGAGCTGTTGCCCGCCGTGATGTTGCCCCAGGGCTTGTCGAACACGGGCCTGAGCTTGGCCAGCTTGTCGGGCGTGGAGTCTTCGCGCACGCCGTCATCGTCGGGGTACAGCTTGCCCTGGTTATCGATCAGCGGTGTGATTTCACCCAGCGCGCCCGCCGCGCGCGCGGCCAGCACGCGCTGGTGGCTGCCCGCCGCGTACGCGTCCATGGCGGCGCGGTCGATGCCGAAACGGGTAGCGACGTTCTCGGCGGTCTGGCCCATCGACAGGCCCACCACCGGGTCCGTCAGGCCCTTGAGCAGGCCGATGACCGGCGCCAGGTTTTTCAGTTTGAACCCGCGCAACGCCGCCAGTTTGGCGCCCACGCCGCGTGCCGCGTACCATCCGGACAGCCAGCGCACCATCTCGTCCGAGAACAACAGCGGCGCGCGCGACAGCGCGTCCGTGCCGCCAGCCAGCACCAACTGCGAACGGCCGGACTGGATGTTGGCAATGCCGGAATCCAGCGCCTGCATGCCGGACGCGCAATTGCGCATCACCGTCCAGCCGGGCACCTGGTTGCCGCAGCCCAGGCGCAGTGCAATCACGCGGCCGATGTTGACTTCATCGGGCGAGGGCGCGGCGCAGCCCACGATGACTTCGTCCAGATCGGTGGGCGCATAGGGCTGGCGCAGCAACAGGGCGCGGCCGGCCTGCACCGCCAGATCGCCCGCCGAAAATGGGCCGGGTCCGGTGCGGGCTTTGAGGAAGGGCGTACGGGCGCCATCCACGACATAAACCGGTTTGAATGCCATCGGGGCCCTCCGTCAAGCGACCTTGCGTTCGGCGTCGGGCCGGCTGGCCTGCGACGCGCCAAGATCAAAGGGGAAATCATCCACTTTCACCACGGTATCGCGCAAGGCATTGCGGCGTTTCACCACGGCATATTCTTCCGCCGTGATGCCGCCGGCCGCGTAGGCGGCATCGGCAATGTCGCGCACGTTGGCTTGCGGGTTGCCTTCCAGCGTGCCGCGCTTTTCCAGTTCGCGGATCTTGGCGTCGATGGGCTCGGCTTCCAGCGTGGCGGCCAGCGCTTGTTCGATTGCGCCCACGGGCTCGTCGGCGGTGGCGGGCAGGTGGCAGCCCGAGGTCAGGCGGTCGCGCGTGGCGCCGGGGTTGATCAACAGCCGCGCCACGTCCTGGCCCAGGATGTCCGAGGGCTGCGTCTGCGTGCGGCCCCAGGGGAAGATCAGGCGCGCCATGCTCCAGGCCACAAAGCGGTTGGGGAAGTTGTCCAGCACGCCGTCGAAGGCTTCCTGCAATTTGAACAGCGCGTCCTGGATCGACCAATGCGCAAGCGGCGCATCGGCGGCCTGGCGGCCTTCATCCTCGAAACGCTTGAGCGTGGCGCTGATCAGATACATCTGCGAGAGCACGTCGCCCAAGCGGGCCGACAAGCGTTCGCGGCGTTTCAGGCTGCCGCCCAGTACCAGCATCGACGTATCGGCCAGCAGCGCGAAGGCGGCCGAATAGCGGCTGAGCAACTGGTAATAGCGCTTCATGTCGGGCGCCACGTCGGCGTTCACCTTGACCCAGCGCGCGCCGGTCAAGGCGGTGCCCAGGGTGCGCAGCTTGTTCTTGGCCACAAAGCCCACGTGGCCCCAGAAGGCGGCATCGAAGTCGGTCAGGCCTTGCTTGGCGTCCGACGATTGCGCGGCCTGCATTTCAGCCAGTACATAGGGATGGCAACGGATGGCGCCCTGCCCGAAGATGATCAGGCTGCGCGTCAGGATGTTGGCGCCTTCGACGGTGATGCCGATGGGAATCTGCTGGTACGCCCGGCCCAGGAAGTTGTTGGGACCCAGGCAGATGCCCTTGCCGCCAATCACGTCCATGCCGTCGTTGACGACCTGGCGCGCGCGTTCGGTCACGTGGTATTTGACGATGGCCGACACGACCGAGGGCTTTTCGCCCAGGTCCACCGCGCCCGCCGTCATGCTGCGCGCGGCGTCCATCATGTAGGTGTGGCCGCCGATGCGGGCCAGCGCTTCTTCCACGCCCTCGAACTTGCCGACGGGCATGCGGAACTGGCTGCGCACGCGCGCATACCCGCCCACGGCCCGCGCCGTCAGCTTGGACATGCCGGTGTTGGAAGAGGGCAGCGAAATCGAACGGCCAGCGGCCAGGCATTCCATCAGCATGCGCCAGCCCTGGCCGGCCATGGCGGGGCCGCCGATGATGAAGTCCAGCGGCATGAAGACGTCCGTGCCGCGCGTGGGGCCGTTCATGAACATGGCGTTCAGCGGGAAGTGGCGGCGGCCGGTGTCCACGCCGGGATGGTCGTGCGGCACCAGCGCGCAAGTGATGCCCAGGTCCTTCTTGCCGCCCAACAGGCCGTCGGGGTCGTACAGCCGGAACGCCAGGCCCAGCAGCGTGCAGACCGGGGCCAGCGTGATGTAGCGCTTGTCCCAGGTGACGCGCATGCCGATCACTTCGCGGCCCTGCCATTCGCCCTTGCAGACAATGCCGCTGTCGGGAATGGCGGCGGCATCCGAACCCGCCCACGGGCTGGTCAGCGCAAAGGCGGGCACGTCTTCGCCGCGCGCCAGGCGTGGCAGATAGTGGTTCTTTTGTTCATCGGTGCCGTAGTGCAGCAGCAGCTCGGCCGGGCCCAGCGAGTTGGGCACCATGACCGACACCGCCAGCGCGGACGAGCGCGTCGACAGCTTGGTCACGATTTCGGAATGCGCGTAAGCCGAGAACGCCAGGCCACCATATTCCTTGGGGATGATCATGCCCAGAAAGCCCTGGGTCTTCAGATAGGTCCAGACCTCGGGCGGCAGGTCGTGGCGTTCCTGCGTGACGCTCCAGTCGTTGACCATGCGGCAGGCGGTTTCGGCCTGGTTATCCAGAAAGTGCTGCTCTTCGTCGGTCAGGCGCGGGCGCGGATAGGCCAGCAGGCGGCTCCAGTCAGGGCGGCCGCGAAACAGCTCGCCTTCCCACCACACCGTGCCGGCCTCCAGCGCGTCGCGCTCGGTGTCGGACATCTGCGGCAGCACCTTGCGGTACAGGTTGAAGATGGGCGCGGACAGCAGCGCCCGGCGCAGTGGCCGCATGGTCAGCACAATGGCGGCAAGCGCCACGATAACGATGAGCGTGAGGATCACTGCGTTCATTTCTTTTGTCTCCGTAAGGTCTGTCTTGCGCGGGGTCTGGTCTGGTGCCGGGTCTTGCGCCTGCCGTGGCCGCTAGGAACCGGCCACGGGCGGCAAGGGCGCGCGCAGGCCGCCCAGCAGAAAGCTCATCAGCCGGGGCAGCAGCATGTCGGGGTTGTCGGGTTGTTCGGATTCATCGAGCTGCCAGCCCGTGACTGAGCGCAGCAGATCGGTGCCGATGATGGCGTAGGACGTGGCGCCCAGCATGAATTGGAAGCGCCACACGATTTCGGCCTTGGGTACGTCGGGCAGGGCGGCGAACAGCGCGTTGCGGTAGCGCTCGAGCACGTCGGCGTATTCCTCGGCGAACAGCGCGCGGATGAAGTCGGACGGGTGCGTCATGGTGCGTTCCAGCAGCGGCAGGAAGGTGCTGCCGGCCTGGGCCGGATCGGCGGCCAGGCGCAGCAGCGTGCCGAAGAAGGCATCCACGATTTGCGAGGGCTTCAAGGGTTTGCCTTCGGACTGCGCCTCAAGCTCATCCAGCAGCCGCATGCGCTCGCGATTCAGCACTTCCAGGCGCCGCTTGAGCACCGCCTGGACGAGTGACTCTTTCGACCCGAAGTGATAGTTCACCGACGCCAGATTGACGCCGGCCGCACCCGTGATCTGGCGCATCGACGTGCCGTCGTGGCCCTGCTGCGCAAAGAGCGCTTCGGCCGTGTCCAGAATGGAATCGCGGGTGTTGGGAGTTCTGATTTCTTGCATAAAGTTGAATTCAAACGTTTGTTTAAAAGCAATTATGCGGTAGCCAAGGGGCAGAAGCGAGCACGGCTATCCCCAATAGGGTTTACCCCTAAAGTGCGGAGAGGCCGTGAACGGCGTACTAGCTGGAGGTGCCGCTGCACCGGATCAACTAGACCGGAAGGATGAAGGCGCGCGCCGTCGGACGAGCCGCCGCTAGCCCAGCGGCACGAGGCTGAGCCCTTCGTCCTCGGACGCGCGACCTAGGTTGTATGTGGTCTGGAAGGCTTGGGAAAAACCCCGCAGTATCAGCGCGAGGACTTAATTGCGTTGCATCGGCGCTGCCGGCGGCGACCCCGCGCGCCCGGCCGGTGCGGGTGCCCAAGACGCCCTGACACAGGAGCGGGACAAATGAAAACCTACCGAGTGGGACTGTTGGTTGACGGGTATGAGCAACCCGGCTGGATGCATGAGATGGTGGACTGGCTCATCCATAGCCAGGACTTCGATATCTCCGCCTTGTTGGTGATGGACGGCCCGGGCGCCGAGAAGCCGCCCCGTGTGGGCGTCCGTGCCTTGTTCGGCACGCTGTCGCGTTTCGAGTCCCGCATGCTGCCCGCCAAGCAGCGCCAGATGCTGTCCTGCGGCGACATGCGCCAGCGCATGCCGTCTGCCTCGGTGCCGGTGCTGCCGCTGGAAGTCGGCGATGGCGCGCAGGGCGCGCAGGATGCGGTGACGGCGCTGCGGCTGGACCTTGTCATCACGCTGGGCGCTTCGCGCGCCACGCGCACGCAGATGAGGGGCTGGGCGCGCTTGGGCGTGTGGCAACTGAGTTATTCCGACATTGCCGTGTCGACCAGCCGTTACGCGGGATTCTGGGAGGTGTTCCAGCGCCAGGATCACACCACCGTAAAACTCTGGCGGGTGGGCCCCGCGCCCGAGCAGGACGAACTGCTGGACCAGCGCAGTTTCAATACCGAAGTGTTCTGGCTGAAAAATCAGGCGCGCGCGTTCAGCCTGGGCAATTTCATGGTCTACGACGCCTTGCAGGCGTTGGCCCGGGCGCGGCAGAGCGAGCCAGCCCCCGAAATGCAGATCATGAGCGGGCCGCGGCGCGCCGATCCGGTCGAGTGGGACAGCGCCGCCTATATCGCGCGCCAGGCGTGGTTAATCAGTGATTTGATTGTGCGGCGCATCATGAAGCGCAATATTCGATGGCGGATCGGTATGTTTCCGTCGTCAAGGCAGCAGGCGGTAGTATCGGAAGCCATGGTGCTGCAACCTCCCAAAGGTAGGTTCTTCGCAGATCCGTTTGTTTATACGCATGATAAAAAACCATATATATTTTTTGAAGATTACGATTTTACTTCCCGCAAGGGGACGATTTCGGTTGCGACCTACTCCGACGGGGCTTTCCGGCTGTTGGGCACTGCCCTGAACCTGCCTTACCATTTATCCTTCCCGTATATTTTTGAGCATGATGGCGTCACCTACATGGTCCCGGAAACGTGCGGAAATCGCAGTATTGAATTATGGAAATGCACTGAATTCCCACTGAAATGGGAGCTTGATGTCACGTTAATGACCAATATATCGGCCGTGGATACAATTATTTTTAAACACGGAGAATATTGGTGGTTATTAACCAATATTGATCGAACGGACGGCCAAAGCCACTGTGACGAGCTTTTCGCGTTTTTCTCGGATTCGCCGCGCTCGACCGAGTGGACGCCCCATGCCTGCAACCCCATCGTGCGCAACCCCATGCGGGCCAGAAACGCCGGAATCGTTGTCTCGCCTAGCGGAGAGGTGATCCGCTGCGCCCAGTACCAGGGCTTTTGCCACTACGGCAAGGGCGTGTCCTTGAACCGCATTGAAGAGCTGACGCCGTCAACCTACGTCGAAACCGACGGTGAAATCCACTATGCCAACTTTTTAAGCAAGCGCCATGCTTCAATGCACCATTGGCACCATCAGGGGGGGCATACGGTATTTGACTTCGCCTATATGGAGTAAATGTTGCATCCGGCACGAAAATAAAAATGTTACCTATATTGCGAGTGGTCGATCCGCGCCCGGGCGCGGTGTGTCCGCGGAAACATATTGAGAGTCTTTCCGTGCAAATCTTGGGTTTCGTGCCGTGGAGAGCGTCTGCCTCGCCGCGGCTTTTTTTCGCCCTTGATCTGGTGCACAGCATGACGAATCAAGCCTCTTGGCGGAGCTCGCCATAGGGAGAAAGCGGCGCCTGGCATAGCGGGGCTGGTGAAAACCCTAGCGGTAGAAAGGCGGAGGAGGCTTCCTCATCCGTATTTACGAGAGTGATTAAGGCTAACGAATGATTTCTGTTTTTATCGGATTATATCGCCCTGAAACGTCTTGATTTTGAAGGTTTCGAACCATAAGATGGGTCCATGCCATCCGTTATGTTGGCTACCAAAGTTGCCCAGCCCAAGTGCCCCGGTCCAGCTTCATTAGATATTCCGGGATATTGCGGACCACCCCCGTAGGGTTGGAAAAAAAATAGTCTTCAGCACAGCGAAGATCCCTTCTAGGCCCGTCGAAAAACCGGGAGGACACCATGGCCAAGATGGTCCTGATTGAAGCCCATCCGCTACTGCGGTTGGGGTTGTGGCAGATACTCAGCAAGTTGGATGATGTTTGGGAAATCGAGGGTATGGGCTTGGCGGATTTGTCCAAGGCCGACGGCGCGCACGCAGGCGCCGATCTCTTGATCTATGGGTTGCCGGTGGAAACCGATGAAGCATGGAGCGCGCTGCACGAAATTCAGCGCGTGCTCACGCCGAAGCGGATTCTGCTGTTGACGGATGTGATGCCCTTGCCGATGCCGGTGCAGGGCTTGCCCGGCGCCAGCGTGTATGGCTGCTTGATGAAGACGGCTTCGGTCGAAATCCTCGAAGCCGCGATTCGCCTGGTCATGGCGGGCGGACAGTGCTTTCCCAGCGAGCAGGCAATGCAGGCCCCGGCCTCTACCGTCTGCGCGTTGCCGACCCGCGATGGCGACGATGCATCCGCCAAGGCCACGATGCCGGTCAGCGCGGGGGCGCAATTGCTTCAGATCACGCCGCGTCAATACGAAGTGCTGGTGTTGTTGGCCAGGGGCTATCCGATCAAGACCGTCAGCCGGATGCTCAACATTTCGGTTGCCACCGCGAAGACGCACGCTTGCACGCTCTACCAGCGTTTGCATGTCAAGAACAAGGGCGAAGCCGTGTACGCGGCGCTGCAACGCGGTGCGACCTTGGAATGGCATGAACCGAACAATGGCAGGGAGTCGGACACCGGGCAGATCTATGGGCGCAAGCTTGGGTAATGACAGGCGCGCCGCCTGCCCGGCGGCCAGGAACGAGTCTGTTCCGTTGCTGCCGGGTGCGCCCCACCATCACGCCTAAGTCATACACCGCAGTATCCGCGCCCGCCCGGGTGCGGTTTTCCCCCACCAATCATCCTCCTGAACGAGATTCAGCGAACGTGCCCGCTGATAGCATGGGTTGTGTCCGCAAGCATGGATCGAGAGCGCGAATCACAACGCCTCGCGACGCCGATCCAATAGCGCGGGCAAGATTCCCTTGGGGCTGGCGCCGCACATAACCTGCTGTTCGCAGCGTGATGCGCCGACGTCATGGGAACCGTGCATGGGCCCTGTGTCACAAGGTTCTCTCCGGGATGACAACCGTACTAATAGAAGACTACGCGCTGCTTCGCGTCGCCATCCAGCATGTCCTGGAACGCGTGCGCAACGCCGACGACATCCTGGCCATTTCGCCAGCGCATCTGCTCAATATGTCCAGTTCGATCAACCGTCCAGTGGAATTGCTGGTGATCGGTTGCAGCGGCGTTGCCGAACAGGATCTTGGGCTTATCTCGCAGTCCATGGCGTTCTTCATGCCGCGCCTGGTGCTGGTGCTGTATTCCGTGCTGGACCCGGCGGTAATGGGCACCTGCGCGCGGGCAGGCGTGGCGGGCTATCTGCCCAAGGCCTCCAGCCCCGACGCGCTGGCCGCGGCTGTCAGCCTGGTGGTGGCGGGCGGCGAATGCTATCCGCAGCCCGCGGGCCGGCCGCAAGGCGTGTCCCAAGCGCCGCTGCATGAACTGCGCGAACTGACGCAACGGCAAGAGGAAATCCTGCAACTGCTGGTACAAGGAAAAACCATGCGAGAAATCGGCCAACACGTCGGCATATCCGTTGCCACGGTCAAGAGCCACGCGCGCACACTCTACTGGAAACTCAACGCCCGCAACCAGGCCGAAGCCGCCTACATCGCCGTACAAATGGGCCTGGTAAGAAGCGGCGCCGTCCTACCCCCCGCGAAGAAAGACGTGACCGGCTAACGCCGACACATCCTACGGGCGCTGCACCGTGGTATGTAGGATGGGTGAAGCGCGCATTGATCCGGGCAAGAACATACCGCCGATCGCGCGCAACCCATCAAGCAGCGCCCCAATTCTTCCGCAACCCCTCCATATACGAACCGTTGCAAGATGGGTTCCGCGCGATCGGCGTTGTGGGTTCTGGGCTTGACCGTGCCGCGCTGCACCCATCCTACGGGCGCTGCACCGTGGTATGTAGGATGGGTGAAGCGCGGCAAGACCTCGACAAGAACACACCGCCCATCGCGCGCAACCCATCAAGCAGCGCCCCAATTCTTCCGCAACCCCTCCATATACGAACCGTTGCAAGATGGGTTCCGCGCGATCGGCGTTGTGGGTTCTGGGCATGACCGTGTCGCGCTGCACCCATCCTACGGGCGCTGCACCGTGGCATGTAGGATGGGTGGAGCGCGGCAAGACCTCGACAAGAACACACCGCCCATCGCGTGTATGGCCCGGGGACATGGGTAACGGGTGTTCGGGGACATAGGTAACACTTCTAGCATCACGGTATGGTCGTTTTTAGGAGCGAGCGATGCCGTGGAAGGAGTCAAGCCTTATGTCCTGCCGAATGGAGTTCGTTCAGCTTGCCCTGCAACCGGGCAGCAATGTGCGGGAGCTTTGCCGGCGTTTCGATATCAGCGCCAAGACCGCATACAAGTGGTTGGGCCGCTACGAGCAGAACGGCCAGGCTGGGTTGCAAGATCTGTCTCGCAGGCCAGGCAATAGTCCTGGGCGCACGTGTGAGCAAATCGAAGCGCAGGTGATCGACCTGCACAAGCGTTACCCGTACTGGGGGCCTCGCAAGTTGCGGGCGCTGCTTGGGCCGACTACGGCGCCCGCGCCCAGTACCATCTCGGCAATTTTGCGACGACATGGCTATCGGGTCCAAGGCGAGGACTCGAACGTCGGGCTGGCGAACCAGCGCTTTGAGCATGAGGCGCCAAACCTGTTGTGGCAGATGGACTTCAAGGGGCACTTTGCCCTGACCGACGCGCGTCAGGGACGGTGCCATCCGCTGACGCTATTGGACGATCACTCACGCTACGCCCTGTGCATCCAGGCTTGTGGCGATGAGCGCAGCAAAACTGTGCAGCAGCACCTGAAGGCCGTATTTCGCCGTTACGGATTGCCCGAACGGATCACCGCGGACAACGGCCCATCCTGGGCATCGGTGCGCGGCCTGGGGCTGACAGGCCTGGAGGTTTGGCTCATGCGGCTGGGTGTGCGTATCAGCCACAGTCGCCCTCGCCACCCGCAAACCCAAGGCAAGCTAGAACGCCTGCATCGAACGCTCAAGCGCGAGTTGATCCAGGCCCGGGGGTTTAGCAGTCTGCTGGACTGCCAGCAAGCCATGGATCAGTGGCGTGAACAGTACAACCACGTCCGGCCCCACCAGGCGTTGGGGCAGATGCCGCCCCTGTCGAGATATCGACCTAGCCCTCGTCGCTATCCTGCCTCGTTGCCCCCGATCGAATACGAGCCGGGCGATCGAGTGCTCAAGGTCAGGACCAAAGGGCAGATCATTGTGAACGGACGCGTCGTCTTCGTCGGAGAGGGAATGGCGGGTCTGCCTGTCGCGGTCAGACCCTCCTCGCAAGACGGCGTGCTTGATGTCGTCTTCCTGTACAAAATTGTTCAACAGATCGACCTCAGAGCACGCCAATAGGATAAAAACCTATGTGTTACCCATGTCCCCGAACATGTGTCACCCATGTCCCCGGTCCATACAATCGCGCGCAACCCATCAAGCAGCGCCCCAATTCTTCCGCAACCCCTCCATATACGAACCGTTGCAAGATGGGTTCCGCGCGATCGGCGTTGTGGGTTCTGGGCATGACCGTGTCGCGCTGCACCCATCCTACGGGCGCTGCACCGTGGCATGTAGGATGGGTGGAGCGCGGCAAGACCTCGACAAGAACACACCGCCCATCGCGCGCAACCCATCAAGCAACGCCAGAATAAAAAAAGGACGGCAGAAAAATCCCCGTCCTTTCTTCCTTAAAAAAATCCCCGTCCTTTCTTCCCTAAAAACACCCCCGTCCTATCTCCCGCAAAACTCAAATACCCGCCTACCTCCCCACCGCCGCCGCTTCCTTGCCCCCCACCACCTTCCCAAATTCCCTTTCCGCCGCCGCCAGCACCGCGTCCACATCCAGATTATTCAACGCATACAACCGCGCCGCGGCGCCCAGCGTCTCGCGGATCGCTGCGTTGTAGCTCAGCTTGCGCACCGCTTCGGCCATCGCCTCGGCATCCTCGGGCGGCGTCACCAACCCGCAGCGCGCCACCACGCTCGCCAGCTCGGTCCCCCGCGCCGCGCCGCACACCACGGGGCGTCCGCTGGCCAGCATTCCCGTCAGCTTCGACGGCATCACCAGGTCGGCCGCGCCTGCGCGTTGCGGCAGCAAATGAATATCCGCGGTGTTCAACAACGCGCCCAGCCGATCGGCCGGCTGCAAATCCAGAAACACCACGCGCGCCAAACCCTGGCACGCCGCTTCCAAGGGTTCGCGTTCCGGACCTTGCCCGCAGAACACAAACCACAGCCGGCTCTCGCGGCTTAACCGGCGCGCCACATCCGCCAGCGTCTGCAAGCCTTGCTTGCCGCCCATGTTTCCGGAATACAGCGCCACGATGGCGTTATCGGGAATGCCCAGCTCGGTGCGATAGTCGCCACCCTCCGCGCGCGGCGTGATGGCGTTGACGTCGATCCAGTTGGGCAGGAGCACCGCGCGGTCGGGCTCCACGCCCTTGGCCAGCGCCAGGTCCAGCATGCGCTGGGATATCGTCGACACCCGATCAAAGCGGCGCATCAACCAGCGCTCGGCCCGCTTCACCACCGCGCGCAGGCCGGCGCCCTTGAGCAGGCCCAGTTCAAACGCGGCGTCCACTTCGTAATCCTGTATGTGCAGCCACGCGCGCGCGCCGCACAGGCGCGCCGTGATCCAGGCGGCCGGCGCGCAGAACAACGCGGGCTCTACCACCAGGATCAAGTCCGGCCGCCCCGCCGCCGCGCGCAGCAGAGAGGGCAGGCTGGACACGGCGAAGCTGGCCAGGTGGATCAGGCGTTTCAACCCGCCGGGACGCGTGGGCACCCACAGCGGCGCGCGGCGCACGGTCACGCCGCGCCGCACTTCCTTCTGATAACGTCCCGCGCGATAGCCGTCATGTACCTGCCACTGCGGGTAGTAGGGCGGGGCGGTCACCACGCTGACCTCGTGGCCGTGCGCGGCCAGCCATTCGGCCAGCTCGGCGCTGTACTTGCCGATGCCGGTCAGTTCTGGTGCGTAGTTGATCCCGTAGATCAGGATCTTCATGGTTTTGTCGCCATGCGCGGGCGCACCGGGCGGCAGGGGTTGCCGTGGCAGACCATCGCGGGCGGCATGTTGCGAAAGACCGAACTGCGCGCGCCCACCACGGCCTCGCGGCCAATGGTGACGCCGGGTCCGACGAAGACATCGGTCGCTACCCAGGCGCCGTCCTCGACGCGGACGGCGCGTTCGCGCAGGGGAAAGTCCGGTTGGCCCGCGTCGTGGTCGGCCGCGCACAAATAACTGCGTTGCGACACGACGGCATGCGCGCCGATCTGGATGGGACCCAGGCTGTAGAGGACGGCGTCGTCGCCGATCCAGGCATAGTCCCCAATCTGCACTTTCCACGGATAGGTCACCGTGGCGCTAGGCCGGATCAGCACCTTCTTGCCCACCTGCGCGCCAAAGCAACGCAGCAGCCAGCGCCGAAAGCCATACGCCACCTGCGGCGACCACCGAAACAAGGTGCTTTGCACCGTCCACCACAGTTGCACAGTCAGCGCGGAGCGGCCACGTTGGCCCGGCGCCAGCGCAAAGCGATCCAGTTGCTGCAATGTGCTCATTTGGCGGCTCCGGTCACGGCGTCGGCCTCGGCATCCGCCTCGCCGGCGCGCGCCAGCCGAGCCTTTTGCAGTTCTTCGGTCTTGATGCGGATCTGCCAGTAGTACATGGCGCGCGCCACCGCGTAGTCATAGCCCGCCTTGCCGTCCAGGAAGCCCAGCCGGAACACGTAGGAATGCAGGAACGAGATCGGCGCCTTGAAGGGCATGGCCTGGAAGATGCGCTTGAGGAGCGCGCGCGCGCCCACGTTGGCTTCGCGCGGATCGTTCATCAGGCCCTTGGTGCGCAGGTTGGCTTCCCAATCCGAATAGCGGTTGTGCTTGTCGAAATAGTGAAAGAGCGAATCGTGGTCGTTGTGCACCATGCGCTGGCGCAAGGCAAAGGTCTCGCCCTTGACCTGTGGTTGGTAGTGGCCTTCCACTTCCCACATATGCGCCACGTCCAGGTCGTCGTAATCCAGGAAGCGCGATTGCTTGCGCGCCAAGAGCGCCAGCTTGTAGACGCGGTGGCCGTGTTCCAGCTTCTTGCCGCAGAACACGTAATCGAACGGCACGAAGGCGCCACCCGCGCCCGCCGCGAAGCGAGGCAGCACCTCGCGGATTTCCTCGGCCAGGGCGGGGGTCATTTCCTCGTCGGCGTCCACGTACAGCACGACGGGATGCGAGAAGGGCAGTTGCTCCAGGCACCACTGCTTCTTCTTCGGGTACTTGCCGTTCCATTGGAAGTTGGAGACGCGGGCGCCCAGCGCCGTCGCCATCGCGCAGGTGGCGTCGGTGCTGTTGGAATCCACCACGAAGACTTCGTCAAAATCCACCAGCGCCTTCAGGCATTTGGCGATGTTGCGCTCTTCGTTCTTCGTCATGACCACCACGGAAACCGGTATTTTCTGCATGATTCCTTCCTGTTCAAGGCGTGCCGCGTTGCATCAGCGGCTGGAATAGCGCGATGACGTTGCGGCAGTGCCGCTCTAGGGAAAAGGCGTCGGCGCGCTCGGGGCCTTGCGCCGCCAGTTGCTCGCGCATCTTGGCGTCGTAGGCCAGCCGGCGCACGGCGTCGGCCAGCGCCGCCGCGTCACCCACCGGCACCAAAAGGCCATAGCGGCCGGCATCAAGAATTTCGGCGGGGCCGTGGGGACAATCGGTGGATATCACCGGCACGCCCAGGCACAAGGCTTCGACCAGCACGTTGCCGAAGCTCTCGCGGATGGAGGTCAAGGCGAACGCCCCGGCGCTGGCGATGACGGGAAAGGGGTTGTCGATATGCCCGGCCAGCGTGACGGGGCTGCGCGAGGCGCGCTCGTCGATACGCTTTTGCAGGGCGGCGTGTTCGGAGCCTTCGCCCAGGATGGTGAAGGCGATGCCGGGGTCGTCCAGCAAGGCGGCGGCGTCGATCAGGGTGGCGTAGTCTTTCACGGCCTCCAGCCGACCCACCGCCACCACGTGATAGGGCGCCGCGCCGTCGCCTTCGGTGCGCTGCGCGCCTTGCCGGCGCACATTGTCCAGGGGCACGCCGTTGTAGATCGTATGTACCTTGCCGCGCAGCGGCGGAAACATGCTGACCAGGTCTTCCTTCACGCCGCGCGACACGCCCACCACCGCGTCATGCCGGCGATACGTCTGGCTGACCAGCCAGCACTTCAGCCGCCGCATTTTCGACGCGCCGTAATGGATGGCGGGGCTGCTGTGTTCGAAGGCCACGGTGCGGAACTTGCCGCCCAGCATCTTCCTGGCCAGCACCACCAGCATGTTGCACAGCAAGCCGTGCGAACACACGATGGCCGGCTTGTCGCGGCGGATCTGGGCCATCAACTTCATGAAGGCAAAGGGCAGCATCAGCCGCAGCTTGGTGGATGATTCGATGATGGGCAGGGCGCGCGTCACCTTCGGGTTGGCGACCGGGTATTCCCGGTTGCGCGAACGCAGCAGGAACAGGGCGGAATCCACTCCCTGTTCCGGCAAGGCATCCACGATGAAGGCAACGCATCTTCCGACGCCGCCGTGCAAGTCTGGCGCGACAAACAAGACATCAGGCATGGGGTATCACTCGAGGTGGCGACCGGTGCGCGGCATCCGGACGGTGGCTGGTGGGGCGCCGGGCCACGGGCGCATCCGCCCTGGGCACGGGCATGATCTGGGCATTTCGCATCAACGACAGGCAGTAGCACAACAGGAATCCGGTGAAGGCGGTCTTGGGCGCGTAGGCCAGCCCGCCGGACAACGAATCAATGAAGATGTAGATGGGCGCGGTGGCCAGCAGGTAGCGCCGGTGCATTTCCAGGCCCGGGTGCGCGTACCGCCTGAGCAAGGTCAGCAGCAGGATCAGCAAGGGCGGCAGCATGATCATGGTGGTGCCCACCACGCCGAACTTCATCAGATAGAAGGCCCAGGAGTTGTGCGCGAAGGTGCTGAGCTCGAAGCCGTTCTCGCCCATGACCCAACTGCGAAAGCCCGCCCCTTTGCCAAACACCGGGCTTTCGGCGAAAAAGTCCATCTGGCCTTCCATTTCCTGGATGCGCGCGCCGTAGCTGGAATCCTCATCCAGCTTTTCGACGCTGAAGATGCGGTTGGCCAGCACGTCCAGGTAGCCGATGCTGGCAAACACCAGCACGCCCGCCACGGCCGCAGGCACGAAGATCAGCACCGCGCGCCGGCGGATTTCCGGGCCCGTGCCCAGCAGCACCGCGATGAAGACGGACACCGCCAATTGCAGGTACTGGCTGCGGTTCAGCGAAAACACCAGCGCCAGCAGCATGAAGAGTGTCAGCGCGTAGGCTTTGGGGCCGGACACGTTCAAGGTGCGCCGGAAGGTCAACAGCGACACCACGCCAAAGGGGATGGCCCAGACGCCCAGCCGCACATTGCGCAGGGGATCCGCCACACTGAAGCCCGTTGCCTGCTCCAGCAACATCTGCACGGCCACGAACAGGCAGGCCGCCACGATGTATTTCTGCAGCACGGCGTAGGCGGCGGGGCTGTCGATGTCCTTGTAGCAAAGGAACGGCGTGCACAGGAAATAGAACACGATGCGCAGATCGCGCGCCACATCGCCCGTTTCAATGCCGGGGTGGTCCATCGACACCAGCAGCAGATAGATGACCGACAATGTCTGCAAGCCCAGCAGCGCACCCAGCATGCCGCGCGGCAAGGCATAGGCGCTGGGCTCCGACAGCCGCAGCGCCTTGACCGCCAGGATCATCACGAACAGCACATCGAAGGGCGACAACTTGAAGCTGCCCACGCCCAGGATGAAGCGGTCATCGTTCAGGGCCAGCGCGGTGAAGGCAAACAGCCCCAGCAGATGCAAGGTGGAGAAGCGGCGGTGCGGGCTCATGTCGGCATCGTCCTAGTGCGCGGCCCAGTCGTCGCGTCCGAAGATCTTCGTGGTCAGCTTTTCGAACAGGTACGTCAGGTCCCCCTGGCGGGCGTGGGCGGCCACCTTCGAGGCGCGGCACGACAGTTCGAACAAGCGGCCCAGGCCGGGCTCGGTGCGCCGGATGCGCGTGACGATCTGCTCGCGCTCTTCCAGCAGCACGTCCTGCATCAACGCCGTCTTGGTTTCGTCGTGGGCGGTGTAGACGCCCAGCGCATCGGGCACGATCAGGTTCTTGCCTTCGCGCAGCAGGCGGCTCCAGAGTTCCAGGTCCATGCAGTAGCGCATGCTTTCCTGCAGCAGCCCGTACTTGCGCAACAGGTCGCGGCGGAAGATGGCCGACTGGTTCGGAATGGATGCCTTCACCACCGTCAGGGTGCCGCGGTTGACCGGCGTGTAGTGGATCTTGCGGAAGATGTGGTTGTTGGCGTCGGCCACGAACAGGTTGCCGCTGACGATCGGCGCGCGCCCGCGCGAGGCCGCCGCGCCCAGCTTGCGCAGCGCGCCGGGAAAATACAGGTCGTCTGAATTCTGCCAGCCCACGTAGTCGCCCGTGGCGCGTTCGAAGCCCTTGTTGATGGCGTGCGATTGCCCGCGGTCCGGCGTGCTCTCCCAATAGCTCAGGTAGCGCTCGTACTTGCGGATGATGTCCACGCTGCCGTCGGTCGACCCGCCGTCGATGATGATGTATTCCAGACGCGGATACCCCTGGTTCAGCACTGACAGAATGGTGCGTTCCAGGAACTTGGCCTGGTTGAACGACGGGGTCACGATGGTCACTTTGGGCAACAGGCCGCCGGCGATCGGCGCGGGCGGACGCAGCTCGCGGACGAAGTCGATGAGCTGACGTGAATACTCGTTATGACGCTTGCGCATGTAAGACCTCAGCATGTTGGTGTTATCGGGTGGCCGCGGGTAACGCGCCCGGATACTCGGGGCGCGATTGACGGATTGCAAGTGCCACGCCGGCCAGCGTGATTGCCGCATAAGCCATGCGGCCCCACGCCGCCGCATGTTCGCCCGCGGCGTGCACCAATCCCGCCATGACGCACAACATCGCCAGTCCGCCCAGCCCGTTCAGGATGGCGACGGCGCGGGAATTGCCCAGCCCCAACAACGAGAAGTGGGCCGCGGCGTTCAATGACAGCAGCCCGGAGGCCACGATCAGCAACTGGAAGGTGCCCAAGTGGCCCGCCGCCACGTTATCGCCCAGCAGCAGGTTCAAGAGCGGGCGGCTGACCGCCAGCACCGCCAGCGTGGCGATCGACGACAGCAGCAGGTTCCACATCATCATGCGGCGGATCTCGCGTTCGGCGGCGCCCGCATAAGGGGGCGACACCGACAGGCGCGTGACGCGCGGCATCGCCTTCTGGAAGATCGCGACGGCGGCGGTGTGGATGATCTGGCCCACTTGCACGCCCACCGTATAGATCGCCAGCGCGGCCGGCCCCATCATGCTGCCCACCAGCACGCGGTCCACCGAGCCGAAGGCCAGCGCGCTCAGGCTGTTCAGCCAGGACCAGCGCGAAAACTTGAAGGCGTCCATCATGGCGCCCCGGTCGCGCACGGGCCGCACCACGACTCGGCCATAGGCGCGCGAGAACACGCGCATCTTCACGCTGCCCGCAATCAACAAGCCGGCGGCCTGCGCCAGGCCGGTGTAGGTGGGCGACGCGGTGTACCAGGCGGTCGCGCAGGCCAGCGCCATGGTGCCGCTGCGGCTGAACACTTCGCACAGCGCGGTGGCGCGGAAGTCCTCGCGGCCTTTCAGGCAACCCGAAAACAATTGGTCGTACTGCTGGGTCAGGTAGATGGCCAGCGCGGGCATGGCCAACAGCGTGACGGCCACGCCGCCGAACGTGGCGGCCGGCCAGGCCAGGCCCACCACGGCCCACAGCAATACGGCGGCCAGCGTGACGACGCCCAGCGCGCAGCCGATCAGCGACATGCTGACCCCCGCCGCGCGGTAGGCGCCGCCCGGTTCGTGCAGGCGTTCGGACACCAGCTTGGTCGCGGTGACCGCCGCGCCCAGGTTCGCGGCGTTGCCGAACCCGGCCAGCGCGATGATCATCGAATACTGGCCAAAGCCCACCGTGCCCAACTGGCGGAACAGGATGGGCAGGGCGATCAGCGCCGCGACCGGGCCGATGCCGTATTCCACCAGCCCCCAGAACGAGGCATTGCCGGCGATGTGTTTCCTGAGGAATCCAAACATCGGGGAACCTGTGGTTGATGCTGGCGCGGCCCTCAGGCCACGGGCAGCGCCGGTTGGGATTGATCGGCACGTTCGCGCAGGAAATGCCCGTAGGCCAGCGCGATGCCGTCGCTCAAGGACACGGCGGGTTGCCAGCCCAGCGCCTGGACCCGCGACGAATCCATCAGCTTGCGCGGCGTGCCGTCGGGCTTGCCGGTGTCGTAGACGATGCGGCCTTGGTAGCCGACCACGCGCGCCACCAGCGCCGCCAGGTCCGCAATGCTGATGTCCTTGCCCGCGCCGATGTTGTAGATGCCTTCGGCGTCGGGGTGTTCCATCAGCATCACGCAGCCTTTCGCCAGGTCGTCCACGTACAGGAATTCCCGCAGCGGCGTGCCCGTGCCCCAGATCGTCACGCTTTCCTGGCCGGCTTCGCGGCCTTCATGGAATTTGCGGATCAGCGCCGGCAGCACGTGGCTGCTGTGCAGGTCGTAGTTGTCGTGCGGGCCGTACAGGTTGGTGGGCATGGCGCAGATAAAGCGCGCCCCGTATTCCCGCTGGTAGGCTTCGCACAGCTTCAGGCCCGCGATCTTGGCGATGGCGTAGGGCTCGTTGGTGGCTTCCAGCGGGCCGGTCAGCAAGGCGTCTTCGCGGATGGGCTGGGGCGCCTCGCGCGGGTAGATGCAGGACGAACCCAGGAACAGCAGCTTGCGCACCCCGGCCGCATACGCGGCGCGGATCACGTTGCACTGGATCATCAGGTTCTTGTAGAGAAAGTCGACGGGATGGTTCTGGTTGGCCAGGATGCCGCCCACCTTGGCGGCCGCCAGATACACCACGTCGACCGGCGTGGTCGAGAAGAAGCGATGCACCTGGTTCTGGTTTTCCAGGTCCAGCTCGGTTCGGTTGCGGGTCAGCACGTGCTGATAGCCACGGCGGTGCAGCTCGCGGGTGATCGCGGCGCCGACCATGCCGCGATGGCCCGCGACAAACACGCGTTGGTCCAGGTTCGTCATGGCCGACTACTCCTTGTAGGCGTAGATTTCGTAGCCGTTCTGTTCGACCAGCGCATCGCGACGCGCATCCTTCAGGTCGGCCTCCACCATTTCCTTGACCAATTCCGCGAACGTGGTGCGCGGCGACCAGCCCAGCTTTTCGCGCGCCTTGGTGGGGTCGCCCAACAGGGTTTCCACTTCGGTCGGGCGGAAGTAGCGCGGGTCCACGCGCACGATCACCTGGCCGGGCTTCACGTCATGCACGGGCGAGAACAGCACGGTGGCCGTTTCTTCCAGGCCTTCGCCTTCCCACGCCAACAGAATGCCCAGCTCGCGGGCCGCTGTATTGATGAATTCACGCACGCTGTACTGCAAGCCGGTGGCGATGACGTAGTCCTCGGGCGTGTCCTGTTGCAGCATCAGCCACTGCATTTCGACGTAGTCGCGCGCATGGCCCCAGTCGCGCAGGGCGGACAGGTTGCCCAGGTACAGGCATTCCTGCAGGCCCAGCACAATGCGCGCCAGCCCGCGCGTGATCTTGCGCGTGACGAAGGTTTCGCCGCGCTTGGGCGATTCGTGGTTGAACAGGATGCCGTTGCAGGCGTACATGCCATACGCTTCGCGGTAGTTCACGCTGATCCAATAGGCGTAGAGCTTGGCGGCGGCGTAGGGGCTGCGCGGGTAGAAGGGGGTGGTTTCCTTCTGCGGCGTTTCTTGCACCAGGCCGTACAGCTCCGAGGTCGACGCCTGATAAAAGCGCGACTTGTTTTCCAGCTTCAGGATGCGGATGGCTTCCAGCAGGCGCAAGGTGCCCAGGCCGTCGGCGTTGGCGGTGTACTCCGGCTCTTCGAACGAGACCCCCACATGGCTTTGGGCGGCCAGGTTATAGATTTCGTCGGGTTGCACCGATTGCACGATACGGATCAGGCTGCAAGAGTCCGTCATATCGCCATGGTGCAGCACAAAATTGCGCGGCTTGTCGTGGGGATCCTGGTACAGATGATCGATGCGGGCGGTGTTGAACAGCGAAGCGCGCCGCTTGATGCCGTGGACCTCATAGCCCTTGGCCAGCAGGAACTCCGCCAGATAGGCCCCGTCTTGGCCGGTAACGCCGGTAATCAGTGCCCGTTTTGGCATGGTTGTGTCCTTAAGACTTAGTGACTTCACGAAAGGAGCCGAAGGCTGTGGAACCGATGTGCAATGAGATTACTGTTGCACCCGCCGCCAAGATATCGGCCAAAAGGTCTAAGAGTTCAGCCTGTCGGTAGGGAACAAAGGATTGGATGGTCTCGTCCACCACGCCCAGCGCCGTCACGGCCAACATGGCCACCAGCGCCGGGCGCCGGTTGACCGACAGGTAGATCAATCCCGTCAGGACGGCGTAGGCCACAAGATGCAGGCGCTTGTCGCCAAAGGCGTCGGACATGTCGGCCGCCAGGCCGGGCAGATTGCCCACGGTGACCAGCACCAGGAAGAACACGCCGGCCGCCGGCAGGCAGAGCCTGGCGAAGCCCGGACGCCAAAAAGGGACGGAAGACACCCCTTCAGACTCGGCCATACATGTCTTGAAAACGGACGATGTCGTCTTCGCCGAGATACGCGCCGGACTGGACTTCAATGATCTCCAGCGGAATCTTCCCCGGGTTTTCCAGGCTGTGGGTTTCGCCCAGCGGGATGTAGGTCGATTGGTTCTCCGTCAGCAGGTACTGCTTGTCGCCGTTGTAGATGCGCGCCGTGCCCGACACCACGATCCAGTGCTCCGCGCGGTGGTGATGCATCTGCGACGACAGGCGCGCGCCGGGCTTTACCGTGATCCGCTTGACCTGGTAGCGCGGGCCGTGGCCCACCGAGTCATACGAGCCCCAGGGCCGCTGCACCTCGCGATGGTGGTTCAGTTCGGAGCGGTGCTGCGTCTTGAACGTTTCCACCAGCCGCTTCACGTCTTGCGAGCGCGACTTGTGCGCCACCAGCACGGCGTCCGCCGTTTCGATCACCACAATGTCGTCCAGGCCCACCGAAGCGACCAGCCGGCTGGTGGAATGGATCAGGCAGTTGCGCGAATCCTCCACCATGACGTCGCCGCTGGTGGAATTGCCTTCCTCGGTTTTCTGCGCGATGCCCCAGACCGCGTCCCAGGCGCCCACGTCGCTCCACGACGCCGCCAGCGGAATGACCACGGCGCTGTCGGTGCGTTCCATGATGGCGTAGTCCATCGAGTCGCTGGGGCAAGCCTCAAACGCCGGGCCATCCAGGTGGAACAGTGCGTTTTCGCCATGGCCGTCGGCCACCGCCGCCTCCACCTGCGCCAGCATCTTCGGCGCCAGCCGCCCCATCTCGGACAGGAACACCGACGCCTGGAACGCGAACATGCCGCTGTTCCAGTAATAGCCGCCGTCTTCGATCAGGCGTTGCGCGACTTCGGGCGAGGGCTTTTCCACAAAACGCAGCACCCGGCGCGCCGGCGCCATCTCGCCGGGTTCGTCCGACTGGATGTAGCCATAGCCGCTGAGCGGCGCGGTGGGCGTAATGCCGAAGGTGACCAGCGCGCCCTGGCGCGCCGCCTCATAGGCCTGGGCGAAGGCCGCCCGAAGCACCTCGCCGTCTTCCAGCACGTGGTCGGACGGCATGATCAGCATGATGGGGTCTTCGCCGTCGCGCATGGCGCGCAGCGTGGCGGCGGCGATGGCCGGCGCGGTGTTGCGCGCGAAGGGCTCCAGAATCACTTCCGCGTCCTTGATGCCCAGTTCCTGCGCCTGTTCGGCGGCAATGTATTGGTGGGCATCGTTGCAGACCAGCATCGGCTTGGCTTGCGCGCCCGCCGAGCCCAGCCGCAGCAGCGTGTTCTGCAACAGGCTGCGCGAATCGGTCAAACGGATGAACTGCTTGGGCAACAGTTCGCGCGACAGCGGCCACAGGCGCGAGCCGGAACCGCCGCAAAGGATGACTGCCCGGTAGGCGGGAGGGGGATTCGTCATGGCGCTCACTCCTTGAAGTAGGCCTGGGTGTACGGATGCACGCCGGGATCGGCGGCGATCTCTTCCGCTTGCAGCCAGCGGTAGCCGTGGTGCTGGCCGCGCGGAAGGCTTGCGGTGTCCAACGAAAGCTCGGCCTCGTAGGCGAGGACGACGTAGTGGGTGGAGCGTCCCGCTTCACCCGCGAAATTGGTGCCATAGAAGTGTTCGTACACGCCGCGCGGCTTCCACGCATCGGGCGCGATGGCCAGGCCCAGTTCTTCACGGGCGATGCGGTCCAGCGCGGCGCGCAGGGGCTCGTTCTTGCGAATGCGGCCGCCCGGCACAAACCAGGCGCCGCGCGCGGGCGGGTTGGTGCGCAGCCCGGTCAGGTAGCGGCCGCCGGCGTCGCGCAGCAAGAGGTCGATGGAAACGAGCGGCAGCATCTGCACGGCGTGGCGGAAGTCCGCGGGAGGCAATACGCCTTCGGGTGCGGTGGAGGGCGCAAAGGCGAGACCGGCGCTGGGCTCGGGGCGGGGTTCCGGGCGCGCGGCGGGCCATCCCAAGGGGCTAGTAGACATTGCGGCCCGTCCATCCCGACACGGCCGTGCGGGCGATGATCAAGAGGTCCATCCGAAACGTCCAATGCTGGATGTAGTAGATGTCGTGCTCGACGCGGTCGCTCATCTTGCGCAGCGTGTCCGTCTGCCCGCGAAAGCCATTGACCTGCGCCCAGCCCGTGATGCCCGGCTTGACGCGGTGGCGCATCATGTAGCGCTGCACCAGGTCCTTGTACATTTCGTTGTGCTCCAGCGCGTGCGGACGCGGGCCCACCACCGACATGTCGCCCATCAGCACATTCAGGAACTGCGGCAGCTCGTCCAGGCTGGTGCGACGCAGAAAGCCGCCGATGCGGGTGATGCGGGAATCGTTGCGCGTGGCTTGCGTGACCGTGCCTTGTTCCTGGTGCACGGTCATGGTGCGGAACTTGTAGACGTGGAACACCTTGCCGTCCACGCCCAGCCGGGGCTGTGTAAAGAACACCGGCCCGCGCGAAGTCAGCTTGATGGCCAGCGCAATGGAAAGCATCAGGGGCGCCAGGCCGATCAAGGCGAAGAACGCGAAGCTGCGGTCAAACACTTCCTTGGCCCAGCCGCGCACGCCGGCGGCCGGCAGGCTGTTGAGCTGGATGGCGGGCAGGCCCAGGAATTCGCCGATGCGATGGCCCAGCAACTGGATCGACATCACATCCGGAATCCAGCGGATATCCACCAGGTCGTTGCGCAGGTGATACAGCACTTCGCGCAATTCCTGGCCCGCCTCCATCGGAAGAACGATCCAGATCTCGCGCACATTGTTTTCGCGCACGAAGGTGTGCAGGTTGTCCAGTTCGTGCAGGCGGCGGACTTGCGGCGGCAGGCTTTCGTGCGGCTCGGCGTAGATGCCGGCCACTTCATAACCCGCGCCGCGATAGCGTTCGACGCGGCGCCACAGGTCATGCCCCAGCGCGCCGAAGCCCACCAGCAACACGTGCTTCTTGTTCAGGCCGCGATCGCGCGCGGCGCCCAGCGCGGCGTAGACCGCGATGCGTACACCCGCCAGCGTCAGGGCGGTCATGCCAAACCAGGTACCCGCCCACATGCGGGATATCGCGGCGGTCTGATGCATGAGAAAACTGACAAGGATGCCCAGCGCGAACACGGTCGCCCACGCGGCCAGGCTGCGCACCACCAGATCCGTCAGCAGCCGGCCGCGCCATGACACGTACAGGCGAAATGCCGGGAACAGGGCAATCACGCCCAAGCCGCACAAATAGATCAGGAACAGATGAATCTGCGGAGGCTCCGCCATTGCATCGTCCGAGAATTTCAAGCCGGTGGCAGTCAGGCCGCAGGTGATGACGATCGCGGCGTCGAGCAGGCGGTACAGATAGCTTGCTCCGCTGAATCTTGCCGATGTGTCCGATTGGGACGGGTCCATCGCGCACTCCTGTTCGTGGGGCGTCTTCTTGCGGCGAAAGCAAAAACGATGCACTGCCGCAAAACATGTGGCTACCGACGAAATCTTATTGAGTGCGAGGCTTACCCGAAACCTCCAAACGATGTAGGAGAAGGCTTAGGGCATCCGTCGAATGTGCGGGACTTCGAAAAGAGAGTGAAATGTCGCAACCCGTTACGCATCGGGCTCCATTCCAAGCAACGAAGTCATTCACAGTGGATTTGCCATGACGACATTTATCGGAACGTTGAGCCGAGCCATCGCCGCTATCGCGCTCGTGTCCTCGCTGGGCGCTTGCGCCTTGTCCCCCGGTATGACCTTTAAATCCGACCACCTCGTTGATCCCCTGGATCCGAATTCCGTGGCGACGATCAAGGAAATCACACCCTCGCTGGTCGTCGACGACCTGCGCAACCGCCAGGCGTTGATCAACAACGACGGAGTCGAAAAGCTGCTGGGTACCGCCGAGCCCTACCGCATCGGGCCGGGCGACATTCTTTCCATCGTGGTGTGGGATCACCCCGAACTCGTCCTTCCGACGCAAACCTACGCAATCGGGACTGGGGTGACCGAACTAGTCATGGGGGATACCGCCTCGGGCATACCGGGGTATACCGTCTCATCCACTGGATATATCCAATTTCCCTATACGGGATTGCTGAAAGTGGCGGGGTTGACGGAACTGCAGGCGCGCAATCTCATAGTGAATAGCTCCGGCAAGTACATCCAGGATCCGCAGATCACGGTACGCGTGCTGGGCTATCGAAGCAAGCGCGTCTACGTGGAAGGCGAAGTCAAGTTCCCGGGCACGGTTGCCATCAACGACATTCCGATGACTTTGCTCGAAGCGGTCAACCGCGCGGGTGGCTTGCTGCCCACCGCGGACCGCAGCGCCGTCTATGTCATTCGCGATGGCCGCCGCACCCGTGTGAACTTGCCCGCGCTGGTTGAACGCGGCCAGGACTTGAATCAAGTGATGCTGAGAACGGGTGACATCGTACGTGTGACGCCGCGCGATGACAGCAAGGTCTTTGTGATGGGCGAAGTGTTCCTGCCCACCACGGTCGTGATGCGCGATGGACGCATGTCGTTGACCGAGGCGTTGGGCTTGGCGGGAGGCCCCAATCAGTTGACGGCCGATGCGTCGCAAGTGTTTGTGGTGCGCAGTACCGAGCAAGCGACGCCCGAGGTGTTCCACCTGAACGCCAAGTCGCCGCAGGCTTTGGCAGTGGGATCGAAGTTTGAGCTGGACCCCAAAGACGTCGTGTTCGTGGATACGGCATCGCTGGTGCGGTGGAACCGCTTCATCAGCAACCTGTTCCCGAGCGCGCAAACGGTGCAGACCGTGAAGTCGATCGATTAATCCGCCTTTCAGGGCTTACCGGCCCTAAACAACGCCTTTTGGGGGCGCCGCATCCGCCGCGGCGCCCACGTCTGGAGAGCTGCATGTCGTTGCCCATCGAATCATTCGAGCCGAACGTCCCGGCTCGCCAGCAGGAAACCCCGTTGTCCTCGCACGTGGATGCCATCATCAGCAACCGGTGGATGATCATTGCGATCACGCTGCTCGCCTTCCTGGGCGCGCTGGCCTACGTGATGGTGACTCCATCGGTCTATTCGGCCGACATCATCGTGCAGGTTGAAGAAGAAGCGCCCAATGGGCAGGCGCGCAGCCTGTTGGGCGATGTGTCGTCGATGTTCGATACCAAGGCAGAGACCTCGGGCGAAATGGAAGTGCTGCGTTCGCGCATGGTGGTGGGGCCGGCGGTCGACAAGTTCTTGCTGTACATCCACGCCAAGCCGCGCTACTTCCCCGTGATCGGTGAATGGCTGGCCCAGCGCTACGAAGCCTTGCCGTATCCCTCCAGCCTGCCGCGCGGCGGCTACGCCTGGGGCGGCGAGACGATCGCGATCTCGCACCTGGACGTGCCCAATGAATGGCTCGGCAAGCCGTTCATCGTGACCACGCAAGGCGAAGGGCGCTACACGGTGACCGACAAGTTCACGGGCTCTACGTTCAGCGGCGCGGTGGGCAAGCCCGAACAGTTCCGCCTGCCCGGCGGTGGCGTGATGGACGTGCATATCGACGCGCTGACGGGCCGCCCGGGCACGCAGTTCACCATCTCGCGCAGCTCGCGCCTGGCGGCGATTGAAAACGTGCAGTCGCACATGGGCATCTTCGAGCGGGGCCGCGCGTCGGGCGTGATCGGCGTCACGCTGGAAGGCAACGACCCGGCGCTGACCACCGCCGTGCTGAACCAGATCGGCCAGGAATACGTGCAGCAGAACGTGAACCGCAAGGCGGCGCAGGCCGAGAAGTCGCTGGGCTTTCTGGAACAGCAGTTGCCGTTGCTCAAGAGCGAGCTGGACGCGGCCGAAACCAAGTACAACGCCTTGCGCAACAAGCGCGGCACCATCGACCTGAGCGAAGAGGCCAAGCTGATCCTGGGCCAATCGGTTGAAGCGCAAACGCGCGTGATGGACCTGCGCGCCAAGCGCCAGGAACTGATCACGCGCTTTTCGCCCAGCCATCCCAGCATCGTGTCCATCGATCGGCAGATTGCTTCGCTGTCGAACGACGTCAGCCGCATCGGCAACAACATCAAGCAGTTGCCGGACCTGGAGCAGGACGTGGTGCGCCTGGTGCGCGATGTGCGGGTCAACACCGAGCTGTACACGGGCCTCTTGAACAACGCGCAGCAACTGCGCCTGATCCGCGCCGGCAAGGTGGGCAACGTGCGCATCCTGGACGCCGCGGTGCAGCCGGACCGCCCCGTGCGCCCGAAGGCCGCGATCATCATTGGCGTGGCCACGGTCATCGGCCTGATCTTCGGCATGCTGTGCGCGTTTGTACGCAATGCACTGTTCGGCGGCCTGTCTGAGCCGGACGATGTGGAACGCTACACGGGCCTGCCGGTGCTGGCGGCCATTCCGTACAGCGACATGCAGGACAAGCTGTGGCGCCGCAGTCGGCGCAAGAACGCCACGGTGCCCGCGTTGCTGGCGCAAAGCCAGGGCAATTCACCCCCCATCGAAAGCCTGCGGTCGTTTCGCAACGTGCTGCAAGCGTCGCTGCGTCAGTCGGCCAACAACATGGTGATGTTCACCGGCCCGGTGGCGGGCGTGGGCAAGTCGTTCCTGTCGGCCAACTTCGCGTTCATCCAGGGCGGCGTGGGCAAGCGCGTGCTGCTGATCGACGCCGACTTCCGCAAGGGCCAGTTGAACCGCTATTTCGGCGTGCCCAAGGAAGACGGCCTGTTCGAAGTGCTGTCGGGCACGATTCCGCTGACGCGCGTCAGAAAGCACAGCGTGTCCGAAGGCGTGGACTTCATCGCCACCGGCGCGGTCACCTTCGACCCGTCTGAACTGCTGGCTTCGCCCGTGTTCGGCGCGACCCTGCGCGAGCTGTCCTCGCAATACGACATGGTGATCCTGGACACCGCGCCCGTGCTGTCCTCGCCCGACGCGGCGGTGGTGGGCACGCATGCGGCCGCCGTCATGGTGGTGGTGCGCTCGGGCATGAACACGGTCGGCGAAATTCGCGAAACGGCCAAGCGCCTGATCCAGGCCGGCGCACCCGTGGACGGCGTGCTGTTCAACGGCCTCAAGCTCATGCCGGAACGCTTCGGTTTCCGGTCCAAGTATGGGAATTATCGATACTCCCGTGCGGCGTATTACGGCGATTTCAAACAGAACGGTCCCAAGTAACGCCACCCGGAGAAACTGGCATGCACGGAACTTTTGGCTGGGATACCCCGCAAATTCTGGATGCGGTTTTCAAGGCTTACGACATAAGAGGAACGGTACCGGACGAGATTGACGCACGCTTTGCCCACAGCCTGGGCATGGCGGCGGGCACCCAGGCACACGCGCAGGGGGCGCGTTCGATGGTGGTGGGGCGCGACGGCCGCTTGAGCAGCGTGGAACTGGCGGCGGCCTTGCAGGCCGGGCTGCGTTCGGCGGGCATGCATGTGATCGACATCGGCATGGCGACCACGCCGATGGTGTATTTCGCCACGCGCCTGATGGACACGGGGGCGGGCATCGCGGTCACGGGCAGCCACAACCCGCCGTCGCACAACGGCTTCAAGATCGTGCTGGACGGCGCGTCGCTGTATGGCGAGGGCATTACCGCGTTGCGCGATGCGATGCGCTTGCCGATCGAATCGGCCAGCGTGTCGGGCGGGCGCACGCAGATGCAGATTCAGCCCTGCTATGCCGCGCGCCTGGTGGGCGACATCCGCATGGCGCGTCCGATGAAGATCGCCATCGACTGCGGCAACGGCGTGGCGGGCGCGGTGGCGCCGGCCTTGTTTCGCGCGCTGGGCTGCGATGTGACCGAGCTGTTCTGCGAGGTGGACGGGACTTTCCCCGGCCACCACCCCGATCCGGCCGACCCGCAAAACCTTCAGGACCTGATCTATTGCCTGCGCTATTCCGACTGCGAGGTCGGCCTGGCCTTCGATGGCGACGGCGATCGCCTGGGCGTGGTGTCGAAATCGGGACAGATCATCTGGCCTGATAGGCAACTGATTTTGTTCGCCCGCGACGTGCTGGCGCGCAACCCGGGCGCCGAAGTGCTCTACGACGTGAAATGCAGCCGCCACGTGGCCCGCGCCATCTTCGAGGCCGGCGGCAAACCCACCATGTGCAAGACCGGGCATTCCCTGATCAAGGCCAAGATGCGCGAGTCGGGAGCGCTACTTGCTGGAGAGATGAGCGGCCACATGTTTTTCAAAGAGCGCTGGTACGGCTTTGACGATGGCATCTACGCCGCTGCCCGGCTGCTGGAGATCCTGTCGGCGGCGCCGGACCCGTCGGGCCTGCTGGAAAGCCTGCCGCAGTCTTGCGCTACCCCCGAAATCAAGCTGGACACCTCCGAAGGCGAACAGTTCGAACTGGTGGAGGCGCTGCGCCAACAAGGGGAATTCCCCCGCGCGGTGTCCATCAACGATCTGGACGGTGTGCGGGTGGACTACGTCGACGGCTTCGGCCTGGCGCGTCCATCAAACACCACGCCAACGGTGGTGATGCGTTTTGAAGGAGACACCGTGGCCGCGTTGGCCCGTATCGAGGAGGATTTCCGCAACGCGTTCCGGCGCATTGCACCTCATGTTCGTTTACCGTTCTAAGGAGCATCACGCGATGGGAAAGGCCAATTATGCGATTGAGGCGTTAAGGGCGAATTCCGGCCTGGCGCAAAGCCCTGAGTGGCAGGCGTTCGCGCAGGCCGCCGAGGCCGCCGAGCTGGACGCCAACACGCTTAAAGTGATCGAGGCCGCAGGCTTGTGCGTGGACCTGACCATGCAGCGCCAGTCACCCGCGCTGGAAGCGGCGGCATTGAATCTGCTGCAGGCGCGCGGGCTGGCGGATGCCCGCCACGCGCTGTTCGCGGGCGACCCCGTCAACTGGACGGAAGGCCGGCCCGCCTGGCACACCGCGCTGCGGGCGGGGCGTACCCGCGAGCAGCCGGACGGCCTGGACGCGGATTCGGTCTGCGAGTATTCGCGCATGACCGACTTCGTGCGCAAGCTGGACCAGACGGCGGATTTTTCAACGGTGCTGCATATCGGCATCGGCGGCAGCGACTGGGGCCCGCGCCTGGCGGTTCAGGCGTTCGGCGGCCCGTCGCAGCGCCGCCAGATCCGCTTCGTGTCCAACATCGACGGCCACGCCTTCCATGACGCCGTGGCCGGCCTGGACCCGCGGCGCTGCCTGGTGGTGATTTCGTCCAAGTCCTTCACCACCTCCGAAACCCTGCACAACGCGCGCACGGCGATGGCGTGGCTCAAGCAGGGCGGGGTAGCCGATGTGTCCGAGCACCTGGCGGCGGTCACCGCCAACGTGTCGGCCGCGCGCGCCCTGGGCGTGCCGGCCAGCCACACGTTCAAGATGTGCGACTGGGTGGGCGGACGCTATTCCGTCTGGTCGGTGGCCGGCCTGTCCATCGCGCTGACCGTGGGCGCCGAGGTGCTGATCGGCATGCGGGCTGGCGCCGAGGCCATGGACCAGCATTTCCAGCAGGCGCCGTTCGCCGCGAACGCACCCATCCAACTGGCCTTGGCCGGCTTGGTCAATTGCAGCGTGCTGGGCCATAACTCCTTGAACATCGCCGCCTATAGCGCGCGCTTGCTGCACCTGGTGACCTACCTGCAGCAGTTGGAAATGGAGTCGCTGGGCAAGCGGGTGGCGGGCGACGGCACGGCGGTCGGCGTGCCCACGGCGCCCATCATCTGGGGCATGCCGGGCACCGATGGCCAGCACACGTTCTTCCAATGGCTGCACCAAAGTGAGAACGGCGCGCCGGTTGATTTCATCGCCAGCCTGCAAGGCCATGCGGACAGCCCGGACGCGCACCGCCTGCTGCTGGCCAACTGCCTGGCGCAGCGCCAGGCGCTGCTGCGCGGCAAGAGCCTGGAAGAAGCCTTGCAGGACGTGGCCCATATCGACGACCAGGAACGCGCCCTGAGCCTGGCGCAGCACATGGTGCATCCGGGCGGGCGGCCGTCCACGCTGGTCGTGCTGCGTCAACTGGACCCGCGCGGCCTGGGCGCGCTGCTGGCGCTGTATGAACACAAGGTGTTCGTGCAGAGCGTGGTGTGGGGCATCAACCCCTTCGATCAATGGGGCGTGGAACTGGGCAAGCGGCTGGCCTCGGGCATCGAGCGCGAACTGGCGGTGCCGGTGTCGGCCGGCGTGGTCGATTGGGGCCACGATGCGTCCACCTCGTACTGGATCGATCGCTACCGCGGCCACGCGCAGGCGCCGCGTCCCCGGCACGCGTGGGTGCCGGGCGTGGCGGCGCACCTGTGACGGGGGCGGGGATGCCAGACGCAGACATGCACGTGCTGGTCACGGGCGGGGCTGGCTATATCGGCACGCACACCTTGATTGCGATGCTGGCGGCCGGCCAGCGGCCGCTGGTGCTGGACAACTTCAGCAACGGCAGCCGCGAGGCCGTGCGCCGGGTCGAGCGCTTGTGCGGCGTGCCGATACCCCTGATCGAAGGGGATATCCGCACGCCGGGCCTGATCGAACGCGTGCTGTCGGATGCGGCGGCACGCGGCCAATCGGTGCGGGCCGTGCTGCATCTGGCCGGCTGCAAGGCGGTTGGGGAATCGGTGGCGGACCCGCTCAAGTACTACGACAACAACGTCGCGGGTTCCATGGTGCTTCTGCGCGCCATGCGCGAGGCGGGCGTCACGCGGCTGGTGTTCAGCTCGTCGGCCACCGTGTATGGCGAGCCCCAGTACCTGCCCTTTACCGAGGCGCATCCGCTGGCGCCGGCCAACCCCTACGGGCGCACCAAGCTGATGGTGGAAGAGATGCTGCGCGACGTCTGCACGGCCGACCCCGCCTTCAGCGCCGTCACGCTGCGCTACTTCAACCCCATCGGCGCGCACCCCAGCGGGCAGATCGGCGAGAGCCCGCGCGACCTGCCCAATAACCTGTTCCCCTTCATCACCCAGGTGGCGGTGGGCCGCCAGCCATTCCTGCGGGTGTTCGGCGACGACTACGACACCGCCGACGGCACGGGCGTGCGCGACTATCTGCATGTGATGGACCTGGCGCAGGGCCATGTGCGGGCGTTGTCGTATTGCATGGACCACCCCGGGTTTATTGCAGTCAATCTGGGCACGGGCCGGGGCACCAGCGTGCTGGAACTGGTGCGCGCGTTTGAACAAGCCAGCGGCTGCCGGATTCCCTTGCAGACCCTGGCGCGACGCCCCGGAGACGTGGCGCGCACCTGGGCCGACCCTGCGCTTGCCGAGTCGCTGCTGGGCTGGCGCAGCACCTACGACGTGGCCGCCATGTGCGCCGACGGCTGGCGCTGGCAGCAAGGCAACCCGCTGGGCTACGCCCCGGACGAGCCCAGCCAGGCCGCCGCATAACCCCGACGCCATATCGGAGGTTTTCCGGAAAAGGGGCGCCAGCGGTTACAGTTGACGGGACTATTGCGTAGCACCGTCAGCGAGGCACTTCCATGTTTGAAACCCATTCCCAGCCCGGGCTCCCCAGCAACCGCCAGGGGCAGTCCCAATGAACGGGCCCACCCACCTTCCGCCCGCCCACTGGAACCTGGACAGCATCGTGTCCGGCTTGCGCGAAGCGCGCGTCGCCTGGCGCGGCCCGCGTGGCCGCCTGCGCGAAGACGCGGGCCTGCGTGAATTCCCGTCCCAGGAAAGCCTGCGCCAGATCATCAAGGACCTCTGTGGCGCCTTGTTCCCGATGCGGCTGGGCCCCATCGATCTGCGCGAGGAAGTCGAAGACTTCTATGTGGGCCACACCATCGGCGCGGCGCTGGATGCGCTGTTGCATCAGGTCTGTCTTGAACTGCAATACGTGGGCCGCCATGAACATGTCGACCCGGCCGAGACGCAGCGGCGCGCCATCGAGATCGTGCGCCAGTTCGGCGCCGAGCTGCCGCGCGTGCGCGCCGCGCTGGACCTGGACGTGACGGCCGCCTACCAGGGCGACCCGGCCGCGCACAGCGTGGACGAAGTGCTGCTGTGCTATCCCGGCGTGGCGGCGATGATCCACCACCGCCTGGCCAACGTGCTGTATCGGCTGAACGTGCCGATGCTGGCCCGCATCGTGGCCGAGATCGCGCATGCCGACACCGGCATCGACATCCATCCCGGCGCCACCATCGGCCGCAGCTTTTTTATCGACCACGGCACGGGTGTCGTCATTGGCGAAACGGCCATCATCGGCGACCGCGTGCGGCTCTACCAAATGGTGACGCTGGGCGCCAAGCGCTTCCCGCCCGGCGAAAACGGCGAGCTTAAAAAGGGCTTGCCGCGCCATCCGTTGATCGAAGACGACGTAGTGATCTACGCGGGCGCCACGATCCTGGGCCGCGTCACGATCGGCAAGGGGTCCACCATTGGCGGCAACGTCTGGCTGACACGCAGCGTGCCCCCGGGCAGCAACGTCACGCAGGCCAGCCTGGTCAGCGACATGCCGGACTGCGGCTTGGGCGGTTGATGGCAAGCGGGCAGGGCAAGCGGCCAGGGCAAGCGGCCAGGGCAAGCGGCCAGGGCAAGCGGCCAGGGCAAGCGGCCAGCATCGCCAGTGAGGATGCCCAAGGGCAGCCAGGGATAGGAGCCAGGATGGACACGCAAGTCTCGGATCTGGCCGCGTTGCGCGGCTTTGTCGACCGCCACCCGCGGCTGTTCGTGTTGACGGGGGCGGGCGTCAGCACCGATTCCGGCATCCCCGACTATCGCGACACGGAAGGCGAATGGAAACGTTCGCCGCCCATGACGCTGCAAACCTTCATGGGCACGGAACTGGCGCGCGCCCGCTACTGGGCGCGCAGCATGGTGGGCTGGCGCCGCTTTGGCCAGGTCAAGCCGAATGATTCACACCGGGCGCTGGCGCGGCTGGAGTCGCGCGGCCGCCTCAGCGTGCTGGTCACGCAAAACGTGGACGGCCTGCATGCCGCCGCCGGCAGCCGTGATGTGGTGGACTTGCACGGCCGGCTGGACGAAGTGCGCTGCATGCAATGCGACTGGCGCGGCGGCCGCCATGACTGGCAAGACCGGCTGCAACACAGCAACCCCGCATGGGCCTTGCTGGACGCCACCGATGCCCCGGACGGCGACGCCGACCTGGACGGCCAGGATTTCTCGCAATTCATTGTGCCGCCGTGCCCGCGCTGCGGCGGTATCGTCAAACCCGATGTGGTCTTCTTCGGCGAAACCGTCCCGCGTGATCGCGTCGATCGCGCCAATGCCGGGCTGATGAGCGCCGATGCGGTGCTGGTGGTGGGCTCGTCGCTGATGGTGTATTCGGGCTACCGCTTCGTGACGGCAGCGTCGCGCAACGGCATGCCCATCGCCGCCATCAACCTGGGCCGCACGCGGGCCGACAACCTTTTGACCCTGAAGGTGGAACAGCCTTGCGCGCTAGCGCTGGACGCGCTGTAAGCCCACCTGTAACCGGCCGGTTTTTGACCGGTTTAAGCAAGTGCTTGCCCTGTCAGGGATTTTTCGCGCCGTTACAGACCTTTCCATAGGGTTGTCCACAGGAACTGTGGATAAATTCCTAGGGAATACCCGGGTTTTTCGGCAGAACGGGCATATTCGCTGCTCAGCGAATTTTGTCCAATCTGGCCGCCGCATTGCCCCATATCGCGTTCAACGTTGCTGTAGGCCTGGCCCCGAAGCTGACAGCGGACATTTTCAGCCCTCAGCCCCTTCCAACCCCTCGCCCAACAACGCCTTGCGCGCGGCATGCCAACTGCCGGCATCTGGCGCATACAACAAGCCGCCCGTGCGATGCGTGGGCTTGTAGGGCGAGCCATCGAAGCGCGCCGCGTAGCCGCCCGCTTCGCGGTGCAGCAGCCAGCCGGCGGCGTGGTCCCAGGCGGTCAGTTGGTTGTACAGCGCAATGTGGCAGTGGCCTGCCGCCAACATGCGGTATTCGTGCGCGGCGCAGCGTAGCGACGCGGTGCTGGCCAGGCGCGACAGGTGGCTGTTGACGGTGGTGCGCTGGGGCTCGGGCAGGGCGCCCGTGGAGATCAGCCCGTCCATGTCTTCCAGCGGCGCGGGGGCGGCCACGGTCAGCGGCACGCGGCGGCCGTTGTCGTATTCCATCCAGGCGCCTTCGCCGCGCACGGCCAGCGCGCTGTCGCGGTTGACCGGGTCGTAGATCACGCCGGCGATCACGTCGCCGCGGTGACAGGCCGCGATCATCATGCCGAACAAGGGCAGGCCCGCGACGTAGTTGCGCGTGCCGTCGATGGGGTCGATCAGAAAGGCCAGATCGGCGTCGACCAGCATGTTCAGCAGCGCGGGGTTGCGCGCGGAGGCTTCTTCGCCGATGAGCACGGCGCCCGGATGCAGCTTGGCCAGGCGCGCGCCAATCATGCGTTCGGCCGCTTCGTCCGCGTCGGTCACCAGGTCACGCGGCGAGCTCTTGCCTCGCACCGAGCCTTCGGGCAGGTTGCGAAAGCGCGGCATGACCTCGGCCAGGGCCGTTTCGGCCAGCACGGCGGCCAGCTTGCGGGTGTCCTCAAGGGAGAAGGTTTTGCTCATACGGATCCGTCCAGGGAACGCGCAAATCTATCACGCCTGGGCGGCATTTGATCGCGATTCGCAAGTGACTGGATTGAAAGGACTTTTCCGGGCTATGCAGGACTTATCGGCCGGGTTGTCCACAGTTGTTGGGGATAAGCGGCGTTGAAAACCGCTTATCCCCGGTGCGCGGCGAGCGCCGCGCACCACTTTGGGCTCAGGCGCCCAGGTCCACGCACAGGTACTTGATTTCGAGGTATTCCTCGATGCCGTACTTCGAGCCTTCACGGCCCAGGCCCGACTGCTTGACGCCGCCGAACGGGCCGACTTCGTTGGAGATCAGGCCGGTGTTGATGCCGACAATGCCGTACTCCAATGCTTCGGACACGCGCCAGATGCGGGCGTAATCGCGGGTGAAGAAGTAGGCGGCCAGACCGAAGATGGTGTCGTTGGCCATGCCAATGACTTCTTCTTCGGTGTCGAAGCGGAACAGCGGGGCCACCGGGCCGAAGGTTTCTTCGGTGGCAAAGCGCATCGACTGCGTCACGTCGCGCACCACGGTGGGTTCAAAGAACGTGCCGCCCAGCGCATGCGGCTTGCCGCCGGCAATGACCTTGGCGCCGTGCGAGGTGGCGTCGGCGATGTGCTCCTGCACCTTTTCAATGGCGTTCTTGTCGATCAGCGGACCTTGCGTCACGCCGTCGGCAAAGCCGTCGCCGACCTTCATGGCTTCGACCTTGGCGACCAGGCGCTTGGCGATTTCTTCGTACACGCCGGCTTGCACGTAGATGCGGTTGGCGCACACGCAGGTCTGGCCGGCGTTGCGGTACTTGGAGGCCAGGATGCCGTCAACGGCGCGGTCCAGGTCGGCGTCGTCGAACACGATGAACGGCGCGTTGCCGCCCAGTTCCAGCGACAGCTTCTTGATGGTGGGGGCGCATTGCTCCATCAGCGTGCGGCCCACTTCGGTGGAGCCGGTGAAGCTCAGCTTGCGCACGACATCGCTTTCGCACAGGGCGGCGCCGATATCGCGCGAGCTGCCCGTGATGACGTGGAACACGCCCGCGGGCACGCCGGCTTCTTCGGCCAGCACGGCCAGCGCCAGCGCGGTCAGCGGGGTTTGTTGAGCGGGCTTGACCACCATGGTGCAGCCGGCGGCCAGCGCCGGGCCGACCTTGCGGGTGATCATGGCGGCCGGGAAGTTCCACGGCGTGATGGCGGCGGTAACGCCGATGGGCTGCTTCAACGCCAGGAGGCGCTGGCCGGCCTTGGGGCTTTGCAGCACGTCGCCGTCGATGCGCTTGGCTTCTTCGGCGAACCACTCCAGGAACGAGGCGGCGTAGGCGATTTCGCCCGCGGCTTCGGTCACGGGCTTGCCCTGTTCGGACGTCATGATGGCGGCCAGGTCTTGCTGGTTCTGCATCATCAGTTGCGACCACTTCAGCAGGATCGCGGCGCGTTCCTTGCCGGTCTTGGCGCTCCAGGCGGGCAGCGCGGCTTGCGCGCTGGCGATGGCCTGTTCGGTTTCCTTGCGGCCCAGCTTGGGCACCGACACGATGGTCTTGCCGGTGGAGGGGTTGTCCACCGGGATCGACGCGCCGTTGCCGGCGCCAACCCACTTGCCGTCGATGTAGCAGGCGTCGCGCAGCAGATCCGGGCGCGACAGGGGATGAGTCAATGCGGTCATTATTGAAGTCTCCTTGATGGGGATTCAGCGGGGCCAGCATGCACTAGCGGGCGCGGCGGAAAGATCCGCGACGCCCGCAATTACCGTGCCCGTGGCCCCCTGAATAAAGGGTTCAGGCCGTGAACGTTACGCTGCCAGTGCGTCGGACAGAATCGCCAGCGCGCGGTCGAATTGCGCGTCGGGAATGGTCAGCGGGTACAGGAAACGCAGCACGTTGCCATACACGCCGCAGCTCAACAGGATAAGCCCTTGTTCCAGCGCGCGCGCTTGCACGCGCTTGACGGCTTCGGCGTCCGGCTTGCCGCTGGCGTCGTTCAGTTCCAGCGCCACCATCGAGCCCAGGCCGCGCACATCGGCAATGCCCGGCACCTTGGCGCGCAGGCCTTCCAGGTGGCCGCGCAGCTTCTCGCCCAGCACGTTGGCGCGATCGCACAGCTTTTCTTCGGCAATCACGTCCAGCACGGCGTGGGCCGCGGCAACGGCCAGCGGGTTGCCGGCGTAGGTGCCGCCCAGGCCGCCAGCGGCCGGGCCGTCCATGACGTCGGCGCGGCCGACCACGCCCGAAATCGGGAAGCCGCCGCCCAGGCTCTTGGCCATGGTGATCAGGTCAGCCTGCACCGAGTGGTGTTCCATGGCGTAGAGCTTGCCGGTACGGCCAAAGCCCGTTTGCACTTCGTCGGCGATCAGCAGGATGCCGTGCTCGTCGCAGATCTTGCGCAGCGCGGTCATCAGTTCGGGCGGGGTGATGTTGAAACCGCCTTCGCCTTGCACCGGTTCAATGATGATGGCGGCGACACGCTTGGGGTCGATGTCGCACTTGAACAGCAGGTCCAGCGCCTTGAGCGAATCGGCCACGCTGATGGCTTGCGTGGCGTTGGGGAACGGCACGTGATAGATGTCGCCGGGCATCGGGCCGAACGACAGCTTGTACGGGGCGACCTTGCCGGTCAGCGCCATGCCCAGCATGGTGCGGCCGTGGAACGAGCCCGAAAACGCGATGACGCCCGAGCGGCCCGTCGACGAACGCGCGATCTTGATGGCGTTTTCAACGGCTTCGACGCCGGTGGTGAAGAAGGCGGTCTTCTTCAGGCCGTCGATGGGGGCCAGGCGGTTGATGCGTTCGGCCAGCGAGATGTAGCTTTCGTACGGAACGATCTGGTAGGCCGTGTGCGTGAAGTTGTCCAGCTGCGCGGCGACGGCGGCCTTGATCTTGGGGTGCAGGTGGCCCGTGTTCAACACGGCGATGCCGCCCGCGAAATCGATGTATTCCTTGCCGTTGGCGTCCCACAGGGTGGCGTTCTCGGCGCGCACCGCGTAGAAGTCGCACATGACGCCAACGCCGCGCGGCGTGGCCAGGGAACGGCGGGTATTCAGGTCTTGATTCTTCATCTCAGCCTCGATGAACAGGGTGGGCGGGAAAAACCTTATTTAATGCTACGATGGCCCCACTTGTGGGAACCACTTTGATAAAACAGGTAGAACCAATTGCGGTCCATTGTAGGTGACTTGCTGCTGCTGCGCCTGGCCGAGGCCTCCAGCGAGCCCATGAACAAGCGGCTGTACCGCGGGATACGCGAAGCGATCCTGGATGGAGCCATTGCGGCGGACTCGCGTTTGCCCGCCTCGCGCGACCTGGCTACCGAGCTCGGTATCGCCCGCAACACGGTGGTCCACGTCTATAGCCAGCTGCTGGCCGAAGGCTATACGCGCAGCCGGCAGGGCAACGGCACCTTCGTCAACGCCTCGGTGCCCGATTCCTACCTGGCCAGCGGCCGTCGCCTGCGTCACCCTGCCCAGGCCCAACCGGGCGCCGCGCTGTCGGCGCGTGGGGCGGCCATTGTGGACGGCGTGTCGGCCTCGCCCTACCAATGGGGCGCCTTCATGCCCGGCGTGCCCGACCTGACCGAATTCCCGCACAAGAAGTTTGGCCGCATCGTCAGCAGCCTGTGGCGCAACCCGTCGCCCGATCTGCTGACCTACGCCTACGGCGGCGGCCTGCCGGCCCTGCGTGAAGCGCTGGCCCAGCATCTGGCGCTGACGCGATCCATCGACTGCGACCCGGACCAGATCCTCATCACCGAAGGCTCGCACCAGGCCATCGACCTGACCACCCGCATCCTGGGCGAAGCGGGTGAAACGGCCTGGGTCGAAGACCCTGGCTACTGGGGCGCCCGCACCATCCTGCAGGCCAACGGGCTGCACACGGTGCACCTGCCGGTGGACGAAGAGGGCATGCGCCTGCCCGAACCGGGCGGCACGCCGCCACGCTTCATATTCGTCACGCCGTCGCACCAGTATCCGCTGGGGCCGGTGATGTCCCTGACGCGCCGCCGCCAGTTGCTGGCGGTTGCCCGGCAAAGCGGCAGTTGGATCATCGAAGACGATTACGACAGTGAATTCCGATTCTCGGGCCGGCCCATTGCGTCGCTGCTGGGCCTGGAACCCGACGCGCCGGTCATCTACATGGGCACGTTCAGCAAGACGCTGTACCCGGGCCTGCGCGTGGGCTACCTGGTCTTGCCCAAGCCCTTGACCGCCGCATTCCAGGCGGCGCATGCCGAGCTCTATCGCGAAGGCCATCTGATGACGCACGCGGCGCTGGCCACGTTCATCTCTGAAGGGCATTACGCCGCGCACATCCGTCGCATGCGCATGCTGTACGGCAGGCGCCGCGCCATGCTGGTCAACCTGATCGAACGCCGCCTGGGTCCCGACTGGCTGCATCGCGACGCCAGCATGGCGGGCCTGCATCTGGTGCTGACCTTGCCGCCGGACATGGACGACCTGCGCGTGGTGGACGTGGCGCGCGGCAAGGGCGTGCTGACGCGCGCGTTGTCGCGCTATTACGTCAACGCCGAGGGTCGGCGGCCGGGGCTGTTGCTGGGCTACGCCTGTGTGCCCGAACACGACATCGCGCGCAAGTTTGAAGTGCTGCTGGAAAGCCTGGCCGAAGTCGCGCGCAAGCCCGTCGCCGCCTGACGCGCCGGGTCAGGCAGGCCTATCAGAAAGGCCATCAGGCAGGCGGTCGGTTGGCAATCAGAAAGGCAACAGCGCGGTGGCAAAGGCTGCGGCGTTGCGCATGCCCTGGTCTTCAAAGTTGGTATTGAACACCGCATGCGCTTGGGCGCTTTGCGCGGCCAGGCGCGAGAATCGTTCGGCCAGTTCCGCCAGTTCCTGTTCCGTGTATTCGTATTGAAAGCGGCTGGACGAGGCGGGGCCAGACGCGTTCCATGCTGCCGCATTGCGGCCATGCAGGCGCAGCAGGGTCAGGTCGGGATGCGTGCTTTCCCACACGGCGGGCACCGTGTTGTCAAAGCCCTGCGGCGCATCGACCACGGTATGCACCACACCCAGATCGCGTTCAAACGCCAGCGTGTCGGCGATGGCCGCCGGGCTGTCGAACCAACTGCGATGGCGGAATTCCACGGATATCAGGTGCTCTTGCATGCGCTGCGCGCAATCGGCCACATGCGCGCGGCCTCGGGCGTCGCGGCGGATCCATGGGGGAAACTGAAAATGCACCGCGCCCAGCTTGCCCGGCATGCGCAGCGGCTCCAGCGCCAGTTGATAGCGGCGCCACAGTTCGTCGCGCAAGTCCTCGGGCATGTGGTGGTGGTAGATCATGGGTTCCGGCCAATCTTCCAGCTCGCGCGCAATGTCTTTGGGCAAGGCGGCAAGCGGCGTCTGGTGGCCGGTGAACAGGCGGAACGCCTTGATGTTGAACACGAAATTGTCGGGCGTGCGCTGCGCCCAAAGATAAGCGTTGTTGGCCGAGGGCAGGGCGTAGTAGCTGGAATCGATTTCGGCCATGGCAAAGCGCGTGGCGTAGAAACGCAGCCGCGCCTCGGCGCCACGCACGTCGGGCGGGTAAAAGCGCCCGCAGGCAAGCAGGGTGGGGTCGGTCCAGGAGGCGGTGCCGGTCAGGATACGCATGGCGACGGGGGGCAAGTTGGCGCGCGGGCAGGGTAGGGCTACGCTGCTATGATAGCTGGATAAATAGCCAGTCATTTGGCCTACTTTTCCGTCATGTCCGACCACAATCCCCCTTTGAATTCCCGCCCCGACCCCTTAGCCGACCTGAACCCCGCCCAGCGCGAAGCCGCCGAATTCGGCGTGAACGTGGATGGGAGCCTGGCGGCGGGCGACGATGGCCCCTTGCTGGTGATCGCCGGGGCGGGCTCGGGCAAGACCAACACGCTGGCGCACCGCGTCGCCCACCTGATTCTTAACGGCGCCGACCCGCAGCGCATGCTGCTGCTGACGTTTTCGCGCCGCGCGGCCCAGGAAATGGATCGTCGCGTGGGCAGCGTGCTGCAACGGGTCATGAACCTGCGCAGCTCGCAGCAGGCGCCGTCGCTGCCGTGGGCGGGCACCTTCCACGCCATCGGCGCGCGGCTGCTGCGCGATTGCGCACTGCGCATCGGGCTGTCGGAAGCGTTCACCATTCACGACCGTGGCGACGCCGAAGACCTGATGGGCATGGTCCGCCACGAACAGGGCCTGTCGTCGACCAAGTCGCGCTTTCCCCTGAAGGGTACTTGCCTGGCCATCTATTCGCGCGTGGTCAACAGCCAGAGCTCGGTGGCCGATGTGCTGAAAACCTCGTTCCCGTGGTGCGCGCAATGGGAAGACGAGCTGAAGACGCTGTTTCGCGGCTATGTGGCGGCCAAGCAGGACCAGCAGGTGCTGGACTACGACGACCTGCTGCTGTACTGGGCCGAGATGATGTCGGACCCGGGCATCGCGGCGGATGTCGGGGCGCGCTTCGACCATGTGCTGGTGGACGAATACCAGGACACCAACCGCCTGCAATCCGCCATTCTGCTGGCCATGAAACCCGACGGCCGAGGCCTGACGGTGGTGGGCGACGACGCGCAATCCATCTATTCGTTCCGCGCCGCCACCGTGCGCAACATCCTGGATTTCCCGACGCAGTTTCCCAAGCCCGCCCGCGTCATCACGCTGGACCGCAACTACCGTTCTACCCAGCCCATCCTGAACGCCTCCAACGCGGTGATCGGGCTGGCAACAGAGCGCTTCGCCAAAGACCTCTGGACCGACCGCGCGTCCTCGCAATTGCCGGAACTGGTGACGGTCAGCGACGAGGCCGGGCAAGCGCGCTGGGTGGCCGACCAGGTGCTGGCGCAGCGCGAAGGCGGCGCCACGCTGAAGTCGCAAGCCGCGTTGTTCCGCACGGCCAGCCACAGCGCCGCGCTGGAACTCGAACTGACCCGGCGCAATATTCCCTTCGTGAAATTTGGCGGCCTGCGCTTTCTGGAAGCCGCGCACGTGAAAGACTTGTTGTCGCTATTGCGCTGGGCGGAAAACCCGCGCGGCCGCATGGCGGGCTTTCGCGTGGCGCAGTTGATGCCCGGCATCGGCCCGGCCACCGCCGGCAAGCTGATGGACGCCATGTCCGCCAGCGCCGAACCGTTGCGCGCGCTGCGTGAATTCAAACCGGGCGCGGCGGCGCAGCAGGAATGGGGCGCGTTCGCCGATACCTATGCGGCGCTGTGCGACCCAGGGCTGCGTTGGCCCGCCGACGTGGACCTGGCCTTGCGCTGGTACGCCGGCCAGCTCGAACGCCTGTATGACGACGCCCGCGTGCGTAAGACCGACCTTGATCAGTTGGTGCGGCTGGCGGCGGGCTACCCGTCGCGCGAACGCTTCCTGACCGAACTCACGCTGGATCCGCCCGACGCCACCAGCGATGAATCCGGCGCGCCCTCGCGCGATGAGGACTACATGATCCTGTCCACCATCCACTCGGCCAAGGGCCAGGAATGGAAGGCCGTCTATGTGCTGAACGTGGTCGATGGCTGCATTCCTTCCGACATGAGCACCGGCACCGCCGAAGAGATCGAGGAAGAACGCCGCCTGCTGTATGTGGCCATGACGCGCGCCAAGGAACGCCTGCAATTGATCGTGCCGCAGCGCTTCTACGTGCATCAGCAGACGGGCATGGGCGACCGCCACGTCTACGGGTCGCGCACGCGCTACATCACCAATGCCATGCTGCCGTTGTTTGACCACCTGCCCAAGCCGCCCGCGTTGGCCGACCTGCCGGGCGGCGGCGCGGCCAAAGAACCGCAGGCGCCCGCCATCGACGTGACCAAGCGGGTGCGCAGCCTGTTCTCATAGCCTGGGCTATCATCGCCCGATGCCATGAGTTGTTCGGCAAGGATCGCATTGCCAGAGGGTGTCCATGTCCGCTGAAGAGAATTTCGCCGACGTCCACAAGGGCGAGGTGGTTGCGTCGATTGCCTATGTGAACGGACGCCGCGACCGTGAGGTGCCCATCGACGAAGTTGGGCAGTACATAGGTCAATACGGTGGTCAAAGTGACGACCAAAGCGATGGCAAAAAGCCAGGTCACGCACCCAGCATGCTGTGGATCGGCTTGCGCAACCCCACGCCTGAATTATTGGCCAGGGTGACCGGTGAACTCGGCGCCTGCGACAAGAACCAGGAAGAGATGCTGGAACCGCATCGGCGGCCCAAGATCATCGACTACGGCAACATGGTCCTGATCGTGACCATCACCGTCGAAGTCGAGGCCGAACGCCCGGTCTTTGGCGAAACCCAGTTATTGATAGGCGACGGCTTTCTGGTCACCGTGCGGCGCGGCGCCACCGCGGCGCACAGCCCGCTGCGCGAACGGCTGGAAGCCTCGCCCGACCTGCTCAAGCGGGGCAGCGACTACGTGGCTTCCGAAGTGCTGGACTGGCTGGTCGACCGCTACGTGGCGGCGGCCGGCAAGATCGAAAGCGTGGTGGAAGGCGCCGAACAAAAGCTGCTGATCCGAGGCGCGAAGGATTCCGACATCCGCAGGCTGTACCGTCAGCGTCGCGATCTATTGCGCATCCACACCGTGGTGTCGCCCATGGCCGAAATCTGCCGGCGTCTGGCGCGGGTCGAGATGTCTGCCGTGGATGAACATGCCAGGCCGTACTTCGGCGAGGTCGCCGACCGGGTGTTGCGGGTGGACGAACTCTTCAACGCCTTGCGGGAATCGTTGGCCTTCGCGTTCGAAGCGAGCTTGATGATCGGGCAGGCCGCGCAGAACGACACGACCCGCAAGCTGGCGTCCTGGGCCGCCATCCTGGCAGTGCCGACCGCCATCGCGGGCATTTACGGCATGAACTTCGAATTCATGCCGGAACTGAAATCGCCGTGGGGCTACCCGGTGACGCTGGGCGTCATTGCGTCGATCTGTTCGGTCCTGTACTGGCGCTTCCGGAAATCGGGCTGGCTGTAGGCGGGCGGGCAATAGCGGGCGGGCAATAGCGGGCGGGCAATAGCGGGCGGACGGCAGGGCGGTTTTCGCGCGCGGTTTTTGCAAAATCGCGCCTCGCCTGTGGCACACTTGCCGCGTTTCTCATCTGGAGCCCAGCCGGTGCGTGGCAAACCCCCATTTCGCGGCGGCGGCAAGCTGACCGCCCTGATCGTCGCCCTGATTCTTGCGGTGGCGGGCGCCATCGTCAATTGGTTGCAGCCCTCGGGGCGCGGCGATTCCTCCCCGGCCTCGCGCCCACCCCCATCGCAAAGCACACCCGCGCAGAATTCCGCGCCTTCCGCCCGGCCCGGCCCCGCGCTGGCAGGCGGCATTCCCGGGGGCAGCTACACGCTGACCGGCGCGATCGTCAACGTGGCCGACGGCGACACCGTCACACTGCGCGCAAGCGACGGCCAGCGCCGCATCCGCATGGACAGCATCGATGCACCCGAAGAGGGCCATGGCGCCGACCAACCCGGCCAACCCTATGCCGAAGCCTCGCGCAAGCATTTGGCCGACCTGGTGGCGGGCAAGACCCTGACCGCCCAGTGCTACGAACAAGACCAATACGGCCGCGACGTGTGCGCGCTGATCCTGGACGACGGGCGCTCGGCCAATCGCTTGCAGGTGGAAGCGGGCTACGCCTGGGCCTACACCGCCAGAAAGGGCGCATACCTGCGCGACAAGGCCCTGCCCGGCCTGCAACGCCAGGCCAAGGACGCCAAGCGCGGCCTGTGGGCGCAGCCCGCCGCCATGCAGCCCTGGAAGTGGCGCTATGACTGCTGGCGTCAGCGCCAGTGCGGTTGACGCGGGCCAGTGCGCAGCCATGCACCCCATGCACGCCATGCTCCCCGCGCAATCCGCGCAACCCCGGCACCCGCTAGGGGGATGCCTGGGTATGGGCTCTGTCCCGCGTTTGCTATTCTCTGTCGCAACGATTTGAAGGGAAGGTTTCCATGCTTGCTATGAAGCGGCTCGGGGCAACAGCCATGCTGATGTTGCTGGCGCTGGCGGGCTGCTCGCAAGAAAGCCCCATCAACAGCCCGTATCCGTCCGGCGCCGAAGGCCAGAACACGTTCTACTCCGCGTTCGTGCAGCGTTCGCCCAAGTACCTGGACCCGGCAAGCTCTTATTCCGGCGACGAAACGCCTTATACCTACAACATCTACGAGACGTTGTACGGCTATCACTATCTGAAGCGGCCCTACGAGCTGGTGCCACGCGCCGCGCAGTCCATCGACCCGCCTCAGTATCTGGATGCCCAGGGCCAGCCGCTGCCGGCCGACGCGCCGGGCGAGGCCATCGCCGAAAGCATTTACGACATCAAGATACGGCCGGGCGTTCGCTACCAGCCGCACCCCGCCTTTGCCCGCAAGGCCGACGGCAGCTACGACTACTACCCGCTTGCCGACGGCGAACTCAAAGACAAGTACTACATTCCCGACTTTCCGCGCACCGGCACGCGCGAGCTGACGGCGTACGACTACGTCTACGCGTTTCGCCGCCTGGCCAGCCCGCGCGTCGTGTCGCCGATTTATTCGGTGATGGCCGACCACGTGGTGGGCATGCAGGAATACGGCGACCGGCTGCGCCAACGTGACCAGGCCATGCGCCGTGATCTTCCGGGCGGGAGCACGGCCCCATGGCTGGACCTGCGCGAAGCCGACGGCTTTACCGGCGTCCAGGCGCTGGACCCGCACACGCTGCGCATCCGCGTCAAAGGCAAGTATCCGCAGTTCAAATACTGGCTGGCCATGACGTTCACGGCGCCCATCCCCTGGGAGGCCGACCGGTTCTATAACCAGCCCGGCATGGCCGAGCACGACCTGTCCTTGAACACCTGGCCGGTCGGCACCGGCCCCTACATGATGGCGGAATCGTTGCAGAACCGCCGCCATGTGCTCGTGCGCAATCCCAACTACCACGGCGAAGCCTACCCCTGCGAAGGCGAACCCGGCGATAAGGAAGCGGGCTTGTTGGCCGACTGCGGCAAGCCCACGCCCTTCATCGACCGCGCGGTATTCAGCCTGGAAAAAGAAGCCATCCCGCTGATAGGCAAATTCATGCAGGGCTATTACGACGTGCCGCAGATTGAACGCGGCGAGTACGGCGTGGCCATGCTGGTGGCCGCGGGCGACAGCCAGGACAAGGCCAAGCAGTACCGGGAGCACGGCATCCGCCTGCCCACCACGGTGGAAACCGCCAACTGGTACATGGGGTTCAACTGGCTGGACCCGGTGGTGGGCAAGGGCGACACGCCCGAGCAGGCGGAAAAGAACCGCAAGCTGCGCCAGGCCATCAGCATCGTGTTCGACTGGGAAGAGTTCGTCACCGTGTTCGAAAACGACCAGGCCTCAGTGGCGCAAGGCCCGGTGCCGCCTGGCGTGCTGGGTTACCGTGAACCGCCCGAAGGCGTGAACCCGGTTGTCTACAACCTGGTGGACGGCAAGCCGGTGCGCAAATCCGTCGACGTGGCCAAGCGCCTGCTGGCCGAAGCGGGCTACCCCAACGGACGCAGCGCCGAAACCGGCGCGCCGCTGGTGCTGTATTACGACGCCATGCAAGGCGGCGGCTCGAACCCGCGCTTTGACTGGATGCGCCGTCAAATGGCCAAGATCGGCGTGCAACTGGACGTGCGCTCCACCGACTACAACCGCTTCCAGGACAAGATGAAGCGTGGCGCGGCGCAGATTTTCCTGTGGGGCTGGAATGCTGATTATCCCGACGCCGAAAACTTCCTGTTCCTGCTTTACGGCCCCAACGCCAAGGCGCGTGGGGGCGGCGAGAACGCGGCCAACTACGACAGCCCCGAATTCAACAAGCTGTTCGAGCAGATGAAGTTCCTGGACGACGGCCCCGAGAAAGAAGAATTGATCGCCAAGATGGTGGCGGTGGTGCAACGCGACGCGCCGTGGATGTTTGGCTATTTCCCCATGTCGGGCGGCGCGTACCAGCAGTGGGTCGGCAACGCCAAGCCCACGCAGATGGTGCGCAACACGCTTCAGTACATGAAGATCGATCCGCAACTGCGGCAGCAGAAGATCGACGAATGGAACGTCCCAAGATGGTGGCCGATCGGCCTGTTCGTGCTGCTCCTGGCGCTGGCGATCTGGCCGTCCTACGTTGCGCTCAAGCGTCGTGAACGCCAGACCGCCTTCGGCCCGGCCGTGAAGAAGGAGCATCAATCATGATCGGCTATGTGATCCGCCGGCTGCTGTATGGCGTGCTGATTCTGATCGGCGTGAACCTGTTCACGTTCATCCTGTTCTTCGCGGTCAACACGCCCGACGACATGGCGCGCCTGGCCATCGGCGGGCAACGCGCCAGCCAGGACGCGGTGGAAAAATGGAAGGTCGAGCGCGGCTACGACAAGCCGCTGTTCTTCAATGCGCAGGCGCAAGGCACGGCGCAACTGACCGACACCATCTTCTATCAGCGCTCGGTGCCGCTGTTGGCCATGGATTTTGGCTCGTCGGACAGCGGGCGCGACATCGGCCGCGAGATCCAGACGCGGATGGGTCCCAGCCTGGCGCTGGCCGTGCCTACCTTCGTGCTGGGGCTGTTCGTCAGCATCGTGTTTTCACTGACGCTGGTGTATTTCCGCGCCACGCGACTGGACTTCTGGGGCGTGGTGGTGTGCGTGCTGCTGCTGTCGATATCCAGCCTGTTCTACATCATCGCGGGGCAATGGGTGTTCGCCAAGCTGATGCGGCTGGTGCCGTTCTCGGGGTTTTCCGGTGGGCTGGACGTGGTCAAGTTCCTGGCGCTGCCGGTGCTGATCGCCATCATTTCCCGCCTGGGCCCCGAAGCGCGTTTCTACCGCACGCTGTTCCTGGAAGAAATCGGCAAGGACTACGTGCGCACCGCGCGCGCCAAGGGCCTGGCCGAGCGCGTGGTGCTGTTTCGCCATGTGCTGCGCAACGCCATGCTGCCCATCCTGACCAGCACGGTCGCCGCCTTGCCGCTGCTGTTCATGGGCAGCCTGATCGCCGAATCGTTCTTCGGCATTCCCGGCTTGGGCAGCTACACGATCGACGCCATCAACGCGCAAGACTTTTCCGTGGTGCGCGCGATGGTGTTCCTGGGCGCGGCGCTCTACATCGTGGGGCTGATCCTGGCCGACATTTCCTACACGCTGGCTGACCCCCGCGTCCGATTCGAGTAGCCGCCATGCCCAAGATCGTCTTCCTGTGGACCGACATCGCGCTGTGGCTGATGGTGCTGAGCGCGTTGGCCTACCTGTGGCACGTGCGCCGCAGCCCGAACCTGCGCGCAACCTGGGGGCGCGTGGCGCGCGACACGCCCGCCATGTGCTCGGCCGTCATCCTGGCTGCGTTCACCGTGGTGGGGCTGCTGGACTCTATTCACTACCGGCCGCAACTGCCGCCCGCGCCGGGGGCCGCCGCCGATGCCGCGCCCATTTATGCCCCCGTGGTCAAGTCCGCGCTGGACGGCCTCTTGGCCGGCACGGTGCTGACGCAACCGGAAAGAAATTACTCGCAGCCCCTGGCCACCAAGCTGTTCCTGAAGGAAACCATGTTGGTGGACGACAAGCCGGTGCGCGATTTCCCGCGCCTGCGCGGCGCCGCCACGCATTTGACCGACCCCGACACGCAACATGTGGGCGATGTCTTGAAACGCCTGGGGTGGGGCGTGGCGGGCGGGCTGGTCGTGGCGCTGCTGTCGGCGGCCGTGCTTTACGCCTGCCTGGCGCGCCACCTGGGGTCAGCGTCGCACGCGGGCCAGGTGTTGCTGCGGGGTGAATCCGATGTGCCGTGGCGGGCCATGGCAATCACCTTTGGCTTGCTCTGCATGACGGCCGGCGCGCTGGCGGGGTTGTCCAGCGGCTACCACGCGCTGGGCACCGACCGCATCGGCAACGACGTGTTGTGGCAAGCGCTGAAAAGCATACGCACGGCGCTGGTCATCGGCAGCCTGACCACCATCGCCATGCTGCCGCCCGCCATTATTTTCGGCATTGCCGCGGGCTACTTCAAAGGCAAGGTCGACGACGCCATCCAATACCTCTACACCACCATCACGTCGATCCCCGGCGTGCTGCTGGTGGCCGCCTGCGCGCTGATGATGCAGGTGTATATCGACAACCATGCCGACTTGTTCGACACCTCGGTCGCGCGCGCGGACCTGCGGCTGTTCCTGCTCTGCATGATTCTTGGGCTGACCGGCTGGGCGGGCCTGTGCCGCCTGCTGCGCGCCGAAACCTTGAAGCTGCGCGAGCTGGAATACGTGCAGGCCGCGCGCGCGTTCGGCGTGTCGCACTGGCGCATCATGACGCGGCACCTGCTGCCCAACGTGGCGCACCTGGTGCTGATCACCGTGGTGCTGGAGTTCTCGGGCCTGGTGCTGTATGAGGCCGTGCTGTCCTACCTGGGCATCGGCGTGGACCCCAGCATGAATTCCTTTGGTTCGATGATCGACGGGGCGCGCCTGGAAATGTCGCGCGATCCCATGATCTGGTGGAGCCTGATGACTGCTTTTCTCTTCATGCTGGCGCTGGTGCTGGCGGCCAACCTGTTTGCCGATGCCGTGCGCGATGCCTTCGACCCGCGCACCCGTCGCTACAAGCCCAGCCGCCTGGCGCGGATGGGCAGCGTGTTCGGCCGCCGCCAGGTGTTGGCCGCCGAACCGCGCGCCTCGAAATCGGGAGAAGCGCCATGAGCTCGGATACTCTCTTGCTGGACGTGCGCGGCCTGGAGGTGGACATTGCCGGCGAATCCGGCATGACGCATGCCGTCAAGCGGCTGGAACTGGCTATTTCGCAGCGCGAGACCTTCGCGCTGGTCGGAGAATCCGGCTGCGGAAAAAGCATCACGGCGTTGGCGTTGCTGCGCTTGCTGCCGGACGCCGGCCGCATCGTGGGCGGGCAGATCGACCTGGACGGGCAAGACCTGAACCGGCTGCCCGAAAGCGCGATGCGCGGCGTGCGCGGGGGGCGTATCGGCATCATCTTCCAGGAGCCGTCCACCAGCCTGAACCCCGTCATGCGCGTGGGCGACCAGATCATCGAAACCCTGACGGCGCATACGCCGCTGCGCGGCGCGGCGGCGCGGGCGCGGGCCATCGATTGGCTGCGCCGCGTGGGCATCCCCGAGCCCGAGCGGCGCGTGGACGACTACCCGTTCCAGTTTTCGGGCGGACAGAAGCAGCGCGTCATGATCGCCATCGCGCTGGCGGCCGAGCCGCTGCTGCTGATCGCGGACGAACCCACCACGGCGCTGGACGTCACGGTGCAGGCGCAGGTGCTGGACCTGCTGGCCGACATCCAGCGCGAAATGGGCATGGCCGTGCTGCTGATCACGCATGACCTGGCCGTGGTGAAGAACGTGGCGCATCACGTGGCGCTGATGCGCGGCGGCGAAATCGTTGAAAGCGCCAGCGCCGATGAATTCTTTCGCGCGCCCAAGCATCCGTACGCACGGCAATTGTTCGAAGCCATCCCCACTTTCGCCAAGCGCGGCGCGCCGCTGACGGCGCAGGCGCGTGATGCCATCGTGCAAGACGGCGCGCAGCGAGCCAAGGAACGGGCCACGCAGCGCGCGGCAGGGGGGGTGGTGCTGGATGTGCAGGACCTGAAAGTGCATTACCCCGTGCGCAAGGGGCCGTTGCGGCGCATCGTGTCCTGGGTCAAGGCCGTTGACGGCGTAACGTTTTCGTTGCGCGCGGGCGAAACGCTGGCCCTGCTGGGCGAGTCCGGCTGCGGCAAAACCACCACGGGCAAGGCGCTGCTGCGGCTGATCGACGGTGCGCGCATCTCGGGCCGCGCCATGCTACAAGGCAAGGACGTGCTGTCGGCTGACCGCCGCACGCTGCGCGATCTGCGGCAAGACATCCAGATTGTGTTCCAGGACCCGTACGCATCGCTCGATCCGCGCATGCGCGTGGGCGACATCCTCGACGAGGGCCTGGCGTCGTTGCGACGGGGCATGAGCCAGCAGGCGCGCGCCGCGCACGCCGCGCAGTTGATCGAGCGCGTGGGCTTGCCGGCCAACACGCTGACGCGCTATCCCCATGAATTCTCGGGCGGCCAACGCCAGCGCATCGCCATTGCGCGCGCGCTGGCGGTGGAACCCAAGGTACTGATCTGCGATGAACCCACGTCGGCCCTGGATGTGTCGGTGCAGGCGCAGATTCTGGACCTGCTGCGCGAGCTTCAGGCCGAATTGGGCATTGCGTATCTCTTCATCACGCACAACTTCGGCGTGGTCGAGTATCTGGCGGACCGCATCGCCGTCATGGACGGCGGCCGCATTGTTGAACTGGGCGAGGCCGACACCGTATTGCACGCGCCCCGCCAGGAATTGACGCGCCGGCTGCTGGCGGCGGTGCCACGTCTGGAGTTCGGTACGCCCAGCGGGGGGTGAATCGGCGCCGCGCCGCGTGTTGCGCATGCCTATCGCGCATCCATGAAAAACGCGCCCCGATTTCCGTGAAATCAGGGCGCGTGGTCAGTCGGCGTCGTGGCGGACGCCGCCGGGTTTACAGATCGTCGCGATGGGCGCTGGGCGTTTCAAGCCAGACCAGCGTGTCGTGCCGCAAGGCGCGCACGCATTGCGCCAGGAAGGCATGCACGGTTTCCAGCTCGACCGTGTCGTAGCGCCGCGCCATCAACATCACCGCATCCGCGACCCATTGACGTTCTTGCGCCAACTGCTGGCACTGTTCCTCGACCGGCCGGATCACGATCATCCGGCGATCCAGCGGGTGGCGGCCGCGCTGCACATAGCCTGCCGCCTCCAGCCGGTTGATCAAGGCGGTGGCGCCGCCTGAACTGATGCCCATCATCTGGGCAAGCTGCCCGGTGGGCAAGGCGTCGAACTCCATCACCAGTTCCAGCGCTTTCAGGTCGGCCAGGGGGATACCCAGCTTTTCCGCCAGGGCTGACTGGCACGCGGTGTTGTACACCGAGAACTGCCGACCCAGCATCAGGGCGATATCGTCAAGCATTCCCGGTCGCAAGTCACTCGTGCGGGATTCAGGCATCACGGTCACATGCTCGTGGTGGACCATCGATTCTTGTTGCAGCATGATGTCGCTCCGTAGCGGATAGATCGATTACTTCTGTGCCGACAAGCCGCCGAGCAGACCGCCCAGCAAGCCGCCGTTGTTGGTGCCGCCCGCCGTCGTACCGCCCGTCAAGCCGCTTGTGACGCCGCCCAGCAAACCACCCAGCAAGCCGCCGTTGGCAGCCGTCCCCGCACCGGCCGCGCCACCGGCGCTGGCACCCGCGCTGGCGCCGGTGCCTGTCGTGGCGCCGGCCGATACACCGCCAACCACGCCACCCACCACACCGCCCAACAAGCCGCCACCCGCGCCGCCTGTGGTCCCACCGGTTACGCCACCCAGCAAGCCGCCCAGCAGCCCGCCATTGGCGCCGCCGGTTGCACCGCCCGCCGCACCGGTCACCCCGCCCAACAGGCCGGTCACCGGTGCCAGCAAGCCACCCACGCCGCCCGCCGCCGGCGTACCGCCGACGCCGCCGACACCCCCCAGAATGCCGGTGATGGGGCTGAGCAAGCCGCCCGTGCCGCCACCCGTCAGACCACCCGTGGCGCCGCCCAGGCCGCCGGTCAACGAGGCGACCGCGCCGGTCGCGTTGGCCAGCGTGGCACCCAGCGGGTTGGTGTTGCCCGGCGTGGCGTGGAGCAGGCCGCCGGCGCTGGCGACCGCGCCGCCCAAGCCTTGCAGCACCCCGTTCAAGCCCGCCGTGTCGCCAGGCAGCGTGCTGCCGGCCCCGGCGACTGTGCCGCCCAGGCTGGAGAGCAGCCCGGCCACCGGTGCGCCCAGATTGGTGGTGGCGCCCACTTGCTGCGTCAGGTTGGTAACCACGCCGGCAACCGGCGCCACGTTCATGTCCAGTGCCGCGCCGATGCCGCCCAGTGCGGGTTGCAGGCCCAAGGGCAACACGTTGTCCACGGCTTTGCCCGTGTTGGACAAAGCGGGTTGCAGCACGGGGCTGGCCGGGCCGCCCAACATGCCACCCGTTACTCCGCCCAGCCCTTGGGTGACCGGGTTCAGCAAGCCGCCCTGGCCCGACAGGCCAGCAGTCAGCGCGCCCACGGAGTTCGTGGCAGTACCCAGCACGGTCGTCAAGGGCATGGGGTTGGCGGGGTCCGCATTCAACAGGTCTCCCGCGCTGGACACGGTCTTGCCCAGGCCATCCACCAGGCCGCCTACGCCGGCATCCAGGCCGCCCGGCAGGCCGGAGCTCTTCAGGGTGGTGCCCAGATCGCTGACCAGGCCGCCTGCTTGCGTGGTGATGCCATCCACGGGGGCGCCCAGGCCGGTCGTAGCGCCGATTTGCTGCGTCAGGCCCACCACGGTGTCGACCACGGGCGCTACCGTGGGATCCAGCGACTTGCCCACGCCGCCCAATGTCGAGCCCAGATTCAAAGGCAGGGTATTGTCGACGGCGTTGCCGGTGTTACCCAGGGTGGTTTGCAGCAAACCCGCCGTGACGGGGTTGACGGGATTATTGGGATCCGTGCCACCAGGCGTGGTCGGGTCCGAGCCGCCCGGGTTGGAAGGAACATTCGTGCCGGGCAGGCCCGCGGACCTATCGCTACCGCCGCCGCCGCAAGCGGTCAATGCGCCAGCCAAGGCTGCTGCCATGACGGTGGCGGTCAAAATGCGTCGAATGCGGTCTGCTTCAATCTTGGAAACCATGACGAGCTCCTCGGTTGGATGGTCCAGGCAAAGAAACTGCCCGATACGGCTCTACATGCATAAACCGTGCCAAGATTTTTCAAAACCCGAGATTGTGCGTGGCTCGTCTATTGTTTTGTTTCTTAAAAGTCCTTTCGTATCAATGGCTTATATTTTTTTGTCCAGGGTTTGTACTAACAGACGATGATCGTTAATTTGCGACCACAAGAACCCTGCGATTGTTACGAATGGCGGGTGATCCGACGTTACGTTACGGGCCACGTTACGTAACGTGGAGTGGATTCCGGACTAAATCTGGCTTTGCGCTGGCGCCGTGCCAAAGGAAAAGCGCCTGTCGAAACAGGCGCTTTGGGATGGCGTGTAAACCGATGTCAGAAGGCGTCGTAAAACAGTGAATAGTTGGCGTTGAAGCGTACGTCGCGGTCATTGTTGACGGTGGCGGAGCCGATGGGCTTGGCCACGTTGAAGTCGAACAAGTAGTATTTATCGTCCGTGAACCGCAACCCCAGCGCTACGGATGACAGGTGCCGCTGGTTCAAGGCTTGCAGGTCCTTGTTGTTGTACCAAGTGCGCGCATAGTCGATCAGCGCGTAAGGCTGAACGCTGGACAGGTATTCCCAACCGGTGCCGAAGCGCCGGTTCACTTCGGCCGACACGCCTACGCCTTTGTCGCCGCTTTGTTCGCCTTGGGGGTATCCCATGGCATAACGCCAACTGCCGAACGAGACCTGTTCCGAGGACGGCAATATATTGCTGGAATATTGCGCCGCGCCAGAGAAGGTCAGGCCAAACTGCGCGGGTAGCGCAAACGTTTGTTTGGCGTTCAGGTTATAGCGGACGAAATCCAGATCCAGAATGGGGGTCGCTGAATAACCGTAATTGGTCGAGATGTCCTTCTTGGCGCCCGCCGCGTCAAACCCCTTGGATACGCTGCCGCTAATGTCCGAAGTTTGGCTTTCAGAAACCTGTATATATCGTAGTTCGATATTAGCGGCACGCACGCGCGCGTCTTGTTGCAGCCAACGATCCGAATTGCGCGCTTCATATCGGTCTTTGGAATTGGCCGCGTACATACCCACGGTACCGGTAAGTGAACGCGTGTTGTTCAGCAATATCGGATAGCTGACACCAATGCCGATGCGGTCGTTCTTCACGCGCCTTTCAAACCCCAGGTATTCGATCGCGTCGTCCTGCGGTTTGGCGTCATAGTGGTAGCCATCCACCTTGACCGCCAAACCGTCGGGCCCGATGGGCACGCTGATTTCGCCCATGACGTATTTGACGTCGTCGGTATTGAACGGCACCGACGCCGTCAGTTTGACCTGTTCGCCCAGCGGTGTGAGGCTGTTGGCGCCAATATTGACCAGGGGTTGCATGCCGGTACCCAGGTCGGCGATGCCGCCCGTCAAACTGAACGGGTGGCGTGTGGCCGCCAAGACCAATTCAGTTGCGCCATCCGCGCGGCGCGGCAGATCCAGGCTGGGTGTGAACTTCACGCCGGGCACGGTTCGCATCAGATTCAACTGGCGCTCAAGCGTGGCCTGCTTCAGTGGACGCTCTTCGATGAGCGGGCCGGCCAAGGTATCCAGACGCCCCTGCGCGTTACCGATATCGCCTTCAATCCGGACATTCGAAATGAAGCCTTCAACCACGGTCACCACCACCAGGCCCTTGGCGAACGTCTGGTTCTGCACCAGCGCGAAAGACAGCGGATAGCCCTTGTCGCGGTACAACTGCGTGATCTTGTCGACTTGCTGGACCAGGTCGCCCAGGCTGATTTCCTTGCCCGACAGCGGGCTTAGTATCGCGGAAACTTCGTCGAAGGGAATGGCGTGCACGCCGCTTACGTCAAAGTTCAGCGGCACGATGCGTTGCGCCAGCCTGGCCTGCAACGCCAACTGTTCGGGCGTGGCGGTTTGCACAGCGGGCGGCGGCTGCGCGGCGCCGGGCGGTCTTTCAAGCTGTGGCAGGGCGTCAACGGGATTGCCCCGCAGGGGGCCATCCGCCCGCGCCTGCGCGCCAAAGGCAAAGATGCAAACAAGGGCGAGGGTAAGCGAACTTGCCGGGTACGTACGTCTCATTGCCTGGGTGTCTCGGTTTCCGCCGACGCCGTCCCGATGAATATTCGGTATTGCCGATATATTGAATATATAAAGGGACACAGCATTGGTAAACGCGCTTTGGTGCGCCGCGGGTAGTATGGGGCCAATGACGATTAGTAATAACAATTTATTTCTTTGTGACCGTATGGGCACGACAGAATTACAACATATGGAAATTCTCAGGAACGAAAATATTCACGATATATAAGGGTTAACTATGGTTTTTTAATCAAATTGGCGCGAATTTTGCTGTATCGGTTACAAGTCTGTAGCCGCATTATCGCGAATATAGGTAAAAACCCGGATGTGTATTAAATGTTAATAGATGAGACTATATAAACGTATCAAAAACACATCGGTTATGAGCCACCGGGAGTCCACAAAATGGGCGCGCATCACCCCAATAATGCTTGGCGCGATCAACCGATCCCGCACTTTGGTTTCCGGCGCTTTTGCTGGGGCCGTTCATGAGCCCGGGTGATGTCGTCCCGCTATCGTTCAACGGCGGTCTGGTCGCTCTGTCATTCCTGACGGCGGTGCTGGGTTCGTATGTCGCCTTGTTGGCGGCGGCCGGCATCCGCACTGAAACCCAAGACGGTGATATCCGCATCGGTTACATCATCATTGGTGCCGTGGCGATGGGTGGCGTCGGTATCTGGAGCATGCACTTCATTGGCATGCAAGCACAAAACCTGCCGTTCGACGTGGGTTATCAAGTCGGCCTGACCATACTCAGCTTCTTCGTCGCCGCGGGCTTTTCCGGTTGGGCATTCTGGTATGTCGGGCGCGCGAGCTTCACGTTCGGCCGTTGCGTCATGGGCGGGTTGGCAGCGGGGCTGGGCGTTGCCGCCATGCATTATCTGGGCATGGGCGCAATGCGCATGCCCGCCGTGTTGCTGTGGAATTTGCCCATTGTCGTTTTATCGGTGCTTATCGCCGTAATTGCCGCTTCGGCCGCTCTGTGGCTGGCCTTCAATACCCAGAATGAGTTTCAGCGCGGCGGCGCGGCCATTTTGATGGCGGTGGCCGTGTGCGGCATGCATTACACCGGCGCGGCGGCCGGCACTGTTATCTGCACCGCCCCTCGCGACAGTTCCAGCCTGCAAGTGGGCGGGGTCATGCTGCCCTACATCGCTTTCGTGCTGTCCGCGCTCATGTTGCTGATCATGCGTTGGCAATTGCAGCGGGCATCAAACCGATTCCGCGCGCGCATGGCGCAGCGGATCGACTCTTTCATTGAATCGGCGCCTGTGGCTGAACCAGGCAAGGCGCCCGGCTCCACGCTGGGGCCGGGTTAGCAGGGCCCGGTCTGCGAACGGATGCGGGGCATTCGCAAAGCAGAAATACCGGGAATAGGGGGTCGGCGCCGCATTGCGGATCGGCTCAATTATCAAGCGAGTGTTAGGAGCTCGAAATGAAAGCGAAACTTGCGCAGTTCTGGAACGACGAAGACGGCATCACCGCCCTGGAATACGGGCTGATCGCAGGTCTGGTGGCAGTGGCCCTGATCGCTGCCGTGGGCACTTTCACTGATGCCCTCGGCGACATGTTCACGGGGCTCGGCGGCAAGCTCGATACGGCCGGCGGCGCGGGCGGTTAATCGTCCTGCTGTGCTACGCGTACCGCGACGGCTCAATCAATGTGGCGAGTCATCGCGGTACGCGATCTGTATCAGTTGCTTGACCGGGGTATGTTCGTCTGGATGAGCACGCCTGCCGTTGAATCTGATTGATAAGAAGGTCCTGCCTTGTATCCAGGGGAAGTGCTGTGGCTGCTGGTGTTCGCATGCTGGAGTGGGGCGCTGATCTACAACGATCTGCGCTATCGCCGCGTACCCAACACGTTGATCGTGGGGGGATTCGCGGCGCAGCTGCTTTGGCTGGCCGCCGCCGCGTTCGTGCCCGGATGGTTGTTTCCCCCACGTTGGACGGGCTGGCTGATGACCTTGGCGGGCTTTCTGGCCGCCTTTCTGTTCCTGCCGCTTTGGGGCCGGCGCCTGATGAGCGCGGGCGATATCAAGGCCATTGCCATTCTGGGATTGTGGCTGGGCCTGGCGCCGCTGGTGCTGGTGCTGCTGCTGTCGAGCCTGCTGGCCGGCCTGCACAGCCTGGTGGTTGTTTTCCTGTCGCGCTACTGGGCGCTGACGCAACGCTGGCGCCAGGTTCCCTATGCGATGTATCTGGGCATCGCCGCGCTCAGCGTGGTGCTTATGCCATTGAGTTCGCCCTGGTATTCGTGGTGTTCTTTCTGGTGTTCTACGGCATCCTGACCTACGGGCTGGTGTTTCTTGCACAAAATTCGGTGACCTTGGCGGCGCAGGACGGCGCGCGCAAGGTTCTGCAATGGCAGGCCGGTTCGGCCTCGCTGGCAGCGCGCGCCAATGCCGGGCGTGACACTGCCTTGGACATCGCACAATGGATGTCCTCGATGTCGTCCGCGCCCATCAAGGTGGCGGTGTGCGGCAGCGGGGGCGCCTTGAGCAGCAGCGCCGGCGGCACCTGCAGCGGCCAACCTCTGGCGCCCGACCAGATTGAAGTGACGGTGTCTTACGCCTATGGCGCGAACCCCCTGATTCCGTCGTTCCCGCTGTTGCAGTTGGCCATGATGCCGGCTTCCAGCGTGTTGAGCGCGCGCGCCACGGTCCATCTGGGCAACACGGTTGGCGTGGGAGGTTGACATGACCCTGCCCATGCCTCTGCCCCGTCATCTTCGCCATTGCCCTCGCTTGATCCGCCAACGCGGTATTGCCGCGCTTGAGCTGTCGTTGACCTTGACCATGCTGCTGATCTTCATCTGCGCCGTGGTCGGCTACGGCGTGCTGTTCTGGATGCAGCAACAACTGGCCGCCGCCGCCGGCGAAGGCGCGCGCGCCGCCGTGCATGCACAGATCACCGGCAGCCCGAATGTGCAGGGCGCTGCCTGCGCGGCCGCCATGAGCGTCTTCTCCACGGGTTCGGCGGTTGCCTGCGCGACCACCAGCGCCCCATGCACGTGGACGGGATCCGGCGGCCAAGTGGCCAATTGCGCCACCGTCGCCATGACCTACAACACCCAGTCCTGGCCTTTGCTGGCCACCTTGCAGTCGTTCATCGTCCTGTTGCCCGGCACGAACAAGGACTGGGTTCCAAGCAGGTTGTCGTCGAAAGCCGTCGTACAGATATCGCAAGGGACACCATGAGCAGTCTTAGCAAGATCATCGCGGGCATGTTGTTGGTGGCGGGCCTGGTGCTGGCCTTCCTGGCCTGGCGCCTGGCGTCGCATCCCGGCGCGCCGCCGGCAAGCCCGGCGCCGGTGGCCTCGGCGCCCGCGCCCGCCGCGCCGCCGGTCAAGTTCTATTCCGTTGTGGTGGCCAAGGAAGCGATTCCCGCCGGCACCCGGATCGAAGCGGAAAAAATGCTGACGGTGGCGCAATGGCAGGTGTCGCTGTCCAACAGCTTCGACACCATGGCGCCCTTGGAAGGGGCGGTGACGCGCGTGGACGTCGCGGCGGGCGACCCCATCTTGCCCAGCCTCTTGGCGCAAGGCCTTGCCAGGCAACTCAAGCCCGGGGAGCGCGCCGTCGCCATCGCGGTCGATGAAGTGGTGGGTGGCGGCAACCGCATCGCGCCGGGCGATTTGGTGGACGTGTTCTTCATGGTGGAGAAAAGCCAGGAAATCTCGGGCGGCCAGGCCCGGTTGCTGCAGGCGCAATTGCGCGTGCTGGCGTACGGCAAGGCCTCGGTGGATGGCCCGGAAGAAAAATCGATGCTGCAGCAAGGCCCCAGCCAGCCGGCGCGCACGGCGGTGCTGGCGGTGCCCGTCGAGCATATCAACGAGCTGATCCTGGCAAGCCGCGCCGGCCGCCTGCAATTGGCCTTGCGCCCGGTAGGTGACGACGCGGTGCCCGACGAGACGCTGTTCGCCAAACGCGGCACGGTGTTGCCCACGCGCGCCGACCTGACGCCGGCGCAGCGCGAGGCCTTGCTGGCCGGCCCTAACCGCGCGTACGCGGGCGACAGCCTGCTGCAACTGGAAGGCAAGACGCCCGCGGCCCGGGCTCCCGTCAACCGCGTGGCGACGACGGGTGGCGGCGGTGGCGGCAGAACCATCGAAATCGTGCGGGGAGATAAATCCGAGCGCGTTCGCTATTGACCATCGCCGTGCGTGGCCTGGTGCCGCCTGCGGCTGGACCTTTCAAAATAACTAGATCCGGCACAATGAAGATATTTCAGCGCACCACTATGATCTGCGTCCTGTCGGCCGCAGCGGCGATGACATACGGTGTCGTCAGCCTGGCGCAGACCGCCGCGCCCGCGACGGGGGCAAATGCTCTTGTCCGTGATATCGCGGTGGCCGTCAAGGGCCAGCAATCCCTCATGCTGGATGGCGCCACGCCGCGCCGCATCGCCATTGGCGACCCCGAGGTTGCCGACGTGAAAATCCTGCCTGCCACGGGCAAGGGCGCGGGCTCGCTGCTGATCTACGGCAAGAAGGCGGGCACCACGCAGCTTCAGATATGGACCGGCAACAATGCCGCGCCGCAAGTCTGGAACGTGCGCGTGGCGTCTTCGGTGCAAGCGGCGCTGGCCAGCCGTGGCATCGACGGCGGCGTCAACGTCGACATCGCTGGCGACCGCGCCATCGTGTCCGGTTACTCCGAAACCCCGCTGGCGCAGATTGCCGCCGCAAAAGCGGCGGCCGCGGCCGTGGGCGACAAGAACGTGGTCGACGTGTCCACCGCCGGCACGGGCGGCGTGGTCCAGGTCGAGGTCAAGGTCGTGGAAGTGTCGCGTTCGGTGCTGAAGCAGGCTGGCATCAACTTCGCGGCCAGCGGGGGGCCGTGGGCGAGCACAAGCGCGCAGCCGCTCTCGAGCCAGTCGTCGTCGGTGGGCGGCTTTACCCCGGGCGGCGTCCTTGCCGCGGGTTTCTCGTTGTTCTACGACTCCAACAACTTTGCGGCGCGCCTGCGCCTCTTGCAAAGCAACGGCATGGCGCGCGTGCTGGCCGAGCCCACGCTGGTGGCGCTGACCGGCCAAAGCGCCAGCTTTCTGGCGGGCGGCGAATTGCCGATTCCGGAAGCCGGCGGCCTGGGCACCACCACGGTCACCTTCAAGCCATTCGGTATCGGCCTGACCGTGACGCCCACCGTGCTGTCGCGCGACCGCATTTCCTTGAAGGTGGCTCCCGAGGCCAGCGAGCTCGACTACACCAACGGCATTTCCATCAACACCGGTTCGGATAACGTGATGGTCATTCCGGCGCTGCGCACGCGCCGCGCGGACACCACCGTTGAATTGGGCGATGGCGAAAGCTTCGTGATCAGCGGGCTGGTGTCGCGGCAGACCAAGGCGATGGTCAACAAAGTGCCGATGCTGGGCGACCTGCCCATCATCGGCGCGTTCTTTCGCAGCGTCGATTACACGCAGGAAGACACCGAACTGGTGATCGTGGTGACGCCGCGACTGGTGCGCCCGATTGCGCGCGGCGTGACGCTGCCGCTGCCGGGCGGGCGGCAAGAAGTATCGGATTCGACTTTCAATGCCTGGGGCTATTACCTGATGGGCCCGGTGGGCGGGCAGCAAATGCCGGGCTTTTCACGGTGAGTAATATGAAGACACATGCCAGCGAGTGGGTTGGCCTGCAAAACGGAAGGCGGTTTCTGTTTTGCTCAAAAGGCGATGGGGTAGCCGCGCAGCTTGGACAAGCTTTGGGGGACATGGGCATGTTGACCCAGGAAACCCCGGGCATCGAAGAGCTGGCGCGGCGCTTGACCGAGATTGCACCGCAGGTGGTGTTCCTGGACTTCACGCTAAGCGAAGACGAACCGGGCAAGCTGTTCAAGTCCGCCGAGCTGGCACGTGTGTTGGCGCGCATTGCGCCGACCGTGCCGCGCGTGGCGGTGGGTTTGCTGAGCCAGCCTGAAGGCGCCATTGCCGCGCTGCGCGCCGGCGTCAGCGATTTCGTCGACCCCACGGTGGCTCCCGAAGAAGTGAAAGACGTTGTACTGCGCCTGTTGGAACTGCCGGCGGGCGGCGGCCGCATGGACGGATCGCGCCGCAGTGTGTTGCTGCTGGGCGCGCGCCCCGGCGTGGGCACCAGCACGCTGGCCGTGCATTTGGCCGGCATGGTGCAAGACCGCTTGAAGCAGATGCACGCCACGCGCAGCGCGGCCAATGGCGCCAAGCCCGCCAAACCTGCCGAGCAAACGGGCGCCATGCTGCCGCTGGCCAGCCGCGTGGCCTTGATGGACCTGGGCTGGCCCGTGGGCGATTGCCAGCTTTACCTGAATATCGGCAGTGACTTTGATTTTGCCGAAGCCGCGCGCAACCTGCGCCGACTGGATTCCACCTTGCTGGGCTCGGCGATGGCGCACACCGCCAACGGCCTGAGCGTGCTGGCATTGCCGCGCGACCTTGCCCAGATGCGCGACGTTTCGCAGTCCGACTCCCTGCTGGTGTTCGAGCGCATGCGCCAACACTTCGGCGTGGTTGTAGCGGATGCGGGCGGCTTCACGAACCCGGAGTTCGTGGCGGGCCTGGCCCGTTCGTCTCAACAGAACTGGATAGTGACCGACCAAAGCGTCGGGGCGTTGGTGTCGCTGGCCGGCCTGCTGCAAGAGCTTGAGCAACTGCACGTGGACCGCCGCAGCCTGGGGCTGATCGTCAACCGCTACGACGAACGCTACGGCATGACCGCGCAGCAGATCGCCGACCGCTTTCAGTTGGAGCTCGTGGGTACCTTGCCCGATCGCACGCTGGCCTTGATGGTCTGCACGAACCAGGGCCACCTGCTGCACGAAGAAGCCGAGCGCGACGTGTATGTGCGCGCGGTGCAGACGCTGGCGGAAAAACTCAGCGCGGAAGAGAACACTCCCGGCGGGCGGGCAAGCTGGCTGGCCACGTGGCTGCCCGGCGTGCACCGCCGCATGATCGTCGGTTAACGGCAAGATTCACGGGGCGGCGGCGGAATCCGACATGATCATGACAGCGACCATAGAATTCGGCGGTGACGGCGACAAGGGCTTTGCCTCGTCGAACCGGTTTCAGGAAGTCAAGACGGCGGCGTACGAGCACCTGCTTTCCCGTATCGAGGGGCTGGGCGCCGAGTTCGGTCGTTGGGCGCGTTCGGCGATTCAGGAATTTGTCGACATCGAAGTGGCCAGCTTCGTGCGCTTGCGCCGCGTGCCGATCAACGAAGGCGAAATGCGCCAGATTGCCGAGGCGCTGACCAAGGAACTGGCGGGACTGGGCCCGCTCGAAGACCTGCTGGCCGACCCGGCCGTTGAAGACATTCTGATCAACGGCTATGACAACGTGTTCGTGTCGCGGCGCGGGGTGCTGGCGCGCGAGACGCTGCGCTTCACTGACAACCAGCATGTGCTGCGCATCGTGCGCCGCATCCTGGCGCCCATCGGCCGGCGGCTGGACGAGTCCAGCCCCATGGTGGACGCGCGCCTGCCCGACGGCAGCCGCCTGAACGTGGTGATTGAACCGCTGGCCGTCGATGGCCCGATGGTGTCCATCCGCAAGTTCCGCCAAGACCCGCTCAAGCCCGCCGACCTGCTGACGCTGGGCACCTTTGACGAAGACATCTACCGGCTGCTGCACGAAGCGGTGAAGCACCGCTGCAACGTGCTGGTGTCGGGCGGCACCAGCTCGGGCAAGACCTCGCTCTTGAACGCGCTGGCGTTCTTCATTCCGGAGACCGAACGTGTGGTGACGGTGGAAGACACCGCCGAACTGTCGCTGAACCACCCGCACGTGGTGCGGCTGGAATCGCGCCAGGGCGGCTTTGACGGCAGCGGCGCGGTCAGCATTCGCGAACTGATCCGCAACAGCCTGCGGATGCGGCCCGATCGCGTGGTGGTGGGCGAAGTGCGCGGCGCCGAAGTCATGGACATGCTGCAAGCCATGAACACCGGCCACGAAGGCTCCATGGCCACCATCCACGCCAACTCACCGCGTGAATGCCTGTACCGCATTGAAATGCTGGCCGGCTTCGCGGGCTTTCAGGGCAGCGAAGACAGCCTGCGCCGCCAGATCGCCAGCGCCTTGGACTTCATTGTGCAGATCGGCCGCCTGTCCAACGGCAAGCGCCGCGTGCTGTCGGTGACCGAGGTCACCGGCATGGGCGACAACGTCATCTCGACGCAGGAACTGTATCGCCACGAAACCTTCACCACGCCCGAGGGCGAAGAGAAGGACCGCTGGAACTGGCTGGGCATCCATCCGCACACGCCCAAGCTGGCAAAGCTGCGCAACGACGCGCGCAACAACGACGCGCGCAACAACGACACGCCGCCTGGCGACAACGACGGCGGCGGCGGATTCTGGAGCCGGAGGCGCTGATGCAAGACGCTTTGATCCTGGGCGCGCTGGCGTTGGTGCTGGCTTCGGGCGCGGTACTGCTGTGGCGCCATGCCAATAGCGGCGCGCGCCGCGCGGCCAGCTCGGCGTTCCTGGACAACCAGCTCAAGCGGGGCCGCGAAGCGGCTGAAGCCGCGCCGTTCGCTGAAGGCGGGCGCGCGTTGCGCAGCGGGTTTTCCAGTTGGGACCGCCTGCTGCTGCTGGCGGGCGTGCGACAAAGCGTGGGGTTCTATCTGCGGATCACCGTTCCCGTGGTCGCGGGCGCGGTGCTGGCGTGGGTGTTCCTGGGACCCTTGTCCGGCGTGGTGTCTTTCATCATGCTTGCCGTTCTGACGTACTTCCTGCTCTGGCTGCGCGCCGACAAGCGCCGGCGTCGGATGATTGCGCAACTGCCTGCCTTCCTGGACAACATCGTGCGCTTGATCACCATCGGCAACAGCATGGGCGCGGCGTTCCAGACGGCGGCGGCCGCAACGGATCAGCCCCTGCTCGAAGTCGTGGAAACGGCGGCCAGCCTGAGCCGGTCGGCCAAGGAACTGGATGCGGCGCTGGTGCAGGTGTCGCGCATGTATGGCTTGAAAGAGTTGTACATGGTGGCTGCCGTGGTGTCGCTGGCGATGCGGTTCGGCGGCCGCAGCGACCAGGTGCTGGAACGCATGGCCGCCTTCATGCGTGACGTGGCCCAGGCCCGCAACGAATTGACGGCCAGCTCCGCCGAGGTGCGCTTGTCGGCATGGATCCTGGCCTTGCTGCCGGTGGGCATTGCCGGCTTCATCATGGTGGCGAACAACAAGCTCTTCATGGGGCTGTGGGAAGACCCGCTGGGCTTCAAGATGCTGCTGACCGCCGTGGTGTTGCAGATTGGCGGCTGCTATTGGCTGTATCGCATGGCCAAGTCAATTTAAGGGGCGGCGACGATGGAGATGCTGCAATCCTGGAATTCATCGACCGTGCTGGCGGCGGCATTGATGCTGGTGGCCGTGGCGCTGTTGGTGTTGGGCATCGGCATGGCGCGGCGCCTGCGCGGGCAGGACCGCAGCCGCCAGGTGATAGACCAGGCGCTGGCCACGCGCCAGAACCCCGGCGCGGCAGCGGCGGCGATGCCCGCGAACTCGGGAGAAGGGCGGTTTTCATCGGCCACCCGCGTTGCCGACGCCTTTGGCAAACGCCTGAGCGAAGGCCGTCTGGCCGACACGCTGATGGCCGCCGAGGACCGCAAGATGGTCGACATGGCGGGTTATGCAAATTCCGGCACCGCGCGGTCGCGCTTCGTGGCGGCGCGCTTCGGCCTGGCCATCGTGCTGCCCGTCGCGGCGGTGCTGCTCAACCAGCAGAAGCAATTGATCGACTCCCCGATGGGCGGCTTGGCCGCGGCGTTCTTCGGCTTCGCCATCGGCTACATGCTGCCCAAGTGGGTGGTCAGCCGGCGCTTGTCGCGCCGCAAGCGGATGGCCGGCGACGAGCTGCCGTTGTTGATCGACCTGCTGCGCTTGCTGCAAGGGGTGGGGCTGTCCATCGACCAAAGCATGCAGGTGCTGATCAAGGAATTCGCGCAAGTGCTGCCGGTGCTGTCGCATGAGCTGCGGCTGGCGTCTGAACTGCACGTGCGCGGCCGCAGCCGCGAGCAATCGCTGGCGCGGCTGGCCTCGGGCTTTGACAACGACGACCTGTCGGCCATCTGCCGCTTGATTGCGCAGGTGGACCAGCACGGCGGCGCGGTGCAAGAGCCCTTGAATCGGTTTGGGGAGCGCCTGCGCGACAAGCGCAGGTTGGAACTGAAGGAAAAGGTCGGCAAGACCACCGTCAAGATGACGGGGGTCATGATCGTGACCTTGCTGCCCGCGCTGTTGATCGTGACGGGCGGGGCGGGGTTTATCGCGGTATTGCGCGGCATGTCGCGCATGGGGGGGATGTAATGGCTGGCGTAATCAAGAGCAAGGCGCGCGTCTTGCGGTGGACCCTGGTGGCGGCGACGGTGACAGCCGGCGCGGGCTTGACGGGATGCAAGACCAATAGCGCGGAGTCGGCCTGGCAGCTTATCCAGCAGCAACAGCAGGAACAGGCGCTGGCGCGGCAGAAGGAAGAAGAGGCCGATGCCAAGGCGCGTCCCAAGGCGCCCGAGATGATGCTGTCGCTGATTTTGGAAGCACAACGCCAGGAGCGCTATTTCGCGTCCCTGGCGTATATCGACGCCTATCAGCAACAGTTCGGCAACGATGCACGGGTGGCGGTGCTGCGGGCGGAAGCCTTGCGCCAGACCGGGCAGACGGCGCTGAGCGAACAGGCGTATCGCGCGCTGCTTGGCACCGATCAGGCGGCAGACGGTTGGCACGGCCTGGGCTTGATCGCCGGCTCGCGCGGCCAGTTCGACCAGGCTGCCGACGACTTGGCGCGCGCGGCGAAGTTGTCGCCGATGGATCCGCGCATTCTGGGTGACCTGGGTTATGCCCGGCTGCGCGCGGGCGATGCAGCCGGCGCGCGCGTGCCCTTGGGGCAGGCGGCCGAGCTGGCGCCGGACAACGGCAAGGTGCTGGCCAATCTGGCGGTGCTGCTGCTGGTGGAGGGCGAGCCCGTGCGCGCGCAACGGCTGATGGACCAGGCCCAGTTGACCGAGGAGGCGCGCAGCCAGGTGCTGCGCATGGCCTCCGACATCCGCGCGCAGCGTCCGTCGGCGCCCGTGCCCGTGGCGGCGGCCGATACGTCGGCGACCCGTATGTCGGGCGGCGGCGGCATGATCATGCCGGTGATGAGTCCGTTGATGGAAGGCCTGGGCAATGGGCCCATCGTGCGCTAATCCGTATTGAGGAAGAGATCCATGTCTGACTCCCGCTATTCCGCTTCCCAAGTGCTGACCGCTGCGTTGATCACCACGCTGGTGGCCTTGGCGCCGTTGACCAGCCAGGCGCAATCGAACGCGCCGCTGACCGGCGGCATGACCAGCAGCCCGCCCGCTGCCGCGCCGGCCCAGGCCTTGCCGCAGGCGCAACTGCCCACCCGGCCCGTGGTGCAGCAGGTGCAGACGCCGATGCCGCAGCCCCAGCCAGCCACTGCTTCCACACAAGTCGTGCAGCCCACCTCGACCGCTACCCCGGCTGCCCAGCCCGCCGCCCCGGCCGAGGAAGCGTTTGGCGACGTCACGCGGGGCTTGTTGGCCGCGCAGGCGGACGGCCGCCGCGCCGGGAACATGCTGCCCGTGCTGGGGCCGGTGTCCACCGCCGCCTGGAACCGCTACCTGGAGAGCTTTTCGCATCCGATTCCGGAGTATCTGCAAAAGCGCGTGGAGACCAAGAACACGAACTAACCCCGGCGCCGACGCGCCCTCACCGCATTGCGATCCAGGATTGCCCGATCATGCCTGCCAGACCTCATCGTTGTGTGTCCTTGCCCCCCCAGCGCGGCAGCATGACCGTGGCCGTCGTGTTCGCGGTGCTGGTGGGCGTGGCGATGCTGGGTGTGGCGCAACTGGGCTACGGCTACTACATGAAGCGCGAAGTGCAAAAGTCCGCGGACCTGGCCGCGTTGTCCGCGGTGCAGGTGCTGGGCATGGGATCTCCGGCGGATTGCACGCGCGCCAGCGCGGCCGGCAAGACGTCTGCCTTGGCGAACCTGCCCAATATCTTTGACACCTTCGCGGCCGACGACATCACGGTGGAATGCAAGCTGTGGGATTCCACCCGCGCCGACGCCAGCGGCATGCATGTGTTCGACCCCACCGGCGCGCAGACACTCAACGCCGTGCGCCTGACCATCCGCAAGGAACTGGCCAGTCTGTTCGGCACCTTGGGGTTGAGCACGACGGTATCGGTCAACGCCGTGGCCACCAATACGCAGCCCGTGGCGGCATTCACCGTGGGTTCGCGCTTGCTGCGCCTGGAACGCGGCGGGCTGCTGTCGCAATTGCTGTCGACCGTGGGCGCCTCGCCCGCGCAGTTGGACGTGCTGGACGCGGCCGGCCTGGCCAGCGTCAACATCACCCCATCCGGCCTGTTGCAGGCGCTGGGCTTGCCGCTGTCGGTGGCCACGGGCGTGGGCACGCCGGCGGAATTGGCGGCGCTCGACAACCTGACCCTTGGCCAGTTGCTGCAAGCCACGCTGACGGTCGTCAACCAAAGCGGCACGGCAGCCGCCGACATCGGCCTGATCAGCAATGCCATCAACACGGTGCTGGCGGTAATGCCGCTGAACCTGCCCGTGAAGCTGTTTGGCGATGGCGGCGTGCTGGATCTGTCGGTGGTGGGGGGCGACGCCACGGGCGCCCTGGCGGCGAACGTGAATGCGCTGAACCTGTTGGAAACCGCGCTGGTCGTGGCCAACGGGCAGAACCTGATCAACCTGGGCTTGAGCGTGCCGCTGCTGGGCGTGGACGCCCGGGTGCGGGTCGTGGAACCGCCCACGCTGGCCATCGGCGGCATCGGCACCCAGGCCACCAGCGCGGGCATACGCGTCTACCTGCGCTTGAACACCAGCAACATCCCGCTGGTGGGGCCCTTGCTGGCAAACACCCTGGGCACGCGGGTTGACCTGCCCATCATCATCGATGTGGCGCAATCCACGGGCACGCTGACCAACCTGTGCCAGGCGCCGCTGACCGAGCACCAGGCCACCATCGACGTGACCGCGGCGGCGGCCAGCATCTGCCTGGGGCGCTTTCCCGGCATGACATCCAGCACCGACCAGACCGCCGCGAATTTCGTGTCGCTGACCAATAGCTGCCAGCCCAGCTCGTTCGGCGCCATCCAGCGCCATCAGGTGTTGAACGTGCTGGGCATTCTGCCCCTGACCGCCAAGGTCACCCTGCCGATCTTCAATTCCACGACACCGGTGTCGGTCACGCTGACGGAACCGCCGGGCGCGCCATCCACCCAGACGGTGAACGCCACGTCCATCGACCTGGGCGGCTTGGCCTCGAATCTGGCGGACGCCGTGGTGGGCGGCATCCTGGGCGATCTGGTCAATTCCGGGACGCCGTTGACGGCCGCGGAGCGCACGGCGCTTGCCACCAATCTGGTGGGCGGCGGCGGCAGCAATGCCGGCAAGTCCATCACGCAGGTATTCAATGACATGCAGTGGTCCGCGACCGCGCTGAACCAGTTGGGCAACCGGTTGTCCACGGGCGGCTTGACGGGCGTGCTGGGCGGCACGCTGCAATTGGTGGGCAATATCCTGACGTCGCTGCTGGTGGCGCCCGTCAATGACTTGGTCTGCACGCTGGCGATCACGCCCAGCGCCATCCGGCAGTGCCGCATCAATTCGGTTGCGGCGCTGGCGCTGGACGGCAGTTCGCAAGTGGGCGGGGTGCTGTCCATCGTGGTGAACCTGTTGCAGCCCGTGCTGGCGCCCCTGTCGGCCGTGCTACAGCAATTGCTGGACACGCTGGGCGTCAGCGTGGGCCAGACCGACGTATCGCTGCTGTCGGTGGATTGCGGGCAACCCCGCCTGGTGTACTGATGAGGATGCTTTTGGACTACGCCCTTTCTTTGTCGGCATGGTGTCTGCGATGACCCAAAAATTTGCCCGCGACGAGTTCGACGTGTATGTCTGGGAAGGCACGTCCGACATTGCCGGCCGCGCGGAACGCTGCCTGGCCGGCATGGACGTCATGCTGGTGCGCGCGGACGCCGGCACCGCTTTCCCGCCGCCACGCGACCCGACGCGCCCCGCCGTGGCCCTGGTATCGGTGTCGGTCATGGGCGACAACCGCTTCAGCGGCTACGACTGGCTATCGGCCCAAGCCATGCCGGTGATATGGGTGTCGGCCGAGGCGCGGGGACGCGATTCGCGCTATTACCCGCCTGAATATTCCTACACGTTGCCGCTGTCCTTCACCACGGCCGACTTGCGCAAGCTGCTGTATGAACTGTTGGGCACGCTGGACCGGTTCAACCGGTCCGCGCCCAAGCGCGAACAGCCGCTGATTGCCGTTTCCGAGCCCATGCGGGCGCTGCTGGCCGAGGCCGAGATGTTTGCCGATTGCCGCAGCAACGCGCTGATCCACGGTGAAACCGGCGTGGGCAAGGAACGCATTGCGCGCCTGCTGCATGACCGTGCCGCCTGGTCCGACGGCCCCTTCGTGGCCGTCAACTGCGGCGCCATTCCGGAAGGGCTGTTTGAAGCGCATTTCTTCGGCCATGCCAAGGGCGCCTTCACCGGCGCGGTCGGCGCGCACAAGGGCTATTTTGAACAAGCCAACGGCGGCACGCTGTTCCTGGACGAAATCGGCGACCTGCCGCTGTATCAGCAGGTCAAGCTGCTGCGCGTGCTGGAGCAAAGCGCCGTGACGCGGCTGGGCTCGACGGTAGAGATTCCGGTGGATTTCCGGCTGGTCGCGGCCACCAATAAAGACCTGCGCGTGCTGGTGGGCCAGGACGAATTCCGCGCGGATCTCTATTACCGCCTGGCGGTGATTGAACTGCGTATTCCCAACCTGGAGCAACGCGGCGGCGAAGAAAAGATCGCGATTTTCCGCGCCTTGCTCGAACGCCTGGGCGGCGAGGGCGAGCCGCCGGACTGGCTGCTGGAGCGCGTGGCGCGCACTCAGTACGCGGGCAATGTGCGCGAACTGTCCAACGTGGCCGAGCGCGTGGCCATCATGCGGCGGCAATTCCAGGGGTGGGACCAGGCCCGCATCGAGCGCATCTTTGATCAGATCGCCGAACCGCTGCGCGCCGCCGGCGCCCTGGGCGGCACCAGCGCCATGTGCGAGCCGCCGGTATTCACCGATGCCGAACGCGCCGAGCGCGCCCGCATCCTGGCCGCGCTGGACGTCAATGGCTGGCGCCGCCAGGACACTGCCAACACGCTGGGCATCAGCCGCAAAGTGCTATGGGAAAAGATGCGAAAACTGCATCTGGGTGGCGGCCAGGGTGAAACGGCGGAAGGGGTCGTCGAGGCATCTTGATTGCTGCAATAGGGGAAGGCCCTTAGGGGGCGACAACTCGCCAGCGGCTAATGTAAGCGGATCAGCCGTGAGCGAAATAAATTGCTATAGTTCCGCAACGATTTTTTTGGGGAAGGCATGAACGTCCAATTTATCCGTGCCGCCACACGCATGGCGCTGTTAGGCACGGTGATGTCCGGCTTGGCGGCGTGCGCCAGCGCGCAGCCCGAAGCGCCGCGGCCCACGGTCAAGCAGGTCGAAGACCCGCAGGCCGCTGCCGCTGCCACGCCGGTGACCCCGCCGGCCGCACCTGCTGCACCTGCTGCACCCGCTCGGCCGGCCTCGACGGTGGCCGAATTGCAAGACCTGATCCAAAGCCGCCAGGTGTCGGAACTGCGCACTGCCTATAACGGTACGTATGGCGCCAGCCTGCTGTTCAAGCCCGAGGACCTGACCTATTACGTGGCCTTGTTCCAGCAGAAGGATTTTTGGCGCGTGCTGAAGACGGTGTCTGAAAAGCAGGCCGAATCCACCTACCGCGCGTTTGCCGCGCAGTCGGCGGAACTGGCCGAAGTCGACATCAAGCGCATCAAGCTGCAAGCCGAATACGCGCATGCTGAAAAGCTTCTGGCCAGCCGCAGCGCCCAGCTCAGCACGCTGCAGGCAGATCGCACCTTGCGCATGCAGCAGGAACAGCAAGTGGCGGCGCGCCAGGAACAGTCGCGTCAGGAAGCCACGGCGTTGGCGGACCAGCAAAAGGACGTGCGCGAGCAACTGCGTGATTTGCAGCGCCAGATTGATTCGCTGCAAGCCCAGCAAGCCCAGATCAATGCAGGCCCGGGCGCCAAGCGCGGCAAGTAAGTGTTGTTCATTACGCCGTGCCAAGACGGGCCTGCGGGCCCGTTTTTTCTTGGGGCGCGGCGCCTTGTCCCTGCGCTTTCAAGGGGATAGCACGCGCGGCGGGCGGATTCTTGTATTCTGACCGCTGGCCCCCATATATCGACCATGGCTCTTAAAGTTTTCGACCTTCAGTGCGAGCACAGCCACATTTTTGAAGGCTGGTTCGGTTCGCACGACGACTATGACGCGCAACAGGCGCGTGGTTTGGTCACGTGCCCCGTTTGTGGCTCGGCCAGCATCACCAAGCGGCTGTCGGCGCCGCGCTTGAACGTGTCGCACCTGCATGCGCCGGCCCAGCCGCCCGCCGTGCCGGCCGGCGCGTCCGACGCTGAGAAGATGGCGGCCGTGCAGGCTGTGGTCATGAAGCAGGTGCGGGCGCTGTTGCGCAACACCGAAAACGTTGGCCCGCGCTTTGCGGAAGAAGCCCGCCGTATCCACGACGGCGACGCCGATGAACGCCCCATCCGTGGCACCGCAACGCCCGAAGAACGCGAGGCCCTGGCCGAGGACGGCATCGAAGTCATGGCCGTGCCAGACTTCCTGGACGACGAACGCTTGCAGTAGGTACCTAATACGCAATTGGCGCGCGCTGCCATTCCCGGATAGCGCGCCCATGAAAAAAGCCAGGCCCTGTTGTCAGGGGCCTGGCTTTTTCGTACCTGCTGCCGGATCTTATTGAACGCGGCTGCGGTATTCGTTCGTGCGGGTGTCGATTTCGATCTTGTCGCCAATGGCGCAGAACAGCGGCACGTTCAGTTCGTAGCCGGTGTTGATCTTGGCGGGCTTGGTGACCTTGCCCGACGTATCGCCACGCACGGCGGGTTCGGTGTAGGTGATTTCGCGAACGATCGTCGTGGGCAGTTCCACCGAAATGGCGCGGCCGTCGTAGAAGACCACTTCCACGGGCATCGCTTCTTCCAGGTAGTTCAGGGCGTCGCCCATGCTTTCCGCTTCGATTTCGTACTGGTTGTACTCTTCGTCCATGAAGACGTACATCGGGTCGCCGAAGTAGGAGTAGGTGCACTCCTTGCGATCCAGTTGAACGACTTCGAACTTTTCGTCGGCCTTGTAGACCGATTCGCTGGCCGAGGCGGTCAGCAGGTTCTTGAACTTCAGCTTCACAACAGCAGCGTTACGGCCAGACTTGTTGTATTCGGCTTTCTGGACCACGAGGGGATCCTTGCCGACCATGACCACGTTGCCGACTCGCAATTCCTGAGCGGTTTTCATCGATAAAACTCCGGGGGGTAGGGTGCACTCGCCGTGCTTGCAAAAAGCCGCTGTACGCTTAATTTCGTACTGCTTTGCGTACTTGCTTTGCGTACTTGCATTGCGTACTTGCGGCTTTTTGCACACCCCGGGAGGCGTCATGTTGAGGCCCGACAAAATTCAGGGCAGCTCAGAAAACTCTCTATTCTAACGTTTCTTGGCCAAGTCTGCGCAAAATCTGGCCAGATTTTCAGCCAGGTCGGGCAGGGCGGCCTGCTTGGCGTCCCAGTCGCGGGCGGCCGTGGCCCAGGCGTGCCAGGCATCCGGCGCCAGCGCCGCAGCGGCCGCCGCGATGGTTTGTTCGCCTTGCGGCGCGTTCCAGGCGCGGATCAGCGACTGCGCGGATTCCGGGGCCGGATAGCGGGCTAGCCAGGCTTCAAGCTTTTCCAGGTGCGTGTTCTGATCTTGCGGGTAAATCTGCCACACCAGCGGCCGCGCCGCCCAGGCGGCACGGACGAACGAGTCTTCACCACGCACGAAGTTCAGGTCCGACAACCACAGCACGCGGTCGAAATCCGGCTGGGCCACAAAGGGCAGGCGGGCCAGCAACGGGGTGCCGGGCGCCGCGCAGGCGGCTTCCAGGCCCGGCGCGATGCCTACGGGCGCCAGCAGCACGCTGGGCCGCGAGTCAGCCGCCAGGGCACTGACCAACGCCTGCACCGGCGCCGTGGGATAGCAGAACAGGCTGACCGTGCGCGCCCCGTCGCGGCGGCGCGAGAGCACGGCGTCGTCCACGCCCAGCGCGCGCAAAAAATCGTTTTGCAGATCGATCGACGCTTGCAGCGCGTCGCGTTCCGCGCTCAAGCCCGGTTCGCGCAGCAGGCCGCCCGTGGCGGCGGTGAATCCGGGAAAGAAAAAGTGCTTCACCAGCCCATCAGGCCGCTGCGAAGGCAGGCCGTGGCAGCTTTCCACCCAGGCTTCGGCGCTTAAATATTCCAGGTTGATCCAGGCCGGGTGCGCTTGGCGCATGCTTTGCAGGAAGGCGTCCGGGGGATCGCAGGCGAAGGCCTCGATGACGACATCGCGCGCGCCCAGGGTGGGGTCGGAGGTCTCGGACCAGTGCACGACATCCACCCCCGCGCAGCGCTGCCGCGCGGCGTGGTCGGCTATGCCGGGTTGGATGCGCGCGAAACTGGTCAGGTCGTCCACCCACAAGCGGATATCCCAGCCAAAACCCTGAGACAGCCGGCGGGCCAGCCGCCAGCACACGCCGATGTCGCCATAGTTATCGACGACCCGGCAGAAAATATCCGCTTGCATGGACGTTTAGTGGAACTTGGCCGGCGCGGCTTCGGCGTCCTCGGGCAATTCGGCGTGTACCAATTCGCCCAGCGGATTCGGGAAGTAGGGCGCGCCGCAATCTTCGCAATATTCCGCCGGCAGCACACCGGGGATACGGCGCATTTCGGTGACGCCGTATTCCTTCAGCAAGGCCGCGATTTCATCGACCACGTCGGGTTGGCCTTCGTCGGATGGAGTTTCTTCCTCGCGTCCATACAAGGGCCATACGCAGCCGTAATACACGTCATTGCTGTTGCGCGCCGTGAAGCTGACGCGGTATTCGTCGATGCGGTTTTCACCGCAGCCGGCCACCACCGCGCGCAGTTGCGAGGCTTCCAGGTTGACCGCGCCTTCCAGCCAACTGACGGCCGCGCGCAGCGACAGGGGGCGCACGCGCCGGTCGGCTTCGCGGTTGCTGACGTAGTAGGCGTCCGGCAACAGGGCTTCGAAGCCGCAGCCGGGCAGCAGCGCGGCCAGGGTGGGTTGCGCCTGGGCGGCCCATTGTTCCTGGCAGGCGTCGCGCGTGGCGTCGGCTTCGCCCAGGCTTTCCTGCCAGCGGAAGATGGGCGCGTTTTCGGGCACGGCAACGGCGCCGATGATGTAGCGCGTGTCGGCCAGCATGTTGGCCGTTTCCACTTCGGTGTTCAGCGTGGGCTTGATGGCTTCGCCGCCCAGGGCTTGCGAGCCCAGGCGTTGCAGCCACTGCCAGGTTTCGCCGAAGGTGCGCGGCATCTGATCCACGCTGACCAGCATGGGCATCAACGCGGTGCGCGCCTGGCTGGACAGCACATGGCCGTGCAACTGCGCCAGCAGCGCCTGCTGGGCGCTGGCGGAAACGGGGCCGGTGGGGATGGTGTAGCGGGTCCACGCGACAATTGGCGCGACGATCAGCAACACGTCGTGCACGACGCCGTCTTTCTCCATCTTCATCGACTCGGACAGCGTTTCCGCCTGTTCGATCAAGACTTCGTAGGCGCCTATGTCGCTTTGCGCGAGGTGGTCCAGGGCCGCTTCCAGCGGGGCGTCCTGCCCAGCCTTGAGCAGCTTGGGAATCGCTTCGCCAAGCTGGTTCTCCCAGAACACGTCTTCAACGCGGCTGCCCGAACGGTTAAGCGCTTGGGACAGCGCCACCAGGCGGGTGGCGTCGCGGGTCATGCGGGGAGCGGATTGGCTGCGGGATCGGGCCATAACTTCGAGGGACGTCCAGTAAGTGTGTAACGACGTAGTTTAACGCCCGCCGCGCGCGTCGGCGTGGCTGCTAGGGTTTGCAAGGGCAGGGGCGGTTGGGCCTGGCGGCGGCGTGGCGGTTCTGTATTGATGCCGGATTGGCAACAGAGCATCCCCGCCGTAAGGGTTTATTGCTGATCGGAAACGTTCGAAAATCTGGGCATCGACTTAATTCCTGGAGGCTTCGCCATGCGTTGGCCCACGTTATTCGTTTCCCACGGTTCGCCCATGCTGGCCGTTGAACCCGGGCTGACCGGCCCCGTGCTGGCGGCCTGGAGTCAGGCCCAGGGCCGCAAGCCGCGCGGCATCCTGGTGGTGTCGCCGCATTGGATGGGCGAAGGCCTGGCGCTATCCACGCGCGACCAGCAAGTGGCCTGGCACGACTTTGGCGGCTTTCCGCCTGAGCTCTATACGCTGGAATATGCGGCGCCCGGGTCGCCCGAACTGGCCGCGCGCGTGCAAACGCTGCTGGCTGAATCGGGCATCACCGCCGACCGCGACCCGCGCCGCCCGCTGGACCATGGCGCCTGGGTGCCGTTGCGTTACTTGTATCCCGATGTCGACGTGCCGGTGGTGCAACTGTCGCTGGACATGGGCCGCGACGCCGCGGGCCAGTTGGCGCTGGGACGCGCCCTGGCGCCGCTGCGCGACGAGGGCATCCTGATCATCGGCTCGGGGTCGTTGACGCACAATCTGCGCCATGTGCGCATGCCGCAAGACGCGCCGGCGGCGCCCTATGTGCCCGAGTTTCAGGACTGGTACGCGCGCAATCTGGCCGATCACAACGTGCCGGCGCTGCTGGACTGGCAGGCGCGGGCGCCGGGCGCAGCGCAGGCCCATCCGCATGACGATCACCTGATGCCGCTGTATGTGGCGCTGGGCGCGGGCGGTGCGTCGGCCACGCGCTTGAATGACGAGATCTCGTACAGCGCGCTGGCCATGGACGCCTATCAGTTCGACGACTGACCCGCTAAGTGCATGGACAGTAAAAAGCCCCGAGGCCGCAAGGCTTCGGGGCTTTCGCATTGCGCCGCCGAGAGGGGGGCGCAAGCGGGTGGCGGGGTCAGGCCGCCAGCAGTTGGCGCAGCACGAAGGGCAGGATGCCGCCGTGCAGGTAGTAATCGACCTCGATCGGCGTGTCGATGCGCAGCAGCACCGTCACGTCCTGCTTCGAACCGTCCTTGCGGGTGATCGTCAGCGTCACGTCCTGCATCGGCTTGATGCCGTTTTCCAGGCCCGAGATGTCGTAGGTTTCTTCGCCGGTGATGCCCAGCGACTCCACGCTGTCAGCGCCCTTGAATTGCAGCGGCAGCACGCCCATGCCCACCAGGTTGCTGCGGTGGATGCGTTCAAAGCTGCGGGTGATCACGGCTTTCACGCCCAGCAGTTGCGTGCCCTTGGCCGCCCAGTCGCGCGACGAGCCAGTGCCGTATTCTTCGCCGCCGAACACCACGGTGGGGGTGCCCTGCGCCACGTACTTCATGGCCGCGTCGTAGATGGACATCTGTTCGCCGGTGGGCTGGAACAGGGTTTCGCCGCCTTCGAAGCGGCTGCCGTCCGGCAGCGACGGGATCATCAGGTTCTTGATGCGCACGTTGGCGAAGGTGCCGCGCATCATGATTTCGTGGTTGCCGCGACGCGAGCCGTAGCTGTTGAAATCGGCCTTCATGACGCCGTTTTCCTTCAGCCATTTGCCGGCCGGCGAGGTTTCCTTGATGGAACCCGCGGGCGAGATGTGGTCGGTAGTGACCGAATCACCAAACACGCCCAGCGCGCGCGCGCCCTTGACGGTGGGCATCGCGGCCGGCGTCATGTCGAAGCCTTCGAAGAAGGGCGGTTCGGCAATGTAGGTGGAGTCGGGCCAGTTGTAGGTGTCGCCGGCCACGCCCTTGATGTTCTCCCACAGCTTGCCGGGGTTGCTCTTGACCTGGCCGTAGTTGGCCTCGAACACCTTCGGGTCCAGCGCGTGCTTCATCAGCGCTTCGACTTCTTCGGACGTGGGCCAGATGTCGCCCAGCCAGACGTCGCCGTTCTTGCCCTTGCCAACCGGTTCGGTCATCAGGTCGCGCGTGACGGTGCCGGCCAGCGCGTAGGCCACCACCAGCGGGGGCGAGGCCAGGAAGTTCGCCTTGATGTTCGGGTGGATGCGCGCTTCAAAGTTGCGGTTGCCGGACAGCACCGCCGAGCAGACCAGGTCATTGCCGGTGATGGCTTCGTTCAGGTCGGGCGTCAGGTCGCCGGCGTTGCCGATGCAGGTGGTGCAGCCGTAGGCGGCCACGTCAAAGCCCAGCTTTTCCAGGTAGGGCAACAGGCCCGTCTTGGTCAGGTAGTCGGTGACCACGCGCGATCCAGGGGCCAGCGACGTCTTGATGTGCTTGGGCACTTTCAAGCCGGCTTCCACGGCCTTCTTGGCCAACAGGCCAGCGGCCAGCAGCACGTTCGGGTTCGACGTGTTGGTGCAGGACGTGATGGCGGCAATCAGGATGTCGCCGTTCTTGATCTTGGTGCCGGTGCTGGTGGTGAAGGTCTGGGCCAGCTTTTCGGCCGGCTGGTTGAAGCCGTTTTCGGCGACCGGCTTGGAGAACAGGTCGATGAACGTGTTCTTGACGTTGCCGATTTCGATGCGGTCTTGCGGGCGCTTCGGGCCGGCCAGCGACGGCGCCACGGTGGACAGGTCCAGCGTCAGCAGCTTGGTGAAGTTGATGTCTTGGGCGGCGGGGATGCCGAACATCTTCTGCGCCTTGAAGTAGGCTTCGAAGGCGGCGATTTCGTCTTCGGTGCGACCGGTGCCACGGAAGTAGTCGATGGTGCGTTCGTCAACCGGGAAGAAGCCCATGGTGGCGCCGTATTCCGGCGCCATGTTGCCGATGGTGGCGCGTTCGGCCACGGTCAGGCTGGCGGTGCCTTCGCCGCAGAATTCAACGAACTTGCCCACCACCTTTTCACGGCGCAGCATTTCGGTAATGGTCAGCACCAGGTCGGTGGCGGTGACGCCGCCGCGCAATTGGCCCTTGAGTTCAACGCCAACCACATCGGGCGTCAGGAAATACACGGGCTGGCCCAGCATGCCGGCTTCGGCTTCGATGCCGCCCACGCCCCAGCCCACCACGCCAATGCCGTTGATCATCGTGGTGTGGCTGTCGGTGCCCACCAGAGAATCGGGGTAATAGACGTTGTTTTTCTTGTCCTGGTGCACGCCGCGCGCCAGGTATTCCAGGTTGACCTGGTGGACGATGCCAAAGCCCGGGGGCACGACGCCGAAGGTGTCAAACGCCTGCATGCCCCACTTCATGAACTGGTAGCGCTCTTGGTTGCGCTTGAACTCAAGCTTCATGTTCAGGTCCAGCGCATTCTTGGTGCCGAAGTAGTCGATCATGACCGAGTGGTCGACGACCAGGTCAACCGGCACCAGCGGTTCAATGCTCTTGGGGCTCTTGCCCATCTTGTCGGCCACCGAACGCATGGCCGCGATATCGGCCAGCAGCGGCACGCCGGTGAAGTCCTGCAGCACGACCCGCGCCACGACGAAGGGGATTTCGTCTTCGCGGCGGGCATTGGCCTGCCAGTTGGCGAGCTGCTTGACGTGTTCTTCCGTGACCTTCTTGCCATCACAGTTGCGCAGCACGGATTCCAGCACGATGCGGATCGATACCGGGAGCCGCTGCACATCGATGCCGAGGGACTTGCCCAGCGCCGGCAGCGAATAGTACTGACAGGATTTATTGCCGATCTTGAAATTCTTGAGAGTGTCTAGGGTGTTGTGCGGCATGATGGACTCCGTGGTTTTGCCCGGCTGTGTTCGCCCAAGCGCAGGCGGCATTTTCTGGCGTTTTTGCGCGTTTGTCATTGTAGGGGACACAAGCCCGCGCGCGGCCGTATGTCTTATATCTTATATAAGACTTGGGTCGCACGTCAAAGTTCAAGCCCAAGTCCAGTCAGGTCCCGTTCAGCGACTGCAAAACCCCTACTTTGGCGGACAAGGACCAAGCCCGCAAGACCCCGTGGTTTTACCAGGGTTGTCCTACAGCGGCGTGGCGGCAGGCGCGGCCCGGGAAGAGGGCGTCCGGATCAGTTCAGGTAGCCGCGCAGCAACGGCTCCAGTTCCCGCTTCAGGAAGGCGACCAGGGCGCGTTGGGCGGTCGACGGATAGGGCGTGGGCGAGGTCAGGATGAACAGCTTGTCGCCGGGGCCTTCTGCCCGGTAGGCCGGCAGCACTTCACGCAGCCGCTGCGATTCCAGGTCGGGTTGCACGATGTAGGCGGGTAGTAATGCGATGCCCGCGCCGTCGCGCGCGGCCTGGGCCAGAAAAGGGAAATATTCGGATTGCAGCCGGGGCGCCAGCTTGGCTTCATAGGTTTGCCCCTTGCGGCTCAAACGCAGCGTGGTCTGCGGCTTGGGGCCGGGCGGGCACAGGAAGTCGAACCGGCTCAGGTCGCGCGGGTGCGCGGGCATGCCCACGCGCTGCAAATAATCGGGGGCGGCGCACAAATGCCATTTCACGTCGCCCAGCTCGCGGGCCACGTAGTCTTGCGGGGGCTGCGAAATCACCCGCAACGCCACGTCGATCTCTGACGAAATCAGATCGCTGACGCGGTTGGAAAACAGAACCCGCAGGCTCAGGCTGGGATGCTCCAGCGCAAAACGCACCAGCAGGGGGCGCAGCGCGTCCAGTTCGCCCAGGCCGGTGGGCAAGGACAAGCGGACGTGGCCGGTGGGTTCCGCGCCCAGCTTCTGCAAGGCATGTCGCGCCGATTCCACCTCGCGCGCCATGCGCGCCCCATGTTCGTACAGCACCGTGCCCTGCTGCGTCAGTTCCAGGCGGCGCGTGGTGCGCCGGATCAGCTGCGCGCCGAACGCGCGTTCCAGCTTTTGCAGGTTGCGGCTGACGTGCGACCGCGTCACCCCTTGGCGCATGGCCGCTTCGCTTAGCGTGCCCGCCTCGACGATGGTCACGAATAGCTGGATCAGGTTCAGGTCTAGCGCGGGCAAGGCGGACATGGCTGTCTTGGATTGTTGCCTCTGAGGAAACAGAGTTTACTCAGGCTGAAGGATTGTCGCGCCATTGGCGCGTTGATAATCTGCTTCCCACACCGCATTGCGATCAGATAAAGGAGACAAACCATGGTGCAAAGCATGTTCCGCGCGGACCTGTTCCGCGGCCAGCGCATCCTCGTCACGGGGGGCGGCACGGGGCTGGGGCTGGCCATGGCCGAACAATTGGCCTCGCTGGGCGCCACCGTGCATTTGTGTGGCCGCCGCCAGGCCGTGGTGGAAGAAGCCGCTGCCGGGCTACGCGCCAAGTACGGCACCCATGCCTACGCGCATGCGGTCGACATCCGCGACGCCGACGCGGTGGACGCCATGGTTGAAGGCATCTGGACCACGCATGGCGGGCTGGATGGCCTGATCAACAACGCAGCGGGCAACTTCATCAGCCCCACCGAAAAATTGTCGGCGCGCGGTTTCAACGCCATTGCCGACACCGTGTTTCGGGGCACCTTCTACATGACGCAGGCGGTGGGCAAGCGCTGGATTGCGTCCGACACACGCGGCGCGGTGGTGTCGATTGTGGTGACCTGGGTATGGACCGGGTCGCCGTTCGTGGTGCCCTCGGCCATGTCCAAGGCCGGCATCGACGCCATGACCAAATCGCTGGCGGTGGAGTGGGGCAGGCATGGCATCCGCTTGAACGCCATTGCGCCGGGGGTTATTCCCACCGAAGGCGCGACGGCGCGCTTGCGCCCCAATGGCGACGGCCAGGACGCCCTGACGCAACAGAACCCCATGCGGCGACTGGGCACCGGCCATGACATCGGCGAACTGGCGGCCTTTCTGCTGGGGCCGGGCAACGATTGGATCAACGGCCAGACAATTGCGCTGGACGGGGGCGATTACCTGGCCAACGGCGCCTACTTCAAGCAGTACTTCGACTGGTCAGACGACGACTGGGCGGCCGCCCGCGCCGCCATCGAAGCGCGCACCGCGCAAGACAAGGCGCAACGCGCGGGGAAGCCGGCATGACGGCACGCATCATTGCCGGGGACGTGAGCCTGACGCGCGATGCGCTGGTGGCCCGGGGCGAGCAGGTTGCGGCGGGCCTGGCGGCGATGGGCGTGCGCGAAGGCGACGTCATCGCCGTGCTGCTGCGCAACGGCATGCCGTACCTGGAAATCATCCAGGCCTGCAAACGGCTGGGTTGTTATTACTGCCCCATCAACTGGCATTACACGGCTGACGAGGTGGCGTTCCTGGTAGCCGACAGCGGCGCCAAGGTGTTGATCGCCGAGGACGATCTGTGGCGTCAGGTGCACGCCGCCTTGCCTACCGGCCTGCCCGCGCTGCGGGTCGCGGGAAATGGCGATGCGGTGGCCGCCGCGCGCAGCGAAGACGGTGGATGCGGCGATGGTGGCAGTGGCAACGGCAATAGCAACGGTGGCAACGGTAGTGGCGATAGCGCCGACTACAACGCCTGGCGCAACGCACAGCCCCGCTACGACGGCCCCGTGGTCGCCCCGCGCGGCCACATGGCGTACACCTCGGGCACGACCGGCCGGCCCAAGGGCGTGGTGCGCCAGCCGTTCCCGGTAGACCGCCTGGCCGAACATCTGGCGGCGGTGGAGTCCGTGGTGGAACAGGCCTACGGCCTGCGGCCGGGCTGCCGCGCGCTGCTGCCGGCGCCGATCTACCACAGCGCGCCCAGCGTCTTCGCCCAGGTGGCCCTGCGCGTGTGCGACACGCTGGTGCTGACGGCGCGGTTCGACCCGCTTGAAGTCTTGCGCCTGATCGAGCAGCACCGCATCGACACCGTCTATCTCGTGCCCATCATGTATGTGCGCTTGCTGAAGCTGGATGCGCGCACGCGGGCGTCGTTCGACCTGTCCTCCCTGCGCTTCGTGGCGTCGACGGGCGCGCCCTGCGCGCCCGAACTCAAGCGCGCGATGATCGATTGGCTGGGGCCGGTCATCCATGAAACCTATGCGTCCAGCGAAGCGGGCATGGTGACCGTGATTGACTCGCACGAGGCGCTGGCCAAGCCCGGCAGCGCGGGGCGGCCGATCGGGCCGGCGCAAGTGCGCGTTTACGGCGACGACGGCCGCGTCTGCGCGCCCGGCGAAGTCGGCCGCATCTACGTGCGGCAGCCCGCCTACGCCGACTTCACCTACCGCAACCATCCCGAAGCCCGCCTGGCGGTGGAAACCGACGGGCTGATCGGCCTGGGCGACCTGGGCTATGTCGACGAAGACGGCTACCTGTTCGTGTGCGACCGGGAATCAGACCTGGTGATCTCGGGCGGCGTGAACATCTATCCCGCCGAAATCGAACACCACCTGACCCAGTACCCGGGCGTGGCCGACTGCGCTGTGTTTGGCGTGCCGGACGCGGAATTCGGCGAACGTTTGCTGGGGCTGATCCAGCCTGCGCCAGACAGCGACATCGACGTGCAGGACCTGATGCAATGGCTGTCCATGCGCATCGCCCGCTACAAGGTGCCGCGCGAACTGTTGCTGCGCCCGGTGCTACCGCGTGACGATAACGGCAAGATCGCCAAGCGCCGCTTGCGCGCCGAGTTTTGGGAGGGCCAGGCGCGCAAGGTATAAGCGCCGGGCCGCCAGGCTGCACCGCCCGTATGCCGGGCAACACCACGATAGACGTCAAAAAAATCAGAGTCGCCACAGACTCGGGAGACAAGCATGTTGAAGATGAATCGTTGGATCGGCCGCGCCGCGGCCGCGATGTGGGTTTGCGCGGCCGCCGCGTCGCCTGCGGTGGCGGCGTTTCCCGACCGGCCGTTGAAGCTGGTCGTGCCGTACACGCCGGGCGGCGCGGCCGACCAGTTGTCGCGCGTGCTGGCCGAGCGCCTGTCGCGTGAACTGGCGCAGCCCGTCGTGGTTGAAAACAAGCCAGGCGCCAATACGATGATCGCCGCCACGCAGGTGGCGCGTTCGCAGCCCGACGGCTACACCTTGTTCCTGGCCAGCAACGCCAGCATGGTGCTGAACCCGATGCTCTATCAGAGGATCGCCTACGACGCGGCGCGCGACTTCAGCGTGCTGTCCGTCGTGGCCGAACTGCCGCTGGTGGTGGTGGCCAACAATGAAGTGCCGGCCGCCACGCTGGCGCAATTCGTTGGCGTGGCCAAGGCGCGTCCCGGCAAGCTGAATTACGCCTCGGTCGGCGTCGGCAACCCGCTGCAATTGGCGACGGAGCTGCTGAAATCGCGCACCGGCATGGACGTGGCGCACATTCCGTACAACGGCAGCGCGCCCGCGCTCAGTTCGCTGATGGCCAATGACACGCAGTTGATGGTCGACGTGATCAGCACGTCGCTGCCGCTGGTTAAGGAAGGCAAGATCAAGGCCCTGGCGGTGACCACGGCTGAACGCCTGCCGGTGCTGCCCGACGTGCCCACGGTGGCCGAAAGCGGCTTCCCTGGCTTTCGCGCAGCCACGTGGTTTGGGGTTGCGGTGCCGGCGGAAACCCCGGCGGCCGAGGCTGGCGCCCTGCGGGACGCGGTGGCCAAGGTGATGCGCCAGCCGGATTTCCGGGAACGCTTTCAGGCCTTGGGGCTGGTGATCCAGGCGCCGCGCGATCAGGCCGAGACCGAACGCTACGTGGCGGAAGACCGCGAGCGCTGGGGCGAGGTGATCCGGGCGAACCACATCAAGCTGGACTGAGCAGGGCGCGTCACGCCAACAGGCCTCGCCACATCAGCAGGTCGCGTCACATCAGCAGACCGCGTCACCCCAGCAGGGCGGGCAGTTCGGCCGCCGCCACTTCCAGGAAGCGGCGCAAGGCCAGGGGCTCGCCCCGGCGCGCGGGCATGATGGCGTAGATGCGCGACGGCGCGACCCGCCAGCCCGGCAGTATCTCGACCAGCTCGCCCTTGGCCAGCATGTTGGCGCACAGGTAGTGCGGTATCAACGCCGCGCCCAGCCCCGTGCGCACCATGGAACGCAGCGTTGCCATATTGCTGCTCAGGCAACGCGGTTGAAACGCAAGCGACGCCGTTTCCCCGGCCGGGCCGGTAAAGCGCCAGGTGTGCAGATTGTCTTGCGTGGCATGCGCCAGGAGCGGCAGCGCCGCCAGGTCGCGCGGATGGCGGGGCCGCGCCGCCTGGGCCAGCGCCGGCGCGCCGACCAGCGTCAGGGGCACCAGCGCCAGCTCGCGCCCGATCAGCCGCGAATCGGTCAGCGGCGTACCCATGGCGCGAAACGCCAGGTCATAGCCTTCGCCCACCAGGTCGATGATCTCGTCGCGCGTGTCCAACAGCACGCGCACACCGGGGTGCGCCAGGCAGAAGCGCGCCACCATATCGCCCAGCAGCGTGACCGCCAGCGGCGAGGGCGCGGTGATGCGCAACAGGCCGCTGGGCGTGTCGCCCATGGAAGCCGCCAGGTCGAACGCGATGCGGGCTTCGCGGGCCACGGCCTGGGCATGCACGTATATCTGCTCGCCCATCGGGGTCAGCGACACCCGCCGGGTGTTGCGATGAAGCAGCCGCACGCCCAGGCGCGCCTCCAGTTCGGCCACGCGCCGGCTGAGCTTGGACCGCTGCATGTTCAACACGCGCGCGGCAGCCGAGAAGCCGCCTTTGGCGACGACTTCGCTGAACAGCAGCAGATCGTCAAGGTGATACGGGTGCGAGGGCATGGGCGGGGAGGGGCGCGTAGATCGTGGGACGGGAGCGGATTGTCCTGCGTGGCAGGACAACTATTCCTGAAATTGGCCTCTACTGTCCGCCAGGTGGAACGCATAAGCTTCGGCACCCGCAAGCGTTATCCGAATCAGGCAGCAGTTTTTGACTATCCATCTCAGCAATGTCGTCGCGAGCCAGCCGCAACCGGCCGGCGATTCCTGCACGATCCGTTCGTTTTGCCACGCCGATTTTTCCTGCGGCGCTTCCCGGGGGGCTTCTCGGGTTTCTTCGCCGGTTTCCTCCCCATTGTTCAGGGTGGACCATTTCGCCATGACCGCGTCGGCCACCGTGCTGCCGTCCTTGCAGGACGCGTACGCCGGCCTGGGCGTGGCAACGCTGCTGCTGGAGGATTGCCGGGGCGGTATGCAAAGCCTGGGCGGTAACTGCGAGGACCATGAGATGCAGGCCGGGGATCTGCACTGGACGCGGGAGGATGCCGGCGTCATCCGGACGCGGGCAGCGGATGGAATTGCCCAGAACGCCGAGGTCCGCTTGAACGGCTTGCGCATGGTGATGGGCTTGCCTGGCTCGCTTGAATCCCAAGCCGAATCACAAGCCGAATCACAACCCCAAGCTGAACCCCAGCCTTTGCCCGCCACGCCGACGCTGCTGCGTGGCTGGGAGATGCCGGTGATAAAGACCGATGCCGGCCGCGTCCGGGTGGTGGCGGGTAGCCATGCCGGTTCGCAGTCGCCCCTGGCCACTCCCACGCCCATGACCATCCTGGACGCCTGGCTGCGCCCCGGTGCAACCCAGTTGGTGCCGCTGGCGCCAGGCTGGAACGCCTGGATCTACGCGGTGTCCGGCGCGCTTGGCGTGCGTGCCAGGCATCGTCGGATCGGGGCGCCGCCGTTGCCCCGGCAAGTGGCAGGCGACCCGGACTTCGCGGTGCTGGACGCGGGCTCGGCGCTGGTCGCGTCTGCCTCGGCCGATGACGAGGAAGGCGTGCTGGTCTTGATGGCGGGCAGGGCGCCCGCGCACTTCGTGCTGGTCGGCAGCCTGTGCAGTGCGGTCAGCGCGCCGTCGGCGGTAAAGCCCAGTCGTCGCGGCGCCAAGCCGCTCGCGGCTTAACCCTGCGGCTATCAGGGATGTCTGTTGTGTGACGGCAACGTCAATAAAAGCAAAAAATGGGGAAATATTGAGAATGATTATCGGTTTGATAACATTTGCGACTCAAGACCTCAAGACCCCCTTGGTGAACGGGCTCGGTCAGGGCCTGATGGCAGGCTTTCGCGGTAGTGCCCACTGATAAGCCGTTTTCCGTGCGTGACCCAATCGGGATTGTGTGTTTTTTTGCGCGGCGACGCGCCCCACCTTCCTCTCTTGATCCCGATATGAAAATTCGAACTCTCGCTTGCGTGGCCGCAACGCTGCCATGCATGGGCGTCGTCCATGCGCAAACCGCCACCCCTGTCCAAGCGCAGCCCGCCACCGACAGCGGCTCCGTGGTGTCGATGCAAGCCATCAAGGTAGAGGCCAGCGCCGACGCATCGGCCGGCGGCCTGGCCCCGGCGTTCGCGGGCGGGCAGGTGGCGACAGGCGGCCGGGTGGGCGTGCTGGGCACGCTGGACAACCTGAGCGCGCCGTTCAGCATCACCAGCTACACGAACGAGCTGATCCAGGACAAGCAGGCCCGCAGCGTGGGCGATGTCTTGCAGAACGATTCGGGCGTGCGCGTGGCGCGCGGTTTCGGTAATTTCCAAGAGTCCTACTTCATTCGCGGCTTCATCCTCAGTTCGGACGACGTGGCCTACAACGGCCTGTACAGCCTGCTGCCGCGCCAGTACATCGCCACCGAACTGTTCGAGCGCGTGGAAGTGCTGCGCGGCGCAACGGCTTTCCTGACGGGCGCCACGCCCGGCGGCGGCGGCATCGGCGGCGTGATCAACCTGGTGCCCAAGCGCGCGCCGAACGAGCCGCTGACCCGCGTGACCACCGGCGTTGCCAGCGGCGGCCAGTTCCAGATCTCTACCGACATCGCCCGCCGCTTTGGCCCGGACGACAGCACCGGCATCCGCCTGAACGCCGCGCAACGCAGCGGCGACACGGGCATCGATGATGAACATTCGCGCACCAGCCTGGTGTCGCTGGGCCTGGATTGGCGGTCTGCGGATACGCGCCTGTCGGCGGATATCGGCTGGCAGGAAAACAAGCTGAAGCGCGCGAGGCCGAATGTGACGATGGGCTCGGGCGTGACCACAGTACCCGACGCGCCGGACGCAAGCTCCAACTACGCGCAGCCGTGGTCGTATTCGAATGAACGTGACGTGTTCGGCACCGTGCGCGCGGAACACGACTTCAGCGACAAGCTGACCGGCTGGGCCGCGTATGGCTTCCGCCGCAGCGACGAAGCCAACTCGCTGGGCAACGTGACGCTGACGAACGGCAGCACCGGCGCGGGTAATTTCTACCGCTTCGACAACACCCGTGAAGACAGCGTCAACACGGGCGAGTTCGGCCTGCGCGCCAAAGTGCGTACCGGCCCGGTCGGCCACGAGATCGTCGCGTCCGCTTCCTTCTTCGATTTGAAGAAGAAGAACGCCTACATCATGGATTTCGGGAATACCTACCCCACGAATATCTATGACCCGATCTCCTACGACAAGCCCGCCTTCAGCGCGACGGCATTGCGCGGCAACGATATTGACAACCCCGCATTGCAAGGACGCACGCGGATGAGCAGCTACGCCCTGGGCGACACCATGTCGTTCCTGGACGACAAGGTGCTGCTGACCCTGGGCATCCGCCATCAACGCTTGTCGCAGCGTGATTACGCCTACAACACGGGCAATGAAAGCGGCGCCTACGACGCCAGCCATAACTCGCCGGCTGCCGGTATCGTCTTCAAGGTGGCGCCCAGCGTTTCGCTGTATGCCAACTACATCGAAGCATTGGTCGCGGGTCCGACCGCGCCCGCGAACGCCAACGGCAGGCCGGTGCCTAACGTCGGCCAAAGCTTGCAGCCGTACGTGTCCAAGCAAAAAGAAATTGGCGTGAAGTACGAAGGCGACGGCCTGGGCGCCGGCCTGGCCTTGTTCTCCACGGACAAGCCGCGCGCGATGTACAACGCCAACAACGAGCTGACCACGTCGGGCAAAGACCG